>DATHHC010000164.1:0-28191 GCA_035317285.1 Gemmatimonadaceae bacterium | reverse complement strand
TGCCACTGCACGATGTCGATTCCGGTCACGAGCTCGGTCACGGGATGCTCGACCTGGAGGCGTGTGTTCATCTCCAGGAAATAGAATTCTCCGCTCTGGTCGAGAAGGAATTCGCAAGTGCCCGCGTTCACGTAGCCCGCCGCACGTGCCGCGCGCACGGCTGTCTCACCCATCTTTCGCCTCAGCTCCGGAGTGACCGCGACACTCGGAGACTCCTCGATCATCTTCTGATGACGGCGCTGCACCGAGCATTCGCGCTCGCCGAGCGAGAGAACGTTGCCGTGCGAGTCGGCGAGCACCTGGATTTCGACGTGCCGAGGCTGCGCGACGAACTTCTCCAGGTAAACCGCGTCGTCGCCGAACGCACTCTTGGCTTCCCGGCGCGCGGCGTCGAGCGCGCCCGCCAGATCTTTCGCAGACGACACCACGCGCATTCCCTTTCCGCCGCCGCCCGCTGCCGCCTTGAGCAGCACCGGATATCCAAACTTCTTCGCGACATTCTCGGCTTCCCTCGCATCCTTCAGGGGTTCGGTCGTTCCCGGAACCACGGGAACTCCGTTCGCGACCGCGAGGGTTCTCGCGGCGGTCTTGCTCCCCATGGCCGCAATCGCTTCGGCCGGCGGTCCGATCCAGACGATTCCGGCCTCACGAACTGCTCGCGCAAACCATTCACGCTCGGAGAGGAATCCGTAGCCCGGGTGGATTGCTTCCGCCCCTGTGGTCTTCGCAGCCTGGATGATCCTGTCGCCGAGGAGGTAACTCTCTCTCGACGGCGGCGGCCCGATCAGTATCGCTTCGTCAGCCTCGCGGACGTGGGGAGCGCGCACGTCAGCTTCGCTGTATACCGCGACCGTTTTGATCCCGAGCTCCTGGCACGCGCGAATGACGCGCAGAGCGATCTCGCCACGATTCGCGATGAGGACTTTCTTGAACATCAGGAGTGGGCCGGCGTCAGAGCCTCCGCTCTCGATCCATCAGAGCGGAATGTTTCCGTGCTTCTTCGGCGGATTCTTGTCGCGTTTCGTTTGCAGCGATTCGAGCGCGTCGATGAGGGCGGGCCGGGTATCGCGCGGATCGATGATGTCATCGAGGTAACCGCGGCCCGCCGCGATATAGGGGTGTGCAAACTTCTCACGATACTCTTCGATCTTCGCCTCGGTCGCCGCGGCCTCGTCGCCGCTCTCGGAGATCTCCTTCCGGAACAGGATCTCCACTGCACCCTTTGGTCCCATCACGGCGATTTCCGCCGTCGGCCAGGCGACATTGAAGTCACCGCGGATGTGCTTCGAGCTCATGACGTCGTACGCCCCGCCGTAAGCCTTTCGCGTAATCACCGTCAGCTTGGGCACCGTCGCCTCGCAATAGGCGTACAGCAGCTTCGCGCCGTGCTTGATGATGCCGCCGTGTTCCTGCGCGGTGCCCGGCAAAAAGCCGGGCACGTCCTCGAACGTCACGAGCGGGATGTTGAACGCATCGCAGAACCGTATGAAGCGCGCGGCCTTGAGGGACGCGCTGATGTCGAGCACTCCGGCGAGCACCGCCGGCTGGTTTCCAACAACGCCGACGCTGAATCCACCGATGTGGGCGAACCCGCAGATGATGTTCTTCGCGTACTCGCGCTGCACCTCGTAGAACTCGGCATCGTCGACCACACGAGTGATCACCTCGAGCATGTCGTACGGCTTGTTGGCGTTGTCCGGGACGATGTCCAGCAACGATTCTTCACGCCGATCGCGAGGGTCCGTGCCTGACCCGCGCGGAGCGTCGCCGAGGTTGTTCGAGGGAATAAACCGGAAGAGATCGCGGATCTGCTGCAGGCACTCGGGCTCGGAGTCGCAAGCGAAATGGGCAACGCCAGACTTCTCGGCGTGCGTGTCGGCGCCACCGAGCTCCTCCATCGTGACGTCCTCGTGGGTAACCGTCTTCACGACGTTGGGACCGGTCACGAACATGTACGACGTGCCGCGGACCATGTACGTGAAATCGGTAATCGCCGGGGAATAGACCGCGCCGCCCGCGCACGGGCCGAGAACTGCCGAAATCTGGGGAACGACGCCGGACGCGAGCGTGTTGCGAAGGAAGATTTCCGCGTAGCCGCCGAGTGAGACAACGCCTTCCTGAATTCGTGCGCCGCCCGAATCATTCAATCCGATAACGGGCGCGCCGTTCCGCATCGCCAGGTCCATGATCTTCACGATCTTTTCGGCGAAAGATTCGGAGAGCGACCCGCCGAACACGGTGAAATCCTGTGAAAAGACGTAGACCAGCCGGCCGTCGATCTTGCCGTGCCCGGTGATGACACCATCGCCGTAGAACTTCTGCGCTTCGAGCCCGAAATCGGTCGAGCGGTGGACCACGAATCGGTCGAGCTCGACAAATGAACCTTCATCCAGCAGGAGCTCGAGTCGCTCGCGGGCGGAAAGCTTTCCCTTTTCGTGCTGGGTCTTGAGCCGCGCCTCGCCCCCGCCCAGCTCGGACTCGGCGCGGCGGCGCTCCAGGAGGTCGAGCTTGTCTCGCATCGTCATTGAAGCGAAAAGCTAACGCGCCGCCGAGTGAGCATCTAGCGCCGCACCAACATCCAGCAGCACACAAAATGGGAACCGCGCGCTGGCAGAGAAGGTGCGAGGAATGCATCGTTCCGGTTGTACCGATGGCACCAGGAACCAACCCGTCCGATTTGACGCCACCACGAAGAAGGTCACGCAAGCCGCGGAAGCGCGGGGTGCGCCGCCCCGCGCAGCAGCACACATCACTGCCGACGAGCCGCAACGCGTACATGGAGACGCGTCAGTGGCTCCTCGATCGGCATGGACCGGTGTGCGCGTATTGTGAGCGCCGCGTGAGCTCGAAATCGATCACAATGGATCACGTGACGCCGCGAAAGGGCAAGACGGCGTACGATCGGCGGGACAACCTCGTCCTCGCCTGTCCCGAGTGCAACGCGCTAAAGGCCGACCAGCCCTTTTTGGCATTCCTGCTCGCGCGACGGGCGCGCGCGGCGAGCCTGCTACGCTACGGCGGACACCTCAGCCCGATGCTGCTGGACCTGGCGAAAGAGATTGCGGGACCCGAAGCATCGGCGCGCGCGGAGCGTCTCTCCGACCCAGACTACCCCTACCTGGACTAGGCGCGCGTCGGCTCCAGCTTGCGCGAGGCGGGGAGGCTACCCGTAGTCGGAGTGTCACCTATGGTTGGGGCGACGTCAGTGCTCTCAGCCGCTACTGGCGTGCCTCCCGACGGCTTTGGGGAGCGATTTTGAGCGGGACGGCGGGCCTTTGGCTTGAGCCTCGCCTTGATGAACCCGAGCACATCCATCTCGTGCTGACGAAGTGCCGGGCCCTTCGAGTTGCGACTATTCCATTGGTGGCGCACAGGAAGCGGGGGTAGCATCTCGCCTTCCAGATACGCTTCGATGAGCACCGGGTGGATGTAGTATTTGCGGCAGACGCTGCGCGTGTTGCCCAGCCTTTTTGCGGTGGTGTCGACGGCCGCGACGATATTCTTCTCCGCTTCACGCTGGGTCTTGGCCGGACCCATGTTCCGCAGTGCTTCCGCCACGAGCATCGTCCCGGCCCACGTGCGGAAATCCTTTGCCGTGACTTCGCGGCCGGTGATTTCCTGGAGATACTTGTTCACGTCTTCCGCGTCGACTTCCTGTCGCTTGCCCTCGTCATCGAGGTACTTGAACAGCTCTTCCCCGCGAATCGCCTGACAGCGCTGCACGATGCGCGCGATACGCTTGTCGGTGACCGAGACGGCGTGCTGAATCCCGCTCTTTCCTCGAAACTCGAAGCGCATTTCCGATCCCACGACGGCTACGTGCCGGCGGCGGAGCGTAGTGAGGCCGAATGATTTGTTGGATTTCCTGTATTCGTCCGATCCGATTCGAATCAGCGTCGTTTCGAGCAGCCAGACCACGGTCGCCATGATCTTGTCGCGGTCGAACCCTTCTTTCGCGATGTCCGATTCGACGCGCTCACGGATCTTCCACAGCACGTCGCTCAGCTCGAACATGCGCTCGAACTTGGTGCCGTCGCGGTGCTTGCGAAAATGCGGGTGATAGCGATACTGCTTGCGTCCGCGTCCATCGCGGGCCGTTACCTGGAGGTGTCCGTCCTCGCGGGGGCAAATCCAGACATCTGTCCACGCCGGAGGAATCACGAGCGACCGGAACCGGTGGAGAGCCTCTTTCGAACGGATCACGACGCCGTCGGGACCGATGTACGTGAAGCCGCGGCCGTGGCGGTGACGGCGAATTCCCGGCATCGCATCGGTGACGTACGTGAGTCCCGCGGCTTCCGCGGACCCCATGTATTCCTGAGAGACTGACTGACCCAGCTTTTCCTCCTCGAACCTCGCACGCTCAGCGGTCACGCCTCATGCCGCGAGACGGCGAGGCGGGGCGTCCGATATGGACGAGAGGACGGCGCGGCGGCAACCTTTTATCGGCGATTCAAGCGCTTGACCGCGCGTATGGCACCCGGGGACCGCCCTAGGCCGTTTTTTCGACTTCCGCCGGAAGCGTGAAGTAGAAAGTGCTCCCGAGGCCCACGTGGCTCTCCACCCAGATCCTGCCGTTGTGCGCCTCGACGATTCCCTTCGCGATGGCGAGCCCGAGGCCGATCCCTCGACGGTCGGAGGTCTTGGCCTGCCAGAACCGCCCAAAGATGTGCGGCAGTTGCTCCGCCGGAATGCCGGGCCCCGTGTCGATCACCCCGAAACGCACCTCACCATCCAGGCGTTCGGCGCAAACGGTGATGCGCCCGTCGCGCGGAGTGAACTTCACCGCGTTCCCCACCAGATTCGACAGCACCTGCTGGACTCTCGCCGAGTCGGCGAGCACCAGCGGCAGATCCAACTCGATATCGGTGTCGAGTCTGATCATGCTGCCCGCTGCCAGCGGACGAAGCATGTCGATCGTGTCGTTGATGATGACTCCCGGGTCCTCGGGCTTCATATCCGTGGTCAATCGCCCCGACTCCATACGCTTGACGTCCAGTAGATCCTGGATCATCCGGTTCATTCGGTCGGCAGCACGACGAACTATCTCGGCCTGCCTCCTTTCCTGCACCCTCTCGACCGGAGTCGTTTCGAGCATCAAGCTCACCGCCATCGTCACGGTGTTGAGCGGATTCCGGAGATCGTGCGCGACGACCGCGAGCACGTCGTCGCGCGCTCGCGTTGCCTGCTCTGCCTCGTGAAAGAGACGCGCGTGCTCGACGACAATCGCTGCGCGCCGCGCCAGGTCGGCCGCGAGCGACAAATCGGCGATCTCGTAGCGCCGGCCTGAGCCGGACGTCACGAGGGTGAGGGCGCCGAGTGGTTTGCCGGAAGCGACCAGCGGCACACAGATCAGCGATTTCGGCTCGAGCGCTTCGACGACGCGACGCTGCTCTGCCTCGGCGAACGAAGCGCGGATGAACGCGGGCGTAATGTCCGCTTCGAGAACTGGCGCACCTGTCGCCATGACGCGCATTAACGGATGCCGGGCCGTGAGCGCGCTCTTTGGAAAGTGTGCCACTTCTCTCAGGAGCTTCGACTTCTTTGGATCAACGTGGGCTTCGCCGATTCGCTCGAAATTGTCGTCGGCTTCGACGATGTCGAGCGCGCAATAGTCGGCGAGCGCCGGCACCGCCAGTCGCACCAGAGCGGCAAGTGTCGTCTGGTAGTCGAACGAGCTACTGAGTACGCGGCTCGCCTCCGCGAGCAGAGATGCACGCTTCTGCGAATTCTCCGCCTCCGCGCGGGCTGCCTGCTCCTGGGTAAGCTCACGCTCCTGCTCTTCCGCCTTCAGGCGCGACGTGACGTCGCGAAAGCTCCATACCCGTCCCACTGGGACGTCGTCGATGCGCTGGGGCTGCGAGTACCGCTCGAATGTGCGGCCATCCTTGAGTTCCAGCACGTCGTAGCTCGCCTGGTCGGGGTCCTGGTACAACTCCGCCACCTTGGTCATGAAGTCTTCCGGATAAACGAGCTTGTCGAGCGCCGCCTTGATCGCCCGCGCGTCGTCGCCAGACGCGAAAACCTCGGCCGGAATCCCCCACATGTCGGCCATCTTCTGGTTGAAGCTGAGAATCTTTCCATCCAGATCGACGACGAGAATTCCGTCGGCGGTGGACTCGAGCGTCGCGCGAAGAAGCGAAACGGACCGGCTCGCTTCGGCCTGCGCGTCGCGCCGCTGCGTGATGTCTTCGATGAATCCAACCAGGTAGAGCGGGTCGCCGGTCGCGGAACGAACGATTGACACAGTGAGATTCACCCAGATGACAACCCCGTTCTTCCGGACGTAGCGCTTTTCCATCTTGTACTCGGGCAGCTCGCCGGCGCGGATGCGCCGGATGAACTCCAGGCTCGCTGGGACGTCTTCAGGGTGCGTGAGATCTTCGACTTTGAGGCCGAGAATCTCTTCGCGCGAATAGCCCGTGATCTCGCAGTAACGCTGGTTGACCGAGATCCACTGTTCATCGAGCGTCAGGTGCGTGATGCCGATCGCCGCCTGCTCGAACGTCGCGAGAAGGAGATGGCCAGGGCCGCCGAGGGGAACGGCGTACTCCGCCGTCCAACCGGGAACAGCGGAGGACGGCGCAAGGATCGTCGATTCTGAATCAGACACAGCTCGCTGCATGCAATCTCCAGCCCGGTGATTGGGCGATCCCGGGGCCCGCGCAACTGATGCGCGCTTCAAGGCTCCAATTTCGCATCCGACGCCTCGGAGGAACAGAAGGAATTGGGTTACCCTTACGCAGGATCAATCCAATGAGTTGCGTTACCCGCTCCCAGGCTCAATCCAGCTCATCGAGGTTGCGCAATCGCGGGATCTTCCAGGCGGTCACGCCCACAACGCCGAGAGTTACCAACCCTCCGAAGATCACCGAGCGAACGGTCCCGAGCAGCTTTGCGGCGACGCCAGACTCGAAGGATCCTATCTCGTTCGAGGAGCCAATGAAGATCTGGTTGACCGCGGACACTCGCCCGAGCATTTGCGGCGGCGTGCGAATCGTCAGCAGCGTCGATCGGATCACGACGCTCACATTGTCGACCATTCCGCTGATGAACAGGAGCGCAAGCGAGACCCAGAACCACCTCGACAAGGCGAACAGGATCCAGCACAGCCCGAAGGCGGCAACACAGAGAAATAATGTACGTCCGGCTTTCCGCAGCTTACGGTGAACCAGAAGAAGCGAGATTAGCACGGCGCCTGCCGCGGGGGCGGCACGGAGTATTCCCAGTCCCTGCGGACCAGCGTGAAGAATCTCCGAAGCGAAGATCGGAAGCAACGCCGGCGCCCCGCCGAACAACACTGAAAACAGATCCAGCAGCTGCGCACCGAGCAGCTCCGGTTGGGTCAGCATGAATCGAATCCCGACCGTGAGACTCTCGCCGATCGGCAGGTCCGTGAGCACGGGCGGCAATCGGGTGTAAGCGATCTTTCCGAACAGAATGAGCGCGACTGCGCACAGAACCGTTTCAACGATGTACGCCAGGCGAGGGCCGGAAAACCCGTAGATCATGCCGCCCGCCGCGGGCCCCACGACAGCGGCGAATTGCCAGAGCGAAGTCCTCCACGTGATGGCATTCGCATAGGTCTCGCGCGGCACGATCTCGGCGCCGAGCGCGGTTCGAGCCGGCTGGAGAAAGCTTCGCGCGAGGCCGCTCACGCAGACAACGGCGTAGATCGGAATGATCGTCCTCGCCAGGAGGGCCTGCGCGTAGACAGTCAGCAGGAGGAGAGCGGCACCACAGCCGAATTGCACCCCGATCGCAATCAGCGAAAGCAGTTTCCGGTCGTGCCGGTCGGCGATGTGCCCGGCATAAAGCGCGGCCGCGATGAATGGCAGAGCTTCGGCCAGTCCGACCAATCCAAGCGACAGCGGATCCCTGGTGAGGGCGTACACCTGCCACGCCACGACCGTCGCCTGTATCTGGGTGCCCAGGGTGAGGACCACCAGGCTGGCAACGTACCAGAGAAAGTTGGTGTTGCGCAGCGATATGTACGGATCGTGTCGCTCTGTCATTCCTCGCACTTGGGTGTCGGGAAGCCGGATGATACCGAACCGATACCGTGCGGGCAATTATTCAGGTGTGGCGCCGTGCGCGCGCACCGGTTTTATTTGGGGCGGGACACGAAGCTCCCGAGGAGGCGACAGTGAGTATGGCAACCGCAGTGGCAGCGAGTGCGACGAAACCCGCGAAGTCGGAATTCCTTCCCTACTACGAGAGGTACATCTCGCTCGTCCCCGACGGGGACGTCATCTCGACCCTGATAGCCCAGATGATAGACACGCAGGCGCTACTGCGCGCTCTACCGAATTCGGTGGCGACCTACCGGTACGCGCCGGATAAATGGAGCGTGAACGAGGTCGTGGGGCACCTGATCGACAGCGAGCGCCTCTTCGCGGGTCGCGCGCTCAGATTCGGGCGCAATGACGCGACCCCCATCCCGGGTTTTGAGCAGGACGACTACGTTCGCAACGCGACGTTCGACGCGTATCCTCTCTCGGAGTTGGCTTCCGAGCTCGAGTCGGTGCGCCATTCTACGATCTTCCTGTTCCGCCACATGAATGAGGAAGCATGGACGAGGCGCGGAATCGCGAACAACGCCGAAGTCTCAGTAAGGGCGCTCGCCTACATCATCGCGGGGCACGAGCTTCACCACCGCGAGATTTTGAGCGCCAGGTATCTCTAGCAGAGCGGCAAAGCGAGGGTGAAGGTCGATCCTTCACCCAGCACGCTGGCGACAGTGATGTCGCCGCCCATTCGCCGGGCCAGATCGCGCGAGATCGCGAGGCCGAGTCCCACACCCTGACGCTCGGCAACAGGGCGCGTCGCCAACTGCACGAAGGGCTCGAAGATCGCATCGAACTTTGACGATGGTATGCCGCTACCCGTGTCGCGCACGCTCACACAGGCGATCGCCGGGTTCTCCGCAGATACGCCCGCGGTAGCCGTGACCTTCCCGCCGACTTCCGAGAATTTGATCGCGTTGCTGAGAAGATTCAGCAGGATCTGCTGAACCTTTTCGCGATCGGCACGAACGGACATGATTGCTCCGCCGTCGGCATCCGCTGCGGCTGCAACCTCGCACGTCAGATTCTTCGCCGAGAACAGCGGCTCGACCATCGACGTCACGTCGCGAACCAGCGCCGCCAGCGGAACATCCTCGAGCACATACTCGATCCGCCCCATCTCGATCCGCACGAGGTTGAGCATGTCGTTGATGAGAGAGAGCAGATGGCGCTGGCTGCGCTGCACTCTTTCGAGCGCCTCGCGCTGCGTCGTCGTCACCGGCCCGTGCACACCCATTTCGACCAGCTGCACGTACCCCGCAATCGCGTTCAGGGGTGTGCGAAGCTCGTGACTCATCACGGCCAGGAACTCGCTCTTGGCCCGGTTCGCAGTTTCCGCCTGCTCGCGGGCTTCCTTTTCGCGCGCCAGCAGAACCTCGCGCTCGTCGACAGCCTCCCGGAGCTGGTGCTCGAGCTCCTTGCGAATCTCCACCTCTTGCTCGAGCGCTTTCGCCCGCTGCTGAAGGATGCTTATCTCGAGGAGCCGGCCATCGTCGCTCGCCTGCGTGTAGCGCTCGGTGGGGATGACGTGCGAGTGCTTGCGGCAGATCGCCTCGAAGCCCGGCGAATGCGACTCGCGGGTGAAGTTGCTCATCTCGTAGGCGCATAACAGCGAGAACGAGTGTGCCTCCGCGAGATCATTCCATAACTCCTCGAGGCGAATCGCGCCCTCGGTGTTGCCCTCCTTCCAGAGAAGATCGACCATCTCGCCGTAAGCTCGCGTGACGCTGTGGTTGGTCCCGCACACGGCTCTCGTCAGGACCTCACCCATGATCCGCGTGAAGCGTGGCGCGTCGGGAACGGAGCCGGACATGAAGGTGGCAAGCGTTTCCGCAGCATCGAGCATGATGAGCTGGCCACTCACTCGGGCTCGTTCGACGTCGAGTCCCTTGGCCTTGAGGCGGATGCTGAACGCGTCGCGGTGGTCCGGCGTGGCAACCACGAGAACGGGTTGACCCGCCCTCAGTCCGCCGGCGAGGTAGTCGGCGACGGCTGCGGCGAGGTACGTCTCAGTGTCGTAGAACTGAACGAGATGGGTCGGCTCCGAGGCAGCGTATAGCGCAGCGTCGACGGTGCTCGCTGAACCAGGAGCGTTCTCGACCAGGCGTAGGTGCGGCTGCGTCATGGTTTCTGCCGGGAAAGTGCTGCGCTAGAACTGTAGCGGTGTCGAATGCAAAGCGATACCCTCAGCCTCGCGGCTCAAAGTGTGTCGCAACTCTTCGGATCGCCCGATTCAAATCCTCGCTTGAACCACTGTGATCTCTGTGCCGCCGACCCGTGAGTGAACGAGTCGACGTTGATACGGCCCGTGGTGCTCTTTTGGATCCGGTCGTCGCCTACGGCTGCAGCGGCATTCATTGCCTCGTCGATATCCCCAGCCTCGAGGTGCTGCCGCTGATCGGTCGAACGCCCCCACACGCCGGCGTAGCAGTCTGCCTGCAGCTCCAGCCGCACCGACAGCTCATTCGCGTCGGCTGGGCGCGACTCTTCGAGCTGCCGCACCCGTGCGTCGGTGCCGAGCAGGTGCTGGACGTGGTGGCCAAGCTCGTGCGCAACCACGTAGGCTTGCGCGAAATCACCCGATGCGCCAAGGCGCTGCTTCAGCTCATCGAAGAAGCCGAGATCCAGATAGACCCGCTCGTCGAGCGGGCAGTAGAAGGGACCCATTGCCGATTGCGCGGGACCACAGCCGGAATCGGTCGAGTTTCTGAACAACACAACTCTCGCGGGATGAAACTGCGTCCCGGAATTGGGCAGGATTTTGGCCCACGTGTTCTGCACGTCGTCTAGAACGAAGGAGATGAACTGAACCTCCGGCTCCTCGGCTGCCGAGTCAGCGGCCGACATTGGGGCGCCAGCGGCGCCAACGCCCGGCTCGACGCCGAGGTCGGTGAAGAGGTTGCGTCCGAACAGGAGGCTCAGGGCGAGAACGACGACCGTCCCGCCAATGCCAAGCCCTCGACCCATTCCGCCACCCGAGGAACGGCGATCCTCGAGATTTGGACTACGACCGCCCGGTGTCCATTTCATCGGCTCTCCCCGAAGAGTTGTCTCTATTCGGATGAGGCCTAAGGGCAAGAAGCCCGCCGCAGCAGGGCTAGGTCAGCAGGACCGTGCTGGCTCTCCAGTCGATTCCAAGCAGGGCGTTCGCCACCGTTGGGTCGAAGTGGCTGCCGGACCTTCGCTTGACCTCGGCGAGCGTCTCCTCGATACCCCAGGCCGGCCGATAGGGGCGGTCGTGCGTGAGCGCGTCGAGAAAGTCTGCCGCCGCGACTATCCGGGCCTCGAGGGGAATGCTCAGGCCAGAAACGCGGTCGGGATAGCCGGATCCATCCCACCATTCGTGGTGGCTGCGCGCGACTCGCTGCGAGAAGCGGACGAGCTCCGAGCGACCCTTAGAGAGCATTCTCGCTCCGATCACGGTATGGGTCTTCATGATCTCGAACTCTTCGCCGGTGAGCGGGCCAGCCTTTAGCAGGATGTTGTCCGGGATTCCGACCTTGCCGATGTCGTGCAGTGGGGCGGCGCGGCCTATGAGCTCGAGCGTCGCGGACTCGAGGCCGATGGCTTCGCCGAGCATTACAGAGATCTGGGCGACCCGTTTGGTATGGTTCCCGGTGTCGTCGTCCCGGAACTCGACGGCCGCGGCGAGCCTGTCCAGAACCTCGAGCTGTGATTGCTCGAGCTCGGTCGTACGCTCTGTGACCTTCCTTTCAAGCTCTGTGTTCTGACGGCGAAGTTTTCGATAGAGGAAGTGCGTTTCCAGAAGATTTCTGATCCTCAGCAGCACTTCAGCGGAATCGAAAGGCTTGCTGAGGAAATCCTTTGCTCCGAGGGCCAGGGCGCGGCGCTTTACGTTCGCGCTGTCGTCCGCGGTGATCATGAGCACGGGAATCTGCTCCGTCCCGTCCCCCTGCGAAACAATCTCTTCGAGCACCTGGAACCCGTCCTTGCCGTTCATATGAACGTCAAGGAGAACGAGATCGGGTTTGAACTGCCGCTGAAGGTCGTTCGCTCCTACTGAATTGGTCGTCGACGCGACCTCTTCGTATCCGGCTTTGACGAGGATTTTCTCCAGGAGATGAATGTTCTCCTCCTGGTCGTCAATGATCAGGATGCGCCCGGGCTTGTCGGGCGTCCGTGCCCTTGCCTGGGACACCTAGGTCGACGCCGTTGCCGGCTTGCTCAGCGCTGCGCGCACGGCGGAGCGAAGCGAGTCGGCTGTAAACGGCTTCTGCAGGAAGTCCGTCTCGGACGTCCGAATGCCGCGGCGCAGTATCTCGTTGTCGGTGTATCCCGACATGAACAGCACTCTCAGTCCCGGGCTCAGCTCGTGCAGCTCGTCTACCATCCCGCGACCTCCGAGTGTCGGCATCTCGACGTCCGTCAGAACGAGATCGATCTCACCCACCTGCTCGGCGGCGATGCGGAGCGCTATCGCGCCATCTGCGGCCTCGAGAACGCGGTAACCGGCTTCAGTCAGCACACGCTTACCGAGTTTCCGCAAAGCTTTCTCGTCATCGACGAGGAGAATTGTTTCGCGCCCCGTCGGAGCGCCATGCTTCAGGCGTCTCACTTTCGACGAGTTCGCTTCGGCTGATGCACGTTCGACTCTGTCCGCTTCCGATTCCTTCATCGGTGAGCCCGGAAGCGGAACCGAGCCCGTGCCTCGATCGAGCCCCGTGAACTGGGGCAAAACCCGCCTGCTCGAGAGAAGCAGATTCTTGGTGATCGATTCCGCCCGATCCGCGGCACCGCGAATCTCGGCGGCTTCCTGCGTCGAGAGCTTTGCCTCGCCCAGGGCTGTCTCGATGAGGTCAGAGTTCATGCGAATGACCGTCAGGAGATTATTCAGCTCGTGCGCGCCGCGGCTGGCGAGGTCGGCAAATGTATGGAGTTCCTGTGTCCTGAGGGCGAGGGTCTCTTCGATCGGGCGGCCGGACGACATGTCTTCGATCGCCAGGAGCACGGTTGCCTTTTCTGAGTCCGCGGACGGGACGAGTCGCGCGCTCAGCCAGAGCACGCCTCGGCCGCCTTCCTTCTCGTCGTGCACAAGCTCGAAGTGGTCCGATTGTGGCTCGCCGCTGAGAACCGTCTCCAACATGGCGCGGAGCTTCTGATCCCATGCCCTTCCACCAAGCTCGTAGACCTTGTGCCCCACGCATTCCGTCGGTGCAAGGCGAAACATGGTGTAGAAGGCTTTGTTGGCGGCACGCACGTTGAGCTGGGAATCAAGCACCAGCAGCGCTTCGCCTGGGGCAGAGGAGCTAATCATTCACGAACCGAGGCAGTGGGGAATGGAACGCGGTCCTACCCTTGTGGGACGACTCGGGGACACATGAGTATCGGAATTACCCTGAGGAGGTCAAAGAAAAAGCGGAGCCTAGCGCGGGTTTTCATTATCGCAGCTCTTCTTGGTCGCAGCCTTGGCGCTAAAAACCCTCGTAACGATCAGCTGATACGTTGCGATCCCCAAGTGTCCGTATGAGCCGGGGCCGATCAGATTTCCCTCGACATCCATGAAAGTCTTGTAGTAGCCATCCTCGGGCTTGACGTCTGGCCAACCTCCGGCCGGCTCGATTCCCCCCTGCGCGAAACCCAGATACGCCTGTCCCGAGAAGTCACGGTAGCCGCCAAGCGGGATCTGATTGAACGGCTTACATGGGGTGAAGAACCCGTCTTCGAACCCTTCGCTCAATACGCCCTGGGTGCGCACGCGCACGGTGTCGACTGGAACATCGGCACACCCTCGTGTGTCGACAGCAATGTCCATCGTGTCCTTCATCGCGGGCGGTGCCTCAATGGCAACTGTCGTTGCAACCTTGCCGAGCCACTGACGGCGAAGCGGACAGTAGACGATGATCGTATGCTTGCCAGGAGCGAATCCCCATAGCCAGAAACGGCCAGTCGAATCGGAGCCACCGAGTCCGCCCCGCTCATCGACACGTATCCAGGCGCGCGGAACGGGACGCCCCGTTCGCGAATCGCGCAGTGTCCCCCAGATGTTGCCCTGGACCGCGCGGGCAGCGGCTTCGACCTTTGAGCGCTTAACGTCCTCGAGATGCCGCTTCGCCTCGGCAGCCATGAATCGCGCAAGCGCGGGGCATGCCGAGAATCGCACGCGAAAGTCCAGCACAGTATCCAGGCCGGAGCCCGGTTCGAGAGCCGCCGGCGCGAGCCCGCCTCCGCGCAAGCCACGAGTTGGAGGACATTCCGCCTCGATCCACATAAAGCCGCTCGGCGGGTTGAAGATGGCGTATCCGCCAGCCGCGTCGGTGAGCAGGGTGCCCCATTCCTCGGGTCCCTTGTCCCAGAGTATTTGTCCCTGCGTGCCCAGCGGTGCAGCTTTTATGCGGATCACAATCCCGGAGAGCGGACGCCCTGAAGCCGAGTCTCTGACGGTTCCCCGAAGGAGTCGCCGTCTTGGTGCAGGAAGCAAAGATGAATCGACCCAGGCGCGAAGCATCCCCTGCGGGAGTGGCTCAGGCTTGATCGCCTCGTCGCGTGGTACGCGCTTCACCACCTTCCATTCATTCCTGTTTCGCACGAGTCGAAATATCTCGTCGCCATAATTGGCGCCCGGCGTCGCGGACGCATATCGCACCTCGACGGCGGCGTCGCGAAGTTGACGTCCGAACGCGACGCGACTCAGCGTGAGCCGACCCCATGCTCCGGGATAACGTTCGATAAAAGGCGCCGCCTCCCGCTGCCGATAGCGTATGTCGGTCATTGGAACGGTGTAGGCTATCGAATCTGCCATCCGAGTCTGCAACCACAAATCGCGGAGGCTTGCCGAGTCTATGAAGGCGATCGGAATCCGATAGCTGAATGGAGCAATCGTGCCATTGGGTATGCGCTGCCGCCGTTTCAACGTCGTATCCAATTCGACCACGCTTGGCTCGATCATCTGGCTGATGGCGATGAGCGAAGGCCCATTCGATCCGCGCGGAAAGACTTCGTCGAGGACGGCGCGATAAACCGCGGCGACATCGGGCGGCGCGTTTGGCTCTCCGGTCGTCCACGCCGTCAACTTCGGATCTCGGTGGCAGCCGTTCGCAACAGCGAGAGCGCAAGTCGCCCAGACCGCGAGCAAACTGGCTTTCTTCATTGGGATTCCGACCCGGAGTTCGACATTCGGCGGGAAAGGGAGAGGATGTTGGCTCCTATGCATAAGACGCGCACGACACAAAATCGGACACACAATCCGTGCGGTTTCCCCTGAGAGCCGGGTCGTTTGAACACAAATAAAAAGCGGCCCACTCTGAGAGTGGCCCGCTCCCAATCAATCGCCGAAAACTACGCCGCCGTTTCTATGAACGAGTCAGGCGACGGACGCGCGATTGGAGTCGACTCACTGGATTGGTCTCGCTGATAACGGCGAAGTTTCAGCGTTCATTGGAGCGCGCTGGCGATATGGCTCCGCCAGTGAAATGGCTCGTTTGAGCGACCCCTCCAGATAGACCATGGTCAACCCTTGCGCCCAGTACTCCAGGGCCCCGCGATTGGGTTGAGTGGTCTCCCGGTCCGATGCAAAAGCATCCAACCCGTCCTCGACGCCCAGAAACTCCAGCCATCCTTCCCAGAGGCCGTTGTCGACTTCCTGGCCGACCGCCTGGGCGAAATAGGTCTTGCCGCCTGGCGCAGCGATCGGCGCATCGAACTTCACGAGGATTTTCGCCATTGGGGCTCCGGAGAAGGGCACGAGCTATCGTTGCAACCTACGGACCGCGATTGCGACAAAAAAAACGGCCTACCGATGAAGGTAGGCCGCCTTTTTGACGTAATTGCCCTATTAAGCCGGCTCTTCTATGAAGGAGTCCGGCGTCGGGATCGGATCAGACAGTCTGTAGCTCTTCCTCACTGCTCTACCGTGCGGGCCGGCCAGCGAACGGAGATGTGAGCCCGCGCCCGCTCAGGCCAAACCCGTCGACGACCCTGGCAAACCTCGGACTCGATCGCACGCCGTCGTACATCCGGCCCGCCAATGGCTGCCAATTTGGGGTAATCTCTCGTGCACGCACGGCCGCCTCCAACGCTGCAAGCGCCCTGGAAGTGTCGGGAATTCCCAGGTAGGCGAACGCGTGCGCTGTGTTCAACATCCACGTGTCAGCTGGAAGGCCATCGAGTCTGCGCCTGATCACCGCCGCGCGCGCAGTGTCGCCGATGGAGGCAAGCACAAATGCGCTGACTCCGCTAAATGGCCCACTTTCATCGGCAGAACCAATGGCCGCGCGTGCCTCCGCCAACTCTCCGAGGTGCAGGCGGTCGAGAGCAAGCACGTTGTGTGCTGTCGAAAGCGTTGAGTCGAGCTCCCATGCTCGCTTGGCCTCCTGCTCGGAACCTGCGTAGTCGCCGGACAGAGATAGCATGAGCGATAGCCACACCGAAGGCGTGCCAGCCAGCGGGTCGAGGGTTCGTGCGATCCGGAACTGATCCCGGGCCGGGAGGATCTGTCCGGTGGCCATTAGATACCGTCCGTATTGCGTGTGTGCGGTGGCCGAAGTCGAGTCTGCTGCCAGCGCCAGGTGAAACTCCTGCTCCGCGGCTGGCCAGCGAAACGCGTGCATGTACGCCAATGCGAGCGCTGCATGAGGCTCAGCCAGGCCGGAGTCGAGCGCGAGGGCGTGGTTTGCGGCCGCCGTAGCGCGACCTTCTACCTCGCGCGCAGGTGTTGCGGCAAAGTAGGGAAAAAGCTCCAACGCCTCGCTCAGCCCCGCATAAGCGCGTGCGAAACCGCTGTCTTTTGCAATTGCCTGACTGAAGTATGCGGCAGCCTGTGACACACCTTTGCCGCGACGCTCCAGGAGGTATCGGCCTCGCAGATACAGGTCATACGCGTCAACACTATTAGTACCGGACCCGGTAGCCGGAGGACTGCCCCCCTGCGTTCGACGCGCGGACAAGGTCGGTCCGAGAGCGCTAATGATCGCTTTCGTGATCTGATCCTGCACTGCGAAAATGTCCCTGCTGTCACGCTCGTAGGTGTCGCTCCAAAGGGTAAGACCGTCTTCCGCGCTGGTAAGCTGCGTGGTGACTCGAAGGCGACCATTGGATCGGCGGACGGTTCCCTCGAGCACAGCCGACACTCCGAGTTGCTTGCCAATTTCTCGAACGTCCAGGCCACGGTTCATGCGCATTGCGAAGGCCGATGTTCTCGAGGCGACGCGCAATCCCGGGACCTTCGTGAGCTGACTGGTGAGCTCGTCGGCCATTCCCTCGGCGAAGTACGCATTTGCCGTGTCGCCGCCGACGTTGAAAAAAGGAAGTACCGCCAGCGACTGCGTCCTGGCGCTCGCTGGCGCCTGCGCTCCGAATGCGCTGGCCAGTCTGTGGCGTCCGGCAACTGCGACCAGCATAAGCCCGGCTAGCAAGGCGCCACCAATTATCTGCATTCTGCGTCGAGCGAAGGTCGACTTCGCAAGGGGAGAGGCTCCGGAGAGAGCGTCGAGCACTTCGCGGGCCGATTGCGGCCGGTCGTCGGGATTCTTTTGCAGACAACGCATCACGAGCGCCACAATCGGCGACGGCAAAGTCGGCACCCGTTGCGCGAGCGGCGGCGGGCTCTCGGTCACATGGGCGACCATTAGCTGTTGCGCGGAATTCCTGTCTCTGAAGGGATGTCCCCCTCCCAGCAGCTCATAAGCAAGGAGTCCCCAGGCGTAGATGTCCGTCCTCGCGTCGACCGAATCGCCGGAGATTTGCTCGGGCGACATGTAGGCGGGCGTGCCCACCAAAGTTCCCGCGATCGTCAGAGTGCCTCGCCCTCCGCCGTGCAACGAGCTGTCGCTCGTATCGGTTCGTGACGCAGACAGCGCTTTCGCTATCCCGAAGTCGATGACGACAGCGGCATCACCTGCCAGCAAAACATTTTCGGGTTTGATGTCCCGGTGGACTATTCCAGCCGCGTGCGCGAACTCCAGCGCGCACGCAACGTCGTGCAGGATCGAGATCGCCTTTGCGGGTGTGAGCAGGCCCGAGTGATCCACCCGACTCCGCACCGATTCCCCACTTATGTAGGGCATCGTGTAGTACGGAAGGTCCCCCGCTGTGCCCGCTCTCAGGATCGGGGCGATATTCGGGTGTTGCAGCGACGCGGCGAGCCTCACTTCCTTCGCGAAGCGCTCCGGGCTCAGGACAGCGCCAACATCGCCGCTGAGAACCTTGACCACCACTTTGCGGCCAAGCCCCACTTCCTCAGCCAAAAAAATGCGAGACATGCCGCCGCTTTTGAGCTCACGCTCGAAGACGTAGTCGTTTCCAATCGACTGTTGAAGCTGTTCACGAAGTTCCATCCGTGCGCTCCGGCGGCGCGAGGGTTACGGCACGACGAACGTAGGCGCGGATCGCGAACAGCGCAATCGATTCTGAGCCCCAACGAACCGGAAAGAAAAATGGCTCGCTCCAAAAGGAGCGAGCCATCTACTCGACCTGCAGCGCCGCCTTACGCCGGCTCTTCGATGAAAGAGTCGGGCGGCGTCGGGATCGGATCCGACAGGTTGTAATCGTCGGTCTCCATGGGGATGACCTTGGACGGCGTCTCCGGCCGGGGCGGCTGCTCCGCCGGGATTCCGGTCACTGCCAGAACGATGCGGCGGTGAATCGGGTCGACCTCGAGGACTCTGAGATCGAGATTCATCGTCTCGTAGACGATGTCCGCGGGGCTGTTGACCGGCTGTCCGAAGTTGAGCTGGCTCACCGGAACGAAGCCTTCGATGTCATTGCCGATATCGACGACCACACCCTTGTCCATCAATCTCACGACCTTGCCCTTCAGCTCGGTGCCGACGGGATAGGTCTCGCCAATACGGAGCCACGGATCCTCGGTGGCCTGCTTGAGCCCGAGCGAGATGCGCTTATTCTCGGCGTCGACGTTGAGAATGACTACGTCGACCGAGTCACCCTTCTTCACGACTTCCGAAGGATGCTGTACGCGCTTGGTCCACGACATGTCGGAGATGTGGATCAATCCGTCGATGCCCGGCTCGATCTCTACGAACGCACCAAAGCTCGTGAGGTTCCGAACCTTGCCGTTGAGACGCGTGCCGACCGGATACTTCTCCGGCAGCATCATCCACGGATCCTGTTCCGTCTGCTTCATGCCGAGCGAGATCTTCTCCTCGTTCGGATCGACCTTGAGCACGACCGCTTCGATCGCTTCACCGATCGAGACCAGCTTCGACGGGTGACGCACGTTGCGCGTCCAGCTCATCTCGCTGATATGCACGAGTCCTTCGATTCCCGGCTCGAGCTCGATGAACGCGCCGTAATTGGTGATCGAAACAACTTTGCCGCTGACGCGCGTGCCAACCGGATACTTTTCGGCGACATCCTTCCACGGGTAGCTCTGGAGCTGCTTGAGTCCGAGTGAAATTCTCTCGCGATCCCAATCGATGTCGAGAACCTTGACCTCGAGCTCCTGCCCGATGTGAACCATCTCGGACGGATGCTGAATGCGCCCGTACGACATGTCGGTGATGTGGAGCAGTCCGTCGACGCCGCCGAGATCGATGAATGCACCGAAGTCGGTGATGTTCTTGACCACGCCCTTGCGGACCTGATCCTTCTGCAGCTCCTTCATCAGCTTCTCGCGCTTCCCTGCCCTCTCCTGCTCGAGGATCACTCGGCGTGAGACGACGATGTTGCGGCGGCGCTTGTTGAGCTTGATGATCTTGAAGTCGAAGGTCTGGCCGAGCAGCTCGTCGACGTTCGGAACGCGACGAAGCGCGATCTGCGATCCCGGGAGAAATGCATCGACTCCCATGAGATCAACGACAACGCCGCCCTTGATCTTCTTGATCAGGGCACCACGCACGGGCTCGTCATTCTCGTAGGCGACGCGGATGCGTTCCCACACGCGCATGAAGTCGGCTTTCTTCTTCGAGAGGACGACGGAGCCTTCCTGGTCCTCGAGATGCTCGAGGAGAACTTCGACTTCGTCGCCAGGCTTGAGGTCTGGAAGATCCTTGAACTCTTCGAGCGGAATCGTCCCTTCGGATTTGAAGCCGATGTCGAGGACGACCATGTTGTCACGGATATCGAGCACACGGGACTTGACGATCTCGCCTTCCTCTATGGAAGCCATCGTCCCGTTGTACATCTCCATCATTGTCTCGAGCTCGTCCTGCGAATAATCGTCCTCGTCGTAGAGCTCGGGTCTGAGGTTGGCAAGCGGACGCAGCTGCGCCTTCTGCAGATCGCGCTTCTCTCGCGCGGTCAGCGTCGTGCCGGTTTGGGTTTGTGTATCGGTTGGGGAGTCTATCATGTTGCTGGTTAAAGGGTTGAGTGCGTTCGAATCAAGCCTTTTAATGTAGGCGGTTGGTGACCGGAGGTCAACTTGGCAGGGCTGCCGGAATTGTTGCGTGAAATTGTTGCGAGTATGACAGCGCCGAGCTAACCAGCGTGGTCAGCTGACAGCCCCCTGCTTCAGTTCTGTGGATGTCGATCGAAGCGCGCCGATCGCTACTGGGCTATTTAAGACCCTTGGTCAGCAGCAGAAGCAGCTGCTCGTCGGAAAGTCCCTCGAGAGCTCCAACTGGAAGGTCCATCGCGACTTCACTCCCATCTTCACACTGAAACGCGACCGTCACGCTCGCGGGCTTGAGCCGGCGATCGGGCAGACCATCGCCCCGCGCGCTTTCGAACGCACTCCAATCAACCCCTGCGCGATCAGTGAAACGACGCATTCGCGACATCCTCCGGGTCTTTCTGCTTCCCGACGAGGTTACCAGCAACGGGTCCATTGGCTACCCGGACCCCTGCCTGGATAGAGTCACAATCTGTTCCACTTGCTCCAGTTGAGTTAGACCGGTCGTGTCGATTACGACCGCATCAGCCGCCGGAACGGTCTGCCCCGCGTCCCGGATGTCCCGTTCGATGATCCGCATTGTCTCGTCATCGAGGAGTTGCTGCGAAGTCGGCGTGCCGCGCTGCCGCAGGCGCCGGGCCGCGCGCTCCCGCGAGTCGGCGACGAGAAAGATCTTGAGATCCGCGTCGGGAAAAACGACTGTGCCCATGTCGCGCCCATCCACGACGACATCCGCAGAGCTCGCGGCACCCTTCACCTTCTCGTTCACCCACTGGCGAACCAGCGGCATCTGCGCGACGCGCGAAACGTTGTCCGTCACCTCAGCGCCGCGTATCTCGTCTTCGATCGCGCGGCCCTCGAGCACGGGATAGAAGGAGGTGCGAGCCGCGCGCAGCTCGATCGGACGCGCCGCTTCGAGGACAGCCTGCTCGGTCCATTGCGATGCAACTTTCTCGCTGCGCAGCATCGCCGCCGTCGCCGCGCGATAGAGCGAGCCCGAGTCCACGTGGAGATAGCCAAGCTTCTCGGCCACCATCTGCGCAGTGGATGATTTTCCGGACGCGGCAGGTCCGTCAATCGCGATCACGAATGTCTTTCGCGCGCCCTTGTCGCGTGCTGTAACGCCTTGCGTCATGCCGTGACCCGGCGAAGGTCGTCCCAGAACCGCGGATACGACACGGCCACGCACTCCGGGTTCGACACTGTGATTCGATTTCCAGAAGCCGCGGAGAGGATTCCGAAAGCCATCGCGATCCGGTGATCGCCACGTGGGTCGATCGTGCCGGACAGATCTCGCCGCGCTGCGTGGACGCGGAGTCCATCCGGAAGCTCCTCCGCCTTCGCGCCCACGGCGCGAAGGTTTTGCACGACCGCGCTGATCCGATCACTCTCCTTGACACGCAGCTCAGCCGCGCCGGTGATCTCGAGCTCCACGCCCGCGCCCGCCGCAACGCACGCGAGCAGCGGCAGCTCGTCTATGAGCGAGGGCACCTCGGTTTCGGTGATTCTGGCGTTCCTGAGCCGAGCCGGACGCACGCGCAGCGATCCGATCGCTTCGCCACCACTATTGGCGCTCGAAGTCCTTTGTACTTCCGCGCCCATCCGCGTCATCGCATCGAGAAAGCCCGTGCGCGTCGGGTTGAGACAGACGTCGGTAAGCTCCAACTCTCCAGCGCCCGCGAGCGACGCGAGCGCGACGAAAAATGCCGCGGACGAAGGATCCGCGGGAACATCGATATCGATGGCGGTGAGTCGCCTCAATGGTCTCAGGCAAACCTGATTGCCATCGGTCTCGACGTCAGCGCCCATGGCGCGCAGCATTCGTTCGGTGTGATCGCGCGAGGGCGACTTTTCCGTCACGCGGACCTCGACTCCGGAAACGAGACCGGCGAGCAGGATGGCGCTCTTCACCTGCGCGCTCGATGCTTGTGTGTCCCAGTCGATGCTTCTCAGGTCGACGCCATGCACGGTCATCGGCAGTCCGTCGCCGTGCTCGAAGTCGAACTGCGCGCCCATGTAGGTGAGCGGCTCCGCGACGCGCTTCATCGGGCGACGGCTCAGGCTCGCGTCTCCTTCGAAGCGCGCCGAGAAGGGATGCGCCGCAACGACGCCGGCGAGGAGGCGCGTGGTGGTACCGCTGTTCGCGCAGTCGAGCGCGGTGCGAGGCGGCCGAAGCCCGCGAATCCCGCCGCCTATCACCAGCATCTCATCCGAAAGCGGAGGAATCGCGGCTCCAAGCGAGCGAAGCACTTCGGCTGTGGCGCGGACGTCCTCCGAGTCGAGAATCCCGCGGATGCGCGATTCGCCGTCCGCTAGCGAAGCAAGAATGAGCGAGCGGTGTGAGATCGACTTGTCGCCCGGCACGCGAATGGTGCCGGAGACCTTCAGCGGAGCCAAGATTCGAGCGCTGTTGCCGCGTCGGTCTTTTCGTCGCGGTATTTCACGATCACTGGAGTCTGCAGCGAGAGACCCTGGCTTTGGCCCCAGTCGTCCTTCACCGCGCGCGCCCCCGGTACGACCACAGCATTCTCGGGAATCACGAGTGGCTTTCCGTTTTCCGCGCGGTGAACCGTCTGGCGCTCGAGATCATAGACCGGCGTTCCCCTCGTGAGAACGACGCCCGCGCCGATCACGGCGCGCCGGCGCACGACGGTGCCTTCATAGATCCCGCAGTTGCCGCCGACGACGACATCGTCTTCAACCACGACGGGGGATGCGTTCACCGGCTCGAGAACGCCGCCGAGCTGCGCCGCCGCGCTGAGGTGAACCCGCTCGCCGACCTGGGCGCACGAGCCCACGAGAGCGTGCGAGTCTATCATCGTCCCGGATCCGATATATGCGCCGACATTTATGTACATGGGCGGCATGCAGACGACACCGCTCGCGACGTAGGCGCCGCGTCGAATGCTCGAGCCACCCGGCACGATTCGAATGCCATCGGCCAGCGTCAGCCGCCGCGGCGGATAGGTGTCCTTGTCGAAGAAGGCAAGAGCGACGTCGTCGATCGAGGAGCGGATCGACATGTCAATCATTCCGCCGACGCGAAATCCGAGGAGGATTCCGCGCTTCACCCAGGGGACCGCGCGCCATTCCCCCGTCGCCGGGTCCTTTGCGGCGGCCCTCACGGTTCCCTGTTCCAGCGCGTCGAGCAATTGTCTTACGACGCTCCGCGCATCGTCGGGGAGTTCTACGCCCGCAGGCTTGGACGCTATCGCATCGACGCGCTTTTCGATTTCTCTGATGTTTGACACGCTCACGCGGTGAGAGCGCCGACGGATACAAGAGCAGCCCGCACCGTCGGCTCGAATTTCTGGTGAAGGGGGACAAGTGGCAGGCGAAGAACGTTTGCCATGCGGCCCATCATAGCGAGCGCGGCCTTCGCCGGAATCGGGTTGGACTCGACGAACGCGGCGGCAGTCCACTCCGCCAGGCGGTGGTTGACCGCGCGCGCCGCGCCAAAATCTCCCGCCGCGCAAAGATCGGTCAGCTGCACGACGAGCTGTGGTGTCACGTTTGACGTGACGGAGACAACGCCGTCTCCGCCGTCCGCCATGACCTGGAGAGTCACGGGATCGTCGCCCGAGAGCACCGAGAATCGCGCGGGCCTGTGTCGGATGATCTCACCGATCTGCGCCAGGTTCCCCGACGCCTCCTTCACCGCGAGGATGTTCTCGTGCTCGGCAAGCTCGAGCGTCGTCGCAGCGTCGATGTTGCTGGCCGTGCGACCAGGGACGTTGTAGACGACGATCGGAATTCGAACCGCGTCGGCAATGGCACGGAAGTGCGCGACGATTCCCCTCTGCGGAGGCTTGTTGTACATCGGCGAAGCGTGCAGCAGGTGCGTCGCGCCAGCCGATTGCATCTCGAGCGACAGCGCAATTGCCTTTTTGGTGTCGTTCGACGCCGCCCCAGCTACTACGGGAACGCGTCCGGCCGTTTGTTCGACGGTGATCTCGACCACGCGCCGGTGCTCAGCCGCCGTCATCGTCGCGGCCTCGCCAGTCGATCCACAGGGAACCACGAAGTTGACTCCGCTCGTGATCTGCCAGTCGACAAAGGACCGTAACGAGCGCTCGTCGAGCTCACCCGATTTCGTGAATGGAGTGACGAGCGCGGTTCCGCAGCCGGAGAGACGCGGGGATTTCATTTGTTAAAGATACGCGGCACTCGCCGCGGAGAGCGAATCCGGCCTAACTGCCGCGCTGTTTCACGAAGACGATGTTGGGGGCGCCCACTCCCTTGAGAAACAATTCCCCGGTCCAGCCAACTTCTGCGATCAGGGAATCCGCCTTGATCTGGAGCTTGTGAACGTCCTCGGACACGCCAATTGCAGGACGAACTTCGCGAAGAAGAATGTGGTCGCCGTCGACCGCGTAAGCGCCTGTAGATGTTTCCGTTGGATCAGTTTTGCCGTCGATAGTCTTGTCGAGCGTGAGCGTGAAATGCCGGTCAGGCGTGAGATCGAGCCGGGTGGAGAACGCCCACTGCTTCTTGAACGTCGATCCCCTGGCATCGTAGGCATAGCTCCCGGGCAGGCTCGCCGGAACCGGGTCTGAATCCCCGTTGCCGCGACAGCCCGCCACGGCCAGGGCGCCGACAATGATCGCCAATGAAACGCCACGGTTCACCATGATGTTCATTACGTCGCAAGGATTCCGGGGTTTCACTTGAGCCTCTTTGTCCGAGTTTCCACCGTAACAGCCTGGTCTACCCTCGTGCAGGCAGTTCCAGGACGTCGCGCATCGTAAAGACCCCTTTCTTACCGATGAGCCAGTCGGCCGCCTTCAGCGCTCCCTCGGCGAACACCCGCCGATCCCGGGCCACATGCGTGAGCGACAGCTGCTCGAACGCGCCATCGAAGATCACCTCGTGAGTGCCGGGCACAGAGCCCGTTCTCACGCTCGTGGTGGGAATCGGCCGCCCCAGAGCATCGCTCGCGGCCTTGGCGATCGCGATAGCAGTGCCCGAAGGCGCATCCTTCTTTTTTGTATGATGGGTTTCGACGATGTGTGCATCGAAGTCCTCGAGCGAGCGCATCATCGTGCCGGCATAACGGGCGACCTCGATCAGAACGTTGACTCCGAGAGAGAAATTCGGCGACCAGAGGAAGGGCGTCCCGGTCTCCTTCGCGATGCGCGTGACCTCGCTCAGCGAGTCGTACCAGCCTGTGGTGCCGACCACGATCGGCACACCGGCGCGAAGACAGGCGGTGATGTTTTCAATCGCTGCGTCGGGCTGGGTGAATTCCACCGCGACCTCCGGCGTTCCGAGGGACTGAGCGGTGATTCCCTTCCCGCCCGCGTTCTCGCGCTCGCCGACTAGCGCCGTTACCGTCCAGCCCTTCTCGACAGCCAGCTGACGGATTGCCTGACCCATCTTGCCGTCACCGATCACCGCAATCTTTCGCGTTGTCATTTGCGGTCCCGCGCGAAGAACGAGTCGTGCAGACGCTCCATGACCGGATTCAGCTGATCTCCGTCCACAATCATCGTGAGATTTATCCCGGTCGCGCTGAGCGACATCATGTGAACCTTGATCCCGTCGAGGGCGCCGATTGCCCGGCCCATCGCCGCGCTATCCTCACTGATTGCGGCTCCAACGACGGCGACGATCGCGCGATCGCGCTCGACCGACACGTCACCGAGCTGAGAGAGCTCGACCACCAGTGACTCCAATCCCGAGGTTTCGTCCACCGTTGCTGATACGGATACCTCCGATGTCGCCACGACATCAACCGAAATGCCGTTGCGCTCGAAGATCTCGAAGACGCGCCTCAGGAAACCGCGCGCAAACAGCATCTTGGCAGCACCGACTTTTACCACTGTGATACCGCCCTTGCCGGCGATCGCGCTCACCGCGCGCCGCGGAGCGTCGAACGTGATCCGGGTTCCCTTGCCCTTGGGGTTGCGCGAATTGTAAATGAAAACGGGAATGCCGAGACGCACCGCGGGCGCAATTGTATTCGGATGCAAAACCTTCGCCCCGAACGAGGCGAGCTCCGATGCTTCGTCGAAGCGGATCTGCTCGATCAGCTTGGATCCTTTCACGACGCGGGGATCCGCGGTGAGCATGCCATCGACGTCCGTCCAGATCTCGATCGCATCGGCGTGGAGTGCGGCGCCCAGAAGTGACGCGCTGTAATCCGATCCACCACGTCCGAGTGTCGTAGTGATTCCACGGGCGGTGCGTCCGATGAACCCTCCCATGACCGGCACTTTCCCTTCCTGGATCAGGGGCTGTACCAGGTCTCGGGCGGCCTCAGCAATCGCGTCGATCTGCGGCTCTGCCGACATGAACGCGTCGTCAGTGACAAAAATGTCGCGCGCATCGAGGTGCACGGCTGGAATATCCCGAAGCTTAAAGAACGCCGCGACGAGATGCGACGAGAGCTGTTCTCCGAACGCCGCGATCGCGTCGAAGCTGCGCGGAGTCGCGTGGCCGAGCACCGAGAGCGCTTCGGCCAGGCTTGCCAGCTCGTCGAAGCTCGCGCTCATCTCGGCCGCAACTTCCGAGGCTTCCGTCGAACTGCCGAGGAGCTTTTCGCATTGCTCAAAATGGCGGTCGCGAAGTGTCTCGACTCCACGCAGGGCGCCGATCAGATGTCCTTTGGCCGACTGCTCTCCGATCGCGAGCAGCGAATTGGTCGCTCCGCCAAGAGCGGAGACGACGACTGCCGGCTGCCGATCGAGCCGGCCTTTGACGATTTCAGCGGTGCGCTCGATCGCCTCCGCATCGCCGACCGATGTCCCACCAAACTTTACGACGATCACGCGGAGTCGAGAGCGCCGTTGGACGCGAGCAGCTCCGCATTCAGCACGGACCCGCCCGCCGCTCCGCGAACCGTGTTGTGTCCGAGTGCCACCATGCGCAGATCAAGCACCGCGTCGCGTCGAACTCTTCCAACCGTCACCGTCATGCCCGCGCCGGCGTTGACATCGCGTTTTGGCTGCGGGCGATCCGGCGCGTCGGTGACGACCAGAGGATGCTCCGGCCGCGTCGGGAGCCCGCGGGTTGAAGCGAGTCCTTGCCAGGTCCGCATCGCTTCGGTCGCGGACTCTGGAGTCGGTTTCTCCTCGAAGCCGATCGTCATGCAGATCGTGTGGCCGTGTTCCACCGGAACGCGGTTCGTGTGCGCGCTCACCTTGAATGCCGCGCTCGTCACCTCGCCGTTTTCGTACGTGCCGAGCAGCTTGAGCATCTCGCGCTCCAGCTTCGGCTCCTCGTCGGCGATATAGGGGATCACGTTGCCGAGGATGTCGAGCGACGGCACGCCGGGATAACCGGCGCCCGACACGGCCTGCATCGTCGAGAGGAAGAGCTGCCGGATTCCAAATTTCTGATGCAACGGGGCCAGCGCAACTGCGGCGACAGTGGCCGAGCAATTCGCGTTCGTGACAATGGCGCCGGTCCAGCCGCGACGTTCCCGCTGGCACTCGATCAACGCCAGGTGATCGCCATTTACTTCCGGAATCACGAGGGGCACGTCCGGTTCCATCCGGAAATTCTTGGCGTTGCTGAGCACGAACTTTCCGGCCTTGGCGAATGCCATCTCCACCTCGCCGGCAACAACCGCGTCGAGCGCGGAGAACACGATAGGCGCGGTCACGACGCCGGGGTCACACGCGATCACACGTCGATTCTGGATCGCCTGCGGCGGCGGTGGTCCTTCAAGCCAACGCGTCGCCTCGCCGTATTTTTTCCCGGCCGATCGCTCCGACGCCGCCAGCTCCGCGATCTCGAACCACGGATGATCGGCGAGGAGCCGCACGAACATCTGCCCGACCGCGCCGGTGGCGCCGAGCACTGCGACGGGCCACTTGC
>DATHHC010000163.1:0-9590 GCA_035317285.1 Gemmatimonadaceae bacterium | reverse complement strand
GCGTGGGGAACCAAGCGCTGGCCATATTACGTCGAGCTGGCGAAGCGCCTCGCGGGCGACTATCGGATCGCGATCATCGGGTCGAAGGCGGATTCCGCGATCGCGGCGCAGATAACCGAGGCGCTGCCACCGGACACGGTGATCAACGCAGTCGGCGTGTTACCGCTGTTGGCTTCAGCGGAGCTGATTGGCCGCGCGCAGGCGATAGTGACGAACGACTCGGCGCCGCAGCATCTTGCATCAGCGATGGGGACGCCGACACTCACGATCTTCGGCCCGACCGTGCCGGAGTTCGGATTCGGTCCTCTCGCCGAGCGAAACGCGGTCGCCGGACATGACAGCCTGACCTGTCGTCCGTGCGACCGGCACGGCCCCCAGCGGTGTCCGCTCGGACACTGGCGGTGCATGCGTGAGCTGACGCCGGAGTATGTCTCGAGCTTGCTGACAGAAGTCCTCAACCCACCGGTGCCCGTATGAGCGTGAAGGAGCGTTACATCATCGGAGTGGATCTGGGTGGAACCAAAATCCTCAACCCACGGGTACGCGTATGGGCGTGAAGGAGCGTTACATCGTCGGAGTGGATTTGGGTGGAACCAACATCGTTGCGGGCGCAATGCCGCTCGATGGCAGCCGCGAGATCGCGATGCACACGACGCCGACACTCGCCGAAGGCGGCGCGGTCTCAGTGGTGGATCGAATCGCGGGAATGATCGAACAGGTGATCGCGCAGACGATTTCGGAAACTGGCGCCGAGCGGGCCGATTTTCTCGGCGTAGGAATCGGATCGCCCGGACCTCTGGACCGCGAGAAGGGCATTGTAATCGTGACGCCCAACCTGGGCTGGAAGAATTTCCCGCTGCGGGATGAGATCTCGAGCCGGGTGCATCTCGAGGCCACGCTCGACAACGATGCCAATTGTGCCACACTGGGCGAGTTCTGGTGCGGTGCGGCCGTCGGCGGCCGAAATGTGATCGGTATGACTCTTGGAACCGGAATCGGCGGCGGAATCATCCTCGAGGGCAAGCTGTATCACGGCGCATCCGATGTGGCCGGCGAGATCGGGCACACGACGATCGACTCCACTGGCCGCCGCTGCAAATGCGGGAACTACGGATGTCTGGAGGCCTACGCTTCCGGGCCTGCGATCGCGGAGCGCGCGAGAGAAGCGCTTCGCGGCGACGAGGTCGAGTCCATTCTCATCAGCATGGTGGACGGCGACATTCGGAAGATCACCGCGCAGACAGTCTACGAAGCGGCGAAGCGCGGCGATTCAACGGCAAGAGAGGTCGTGCGTGAAACGGCCCGCTTCCTCGGAGCGGGCGTGTCGAACCTGCTCAACATCTTCAATCCCGATACGGTCGTGCTCGCCGGTGGAGTCACCCAGGCGGGAGACGCCCTGTTCCGACCGCTGCGCGCAGAGGTGAAGCGCCGCGCGTTCAAGCCAGCGGTGGAAGCCTGCCGCATCGTTCCGGGAGCACTTCCCCTCTCTGCCGGAGTGGTCGGCGCCATCGCAACGTTCAAGATGCAGAAGTTGGGCGAGCTGTAGGTGAGGACACGGGGAAACACGACGACGCGCAAGAAGCGCGTTGGCGTCATGGGCAGCTTCGTGTGGGACGTGATTCACGGGCGCGATCCGAGAGACGCACCCGTCGAAGAGTGGGGCGGGATCACCTACGCGTTGGGCGCGCTCGACGCGGCGCTGCCGTCGGATTGGGAATTCGTTCCGATCCTCAAGGTGGGGAGCGACCTCGCGCAGTCCGCCCGCGAATTCGTCGCCAACCTCGACCGTGCCGCACCGGATGCTGCGCCGATCGAGGTGCCGCATCCGAACAATCGAGTGGCGCTTCACTACCTGAGCGATGAGCGTCGCTGCGAGAGGCTCACAGGCGGGGTTCCGCGATGGAGCTGGTTGGGACTGAAACCGCTGCTTACCAATCTCGACGCGCTCTACATCAATCTGATCAGCGGCTTCGAGCTCGATCTCGAGACAGCTCAGCTCATCAGGCAACACTTTCGCGGCCCGATCTACTGTGACCTGCACTCGCTGCTGCTGGCAGTTCAACCCGACGGAATGCGTGTGCTGCAACCGCTCCCGAATCCCGCCGCGTGGTGCCGGTGTTTCGATTTGATCCAGGTGAACGACGACGAGATGAGCATGATGGCTAGCGACCCGATGGGCCTCGCCGCGATCGCGTTCGCCAACGGTGTCTGCTCGCTTTCGATCACGCTCGGCAGTCGCGGCGTCATTTATTTCGCGGCGCCGGGCTTCGATCGAATCTCCGATGTGAGACGCCATGAGATCGGCACTGCGCCGGGCGCGATTCGCACCGCGCTTGTGCCGGCGAAAACGCGGCGACATTCGGGCCCCGGCGATCCTATTGGCTGCGGAGATGTCTGGGGCGCAACCTATTTCTCCCGTCTCCTCGCCGGTGATAAGTTAGACTCGGCAATCGACCGTGCTCTGGAGGCGGCCGCCCGGAACGTGGACCATCGCGGCGCCTCAGGTCTCGCCGACTACCTGCGTGGGGAGCTCAGCATCAAGTGACGACAATCATCAACGTCCCACATTCGCTCGAGGACAAGTCCTTCGAGCTGGTGCTGGATCAGGTCGCGCCGTTGCCGCTCGACGAAAAAATCATCGTCGACACGCGACACGCGAGGTGGGCATCTCCGTACGGCCTGACGGCGCTGCTGGCGCTGGCGCAATCGCGCGCGGAGAGGCCGATACTGTACGTCCCCGAGGCGGAGAACGTCAACACGTACTGGTCGAGGATGGATTTCTTCAAGCACGCGGCTGAGCTGTACGAGCTGCAAGGTCGTGTGAAAAGCACGAAGGCCGCGGAGACGAGCGTGCTTCTTGAAGTGACCTCCATCTCCAAAAGCGACGACGTCCACGATGTCGTCGACAAGATCCAGCAGCGGGCGCAGGACGCGCTGGTCAAGAACCTCAACCTTGATGCGAAGATCACAATGCGCTTCACGATGGCACTATCGGAAGTGTGCCAAAATATTGTGGAGCACGCGGGGCGCGGCGGCTGGGTCGCCGTTCAGACCTACACCTGGCGGGTTCGACTCGGCGGGCGCAAAGTCGTGGTCATCGCGGTCTGCGATCCGGGAATCGGATTTCGGCAGTCGCTGGAGTCGGCCCCCGGATTTCAGCGGAAGGATCGCTGGGACGACGGCCAGGCGCTGGAGGAGACCGTAATGCGCGGCGCATCCCGGTTCAGGGATCCCGGCCGAGGTCAAGGGCTTGCCGGAGTGAGGCGTTTTGTTGGAAACTGGGATGGTAAACTTTCCATCCGGAGCGGCACCGCCCGCATCGCCGTGCTTCCGAAAGGCGATTGGGACGAAGACGAGCCGCTCGTGGAAGACCTCTCATATTTTCCGGGGGCGCAGGTGCAGATAACGATTCCGGAGCGCGTGGCTTGATCAATCACATCGACGTGAGCTCGATGCTTCGCAAGAGCGTCTGTGAGCTCTACTCGAACCTCGTGACGCGTCCAACCGGCGCGGCGGTTCGCTGCGAGATCGAGCAGGAGCTCGACCGCATCGGCGACCGGGCGCTCACGATCATCGACTTCTCGCACGTGGGGCTGCTCGATTTCTCGTGCGCCGACGAAATCGTCGCCAAGCTCCTGCTCCAGTACGTGAGCATCGATGCGCCGCGACGCGAAGTGTACTTCGTGTTCCGCGGGATCAGCGAGTCGCACATGGAGGCGATCGAAGCGGTCCTCGAGCGTCACAAGCTCGCCCTGGTGACGCAGCACGCCGACGGGGAATCGCGGCTGATCGGCATCGTCGGCCTCGAGGAGCGCCGGGCGTGGGAGATCATCTCGGCGCTCGGAGCCGGCGCCAGCGCCGACGTCGCCGACGCAATCGGACTCTCGAGCGCGGACGCTGAGGTAATGCTCGACATGCTGTGGCGCCGACGCCTGCTGATTCGGTACGACAACGGGTATGTCGCCGTCGGAAGCGCCACGGTTCCTTCGCATCCTTCGAGTCTCGACGCATGATGGAAGGCTTCCAGCCATGGCTGATGGTCGCGCGCTACATCTCGACGCGCGCCGGTGACGCCGAGCGCGGGCCGCTCGTTCGCCTGCACCCCAGCGATGCACGCAGGCGCCTTCTCGAGGACGGCGAGCTCGTCTGGGTCTATGGCCCGAGGCGTCACGAGCTGGCGGTGCTGGTCGTCGATGATACGGTGAATCCGGGAAATGTCGTTGCGCGCGACATCCTGGGCATCGCGCCCGCGGAAATTGTTCGAGTGGTCAAGCACGATTTCGACGCGGGGCGCAGCACACGTAACCTCGGATAGGAGATCTAGTGGCTGAAGTGACACGCAAGCTGGGACTGTCGACAACGGCGATTCACGGCGGCGCGCCACCACCGGATCCGGGCACGGGCGTCTCATCCCCGATCGTTCAGTCGGTCAACTACGCCCAGGAGCCCGGAACGAGCGAAGGTCTCCTCTACACCCGTTACGGAAACACGCCTAACTCCGAACGCGTCCAACGACGGCTGGCGATGCTGGAAGGATCCGAGGCGGCGCTGGTGCTGTCGAGCGGAATGGGCGCCACCGCGTGCGCGATGCTGGCGCTGCTCCGGTCCGGCGATCACCTCGTGTCGAGCTCGTGGATCTACGGCGGAACGCGCAAGCTGTTCACCGAAGATCTCCCCGGAATGGGGATCGAGGTCACTCTCGTGAATCCGCTCGAGCCGCGGGCTTGGAGGAGGGCTCTCAAGAAGAACACGAGAGTCATCTTCCTCGAATCGCCGGTGAATCCGACGTGCCGCGTGCTCGAGCTCGGCTCACTTCAGCATCTTGCTCACTCGGAGGGAATCGCCCTCGTCGTCGACTCCACTTTCGCGAGCCCTATCAACTTCCGCCCGATCGAGCACGGCGTGGACGTCGTCATCCATTCGGCTACGAAGTACCTGAACGGACACCACGACATCCTCGCTGGTGTAGTATGTGGAAACGAGCCGCTGATCGACGAAGTTCGCCGGAAGATGATAGTCTGGGGGCAGGCGCCCGATCCGTTCGCATGCTGGCTGCTGGAGCGCGGAATGAAGACGCTCGACGTCAGAGTGAAGCGCCAGAACCAGAACGCGATGCAGATCGCGGAGTGGTGCACAACGAAGTCGCAGATTGCGAAGGTGCACTATCCCGGGCTTCCTAGTCACCCGGATCACGAAATCGCCAAGACGCTGCTCGATGGATTCGGGGGAATGATGGCAATCGAGCTCAAGGGCGCCGGCCCGGCGGCGGTACGGTTCGTAAAGGAGCTAAAGTTGTTCACGTACGCGGCGAGCCTCGGCGGCGTCGATTCGCTGGTGATCGAGCCGCGCTACAGCTCGCACGAGCACATGAGTCCGGATGAGCGCGCCAAGATCGGGATTCCCGACGGCTTCCTCAGGATGAGCATCGGGATCGAGAACGCCGAAGATCTCATCGCCGACATAGAGCAGGCGCTCCAACCGTAGATGATCCGTCTCACGGACGTCGCGAAGGAGTATCCGCGGTCGGGTGTCGCGCTGGCGCACGCAAGCTTCGAGGTAAAGAAGGGCGAGTTCGTCTACCTCACCGGCCCGAGCGGCTCGGGGAAGACCACGATCCTCAGGCTCCTTTACATGGACGACAAGCCCACGAAGGGAGAAGTCTGGGTCAACGGCGTCAGCTCGAACACCGCAACCGGACGCGAGATCTCACGTCTCCGCCGCCGATTGGGCATCGTGTTTCAGGATTTCCGGCTGCTCGAGGATCGCTCCGCCGAGGCGAACGTCCGCTTCGCGCTCGAGGTGACCGGCGCGCCCAAGGCAACGATTCGCGCCAAAGTCGCGCGCGTGCTGACGCAGGTCGGTCTCTCGTCCAAAGCGACCAATTTCCCCCGGGAGCTGTCGGGCGGCGAGCAGCAACGTGTCGCAATCGCGCGCGCGTTGATCAACGATCCGTTCGTTCTCATCGCCGACGAGCCCACGGGAAATCTGGACGAGCGCGCGACCCGCAGCGTGTTCCAGCTTCTGCGAGACATCAATGCCTCGGGCACCGCCGTGATCATGGCGACGCACGACCTCGACCTGGTTCGCCGATCCAACTATCGAACGATCGAGCTCACTCATGGGCGCGTCGTATTCGATTCCGCTGAATCTCCCGCATCGGCGCGGCCGATCGAGGAGCCCATTGAGTGGCGGGAGACGCCTCCGGATTCGACGGAGCGCATCTAGGTGCGGTCGGTACGTGAGGCGCTGACAGCATCGCGCCGGGCGCCGCTGTTGAGCGCGCTTGGCGTCGTGACGATCGCGTTCTCGCTATTCGCGTTCGGGCTGTTCGGTCTCGTCGCGATCAACATCCGGAAAGCGCTCGACGAGGTGGAGGAGCGTGTCGAGGTCCGCGCCTTCGTCAGCGACAGCGTCGACATCGAATCAGTCGCCGCGGCGATGAAGGACATCGGGGAGTTCAAGGAAGTCCAGCGCGTCGACTACGTGTCGAAGGAGAAAGCCCTCGAGCGCGCGCGCAAGGAGATGGGCGAGTTCGCGGACGTGTTCGAAGCAGGTGTGCTTCCCGCTTCGATCGAGGTGCATTTGCGTCCCGGCCTGCGGAGCCCGGCGGTTGTGAAATCCGTCGCCGATCGAATGAAGACATACGCCTTCATCGACGACGTCCGGTACGGTGAGGAGTGGGTGGAAAAGCTCTATCGCCTTCGTAACATCGCCACTGTCGCGGGAATAGCCCTGGGCGTCGCGTTCGCGGCGGTGGCTGTAATAATTATTGGCGCGACGATCCGGATGACTGTCCTCGCCCGCGCGAAGGAGATTTCCATCATGCGTCTGGTCGGGGCGACTGACATGTTCATTCGCCTTCCCTTCCTCATCGATGGCCTCGTGAAGGGAGTGTTCGGCGGCCTGCTGGCCCTGTTATTCGTGTGGATCGCGAATCGGGTCGTCAATGAGTACTTCATGCAGACGATCTTCTTCGATCGTCAGCTGATTTTCTTCGGCGTCCTTGGCGGCGCCGTGATGGGCGTCCTCGGAAGTCTCGTCTCGGTGGGGAGGCATCTACGCCGAATCTGAGCCGCGCGTCACGCGCGCTCTCCTTCTGCGCGCTCCTGTTTTCTTCGGCATTGCCGGCCCAGCAGACCGAGAGCGCCGAGGCGCGCGTCAACGCGCAACGCGACGAGCTCGCCCGCATCCGCGCCGAGCGCGACGAGCTCGAGAGGAAAATGAGCGGACTGCAGAGCACCGCGCACGAGCTGCGCGATGAAGTGAATCTTCTCGACAAGCAGCACGACGCAACCGCGCGCATGGTGAAGTCACTCGACCGGCAGCTCATCGCGATCACGGACGAAGTGCAGACGACGAGTTCCGACCTCCAGAAGTCGGAGCGCGAGGCTTCGATGAAACGCACGGTCCTTCAGCGGCGCGTGATCGAGATCTACAAGCGGGGGCCACTCTATTCTGCCGAAGTGCTGTTCTCCGCGCAGTCCGTGGGACAGCTCGTCGCGCGCTACAAGTACCTGCACCTGCTGGCGCTCAGGGACAAAGGCCTGGTTCACCGCCTCGACGAGCTGCACTCCAGGATCGAGTCGCAACAGATCCAGCTCGTACGCCTTCAGAGCAGCGTAATCGAGAATCGCTCGCAGAAGGAGCGCGAGGCAGCTCGTCTCGCGGATCTCGAGAAGGCGCAGGCGAAGAGCCTCGTGCGCGTCCAGGAGGATACCAAGCGCGCGAAGGCGCGTCTCGCTGAGCTGGAGAAGAGCGAGGGCCGTCTGAACAACCTGATCGCGTCGTTCGAGGCCGAGCGTAGAAGGGCGAGTGGGCGAAGCGGCGCGGTCGCGCTGTCGCCGAGCTCGATTCGCACGACTGACGTAGGGCGGCTGGACTGGCCGGTGAACGGAACGTTTCTCTATCGCTTTGGCCGTTACGTGAATCCCAACAGCACCACGACCCGCTGGAACGGCATTGGGATCACCGCGCCGGTTGGCACGTCGGTGAAGTCGGTTTCCGCCGGTACTGTCGCGTACGCGGGGCCGATGGGCACCTACGGCAACACCGTCATCCTCGAGCACGGCGGTGGCGACTACTCCGTCTACGGATCGCTCGACAAGATTGGCGTGCGGAAAGGAGCGCGCGTGATCAAGGGTCAGCTGTTGGGAACCGTCGGCGTCAGCGATCCGGCTCTGGGAGCTCATCTCCACTTCGAGATCAGGCGCGGCGGGCCGGCGGTCGATCCGGCGGAATGGCTGCGTGCTTCGGCGCGATGATACCGGTGCGCCACTCGGGGCTCACACTTCGATAGCCGGCGGAACGAGCAAGGCTCCGGGACGCGCGAAATCGATAGGCGCGACCGCGATGCAGATGTTCACCAAGATGGCCAGTCGCTGGGCCGAGCGCGTCTGCGAGGAAGAGGAGTGCACCGCATTCTTGACGGAGCTCGGCGAGACCGGGGTTAGTGAGACCTGCGCCCACGACAGCTACCTCATCAACCTCGCGTCGCCGGACCCGGTGCTGCGCCAGCGCTCGATCGAATCGTTCGTTTGCGAGCTCCAGCGATGCGCCGCGCTAAAGCTCAAGTACCTGGTGTCGCATCCGGGGAATTTCATGGACAACCGGCCAAGCGGGCTCGATCGCAACGCCGCGGCAATCGGAATGGCGCTCGAGCGTGCGCCAGGCAACACGATGCTCCTGATGGAAATGACCGCGGGGTCGGGCACCGTTCTGGGCTCGAGCTTCGAGGAAATGGCAAAGCTGATCGAGCTGATTCCGCTCCCGTACCGCGAGCGCGTCGGAGTGTGCGTCGACACCGCGCACATTTTTGCCGCGGGATACGACATCGTGAACGACTACGACGGCGTGTGGTCTCGGTTCAACGACGCGATTGGCCGGTCGCGTCTTCGGCTGATGCACCTCAACGATTCAAAGGTGCCGCTCGGCTCGCGGAGAGATCGGCACGAGCTGATCGGCGAGGGCGCCATTGGCGAGGGAGCGTTTCGCCGGATAATGAACGATCCCCTGCTGGCCAACGTCGGGAAGATTATCGAGACGCCCAAGCTCGATGACGCCGAGGCGACTGATCGCCGAATGCTCGAGCGGTTGAGAGGGTACGTCGATTAACGACGCAACCCGCCTGTTCCGTTGCAGTTTGTGATCCCTTCTCGACACCAACTCAAAGAATCGTTCCATGAAGTACGAGGAACGCGACGGAGAAGTAAATCACGAGTCCGGTAACATCGACGAGCGTCGCCACAAATGGCGCCGACGCGCTGGCGGGATCGAACCCGATTCGTTTCAACAGGAACGGCAGCATCGATCCGGCCAGTGATCCGAAGGCGACGATTCCCACCAGCGCGAATCCGACTGCAGTGGCCAGCAGCATGTAGAACGGTCCGTAGTTGAAGATGTGCAGATTCTGCCAGAGCACGATTCGAACGAAGCCGATGACGCCGAGGATACTGCCGAGCACGAGTCCGGTCGGCAGCTCGCGAACCGCGATTCGCCACCAGTCCTTAAGCTTGAGCTCCTGAAGGGCGAGCGCCCGGATCACGAGCGAGGTCGCCTGTGAGCCGGAGTTTCCCCCCGAGCTCATGACCAGC
>DATHHC010000162.1:0-10594 GCA_035317285.1 Gemmatimonadaceae bacterium | reverse complement strand
ACCAGCCGCTCCGATTCCGTATCGAGCGCGGAGGTGGCTTCATCGAGAATGAGGATTGGCGGGTCACTGAGCAAGGCCCGTGCAATCGCCAAGCGCTGCCGCTGGCCGCCCGACAGCCGGGTCCCCCGCTCTCCCAACATCGTATCATATCCGTTCGGGAGCTCGGCGATGAACTCGTGCGCGTTCGCGGCCCTCGCCGCCGCCTCGATCTGCGCCTGTGAGTACTTGTCGGGAGCGCCGTAGGCGATGTTGTTGCGAACTGAATCGTGGAAGAGAACTGTCTCCTGACTCACGATTCCCGTGAGCGCGCGGAGCGCCGGAAGCTTGATCTCGCGCGTATCAATTCCGTCGAGAAGGATCCTGCCTTTGCCCGGCTCGTAGAATCGCGGAATAAGGTCCACCAGCGTGCTCTTCCCCGAGCCGCTCGGACCAACCAGCGCGACCACTTCCCCTTTGCGGGCGATGAGATCGATCCCGGAGAGAACCGGAGCATCCTCGTAGGCGAACGTAACCTTCTCGAACCTGAGATCGCGCTCGAACGCCGCCTTCTCCCTCGTGCCCGGGTCGAGCTGAAACTCCGCAGGCGAATCCAGGATCTCGAATAATCTCTCGGCCGACGCCAGGGACGACTGCGCTGTTGTCCGCATCTGCGATAGCTGCTTCAGCGGCTGGAGGAGGCGCAGCACGAGCGTCAGAAACGCGAGCAACGTCGCGCCGGTCATCGTGCCGCTGCTCAGCACTTGCCACGCGCCGATCCAGAGCACCAGCACCGCGATCAGAGTTCCGATAACCTCCGTAATCGGAGGTGCCACCAACGCCAACCTTGTCATCTTGAGACTGCTGCGCGCGTACTTGTTGCTGCCGTCGGCGAATCGCGACTCCTCGTAGCTCTCCGTGCCCGAAGCCTTCACCAGGCGGATGCCGCTGATCGTCTCCTGCAACACGCTCGTCATCTCGCCGTGCATGTTCCCGCGCCGGAGATTGCCCTTTCTCAGCCTTCTGAGCATCGGCTGGAGCGAGACTCCCAGCAGCGGGAGGATGATCAACGCGATGAGCGTAAGCTTCCACGAGATGCTGAACAGGATCGCGATGTAGACGATGACCAGCGATGCGCTCTGAAGCCCCTGCGTCACGATCTGCGTGAGAATGAGGCGCGCCTCGAACGTGTCATTGATGACTCGCGAGAGAATTTGCCCTGCCTTCATCTGCGTGAAGTAGCCGAGCGGAAGGTGCGCGAGATGGCGATAGACGGCGTTGCGCAGATCTCGCGTAACGTACTCCTGGAGCGTCGCGCCGAACTGTCCCGCGATCCACACGAGAAAATTCTTGAGCACCACCGACGCCATCACGAGCAGGATGACGTTCCTGAGCGACCGCATTTCGTCGCCGGGAATGATCTGGCTTCCAACCGTCGCGTCGAGGAGCTTCGACACCCATCCCGACTTGAGCGACGTCGACGGCTGGTGGAAGAGGATATTGAGGAACGGAATCAGCAGCGCGATCGCGAAGCCGTCGAGCAGCGCCGCCAGCAGATTGCACGCGATCGTGACGCCCATGCGCCACGCGTGCGGACGCAGGAAAGGAAGAAGCTTCTTGTAGACCGGTGAGTTTGAAGCCGGCAATCGAGTTACCGGCGCGGCGTGAGCAGTGCCAGCGGGAGAATTACTTCCTCCGGCGTCACGCCGCCGTGCAGGAATGAACCGCGATACCGGCTCTGGTACTCGCGCAGCTTCGTAGGGTACACGAAGAAGCAGTCATTCGTCGCCAGCAGGGTATTCCCGCCGGGGCCGCGACGAGGCAAGCGCAGCATGTCCTCGTTCGAAAAGAGCAGCGCCTGGTCTGGCCGCTCGGCACGCAGATCCTCGCCGAACTTGTACCGCAGATTCGCGCTCGCGTCGCGCTTGGCGTATACCGTCGCCGGCGTGTTGCAATGGATCGATCCATGATCCGTCGTGAGCAGGACGGAGATCTTCCGCCGGGACGCTTCCTTCAGCACGCTGAACAGCGCCGATCGCTGGAACCACTGCCGGGTAATCTGTCGAAGGGCGATTTCATCCCGTGCAACTTCATAGAGTATTTGCGACTCGCTCCGTCCGTGTGTCAGCAAGTCGACGAAGTTGAACACGAAGGCACTGACGCCTTCGGGGCCAATGGCCGTACCGAGATGCCGCTCCAGCTCGTCGGAATTTGCGGCCGTCGAAATCTTCTGATACCGCACTGGCGTCTTGCCGACCAGCTCTTCCAGATGCGATTCCAGAAGCTCCTTCTCGTGCGCGTTGAGCGACTCGTCCTCGCGGTCGGCATTCCCCCACCAATCGGGAAGACGCGCGGCGATCTCGCCCGGGAAAAGTCCACTGAACAGCGAGTTGCGCGAGTACGGCGTCGCGGTCGGGAGCACCGCAAAATAGTGCGTCGTTTCCGTGTCGAAGAAGGGGGCGAGCAACGGCTCCAGCACGCGCCACTGGTCGAGCCTCAGGCAGTCAACCACGATGAACACCGCCGCCTTGTCCCGCTCGAGAATCGGCAGCAGAAACTCGGAGACGATGTCGATCGAGAGCGGAGGCCTGTTCCCCTCGAGGTTCTTCAGCCACTCGGGATAGTGGGTTTTCATGTACCCCGCGAATTCGCGGTGCATGTCCGGATACAATCCCTGGAGCGACTCATAGAGTCCCATCTCGCCCGCGGCGGCCAGGTCCACGTCCCAGCGCATCAACTCGTCGTAGCGGTCGATCCATCCCCGCCAGTCGAGATTGTGGTCTCGCTCCAGCTCGATCGCCCGGAACCTCTCCACGAAGCTGCGCGCGATCGCCTGCTGGCGGATACGCGGGCCTTCGAGAATCCGCGTCACGACCGTGAGCACCTGCCTGGGATTGATCGGCTTGACGAGATAGTCTCGGACGTTGACGCCGATCGCTTCCTTGAGCGTCGAATCCTCCTCGCTCTTGGTCACCATCACCACGGGGAGGCTCGGCGCGATCTCCCGCACGTCGCGATACACCTCGAGACCCCGCTTGCCGGGCATCTGCTCATCGAGCAACAGGATGTCGAACGGACGACGCTTCAGGAGCTCGATCGCGTCGTCGGCGTTGCTCGCCCACTCTACGGTATAGCCCTTGGAGCGAAGGAAGATGCGGTGAGGCTCAAGGAGCTCACCCTCGTCGTCCACCCATAGTATCGATTTTGGGGGGTTCAGGACCGGCACGGCCATAGTTCGGAATGTAGCCGCGGGCGGAGTCCGTGCCTAGATTCGGAGTGTGCTCGGCCAGATGCCTCGTTTCACCCTCACAACGCCGGTTTTTCGCTTCCGCGCGCTAACCACGCTGTCCGCGCGGGCATCGCTGGGCGGTGATCGGGAGACGCTGGTCGCCTGCCTCCAACTGGGGCGGCTGTGCGCCGGAATCCTCGCACCTTACGAGCTGACGCGGGAGTTGGTGGTGGAACGGACCGAAAACACAAAACAGTGGCTATCGTCACTGGCCATACCGAGCGGGATAAGATCGACAGCTCTTGGCACTTTGGGCGCCGTGAGTGGATTGGACCGCGCGCGGTGCGCGACAGCCTTTACGGACCTTGTGAATGCCGCTTCCGGACAGTTAGATGAGGCATCGAACGCTGAGTTGAACGCTTTGCTTCGTGAACTCTCCGCTGCCGCAGCCGCGGACGTGCGACACACATTGACAACATCCCAACCGAGCTGATATGGCCGGCCATTCCAAATGGAAGCAGATCAAGCACTACAAGGCTGCGACCGACGCAAAACGCGGCGCGCAGTTCACCAAGCTCATTCGCGAGATCACGATGGCCGCGAAGCTGGCCGGTGGCGATCCCGCCCACAACCCGCGGCTGCGGACGGCTATCGATGCGGCAAAGGCAGGGTCAATGCCCAAGGACAACATCGAGCGCGCGATCAAGAAAGGCACTGGTGAGCTCGAGGGCGTTCACTACACCGAGGTCACCTACGAAGGCTACGGGCCCGGTGGTGTCGCGATACTGATCTCTGCCCTGAGCGACAATCCGACCCGCACTGTCGCCGAGATCCGGCACAAGCTCACGCGACTCGGCGGCAACCTGGGGCCCCCGAATTCGGTGTCCTACCTGTTCGACCGAAAGGGGCAGATCTACATCGACGCCGGCAAGTACGACGAGGACATGGTGCTGGAGGTGGCGCTCGATGGTGGCGCCGAGGATTTCAGAGCGGAGGGCGAGCAGTACATCGTGACCACGGATCCGCACGGGATGCACACCGTCGAGGACGCCATCAAGGCAAAGGGCATTGCCATCGCCGAGTCGGAAGTCGCGTTCATCCCGAAGTCGACGGTGCGCGTCGAGGGAAAGAACGCCGAGTCGCTCATCAAGCTGCTCGAAGACCTCGAGGAGCTGGACGACGTGCAAAAAGTGTCCGCGAATTTCGACATGGACGTCGAGCAGATGTCCGGAGCGTAAGCTGCACCATCCAAGAATTGGAGGGACGCCGGTGTCGACCCGTCATCTTTACCTGATTGCAGTCCCAGCCATTCTGGCCTGCGCTCCTGCCAGTGGTACGTCTGGTAGCTCAGGTGCTCCGCCTGCGCCGCGAAAGAGCGCGTACCTGGGCGCCGAGGAGATGCGTAACGCTAACGTGGACCGCGGCACTCTGTACGATGCGATAAAACGCCTGCGCCCGAACTGGCTGACTCGGGAGACGAAGTCCTTCGACCCACCGTCCAACGAGGCACCGGTCGTATTCATCGACGGGCAGCAATTTGGCGATCTGGCATCGCTTCGTACCGTCGATGCCGATAGCATCGCCGAGATCCGTTTTTACAGCGCTGCCGAGGCAGGCGGAACATTCGGATTGCAGGGCGGGTTGAGTGGCGTGATCGCAGTCAGCAGGAAGAAGCGATGATCAGATATGTCCAGTGCGTGACTCCGAGCCCGTAGTAGTCCTCGGGATCGATCCCGGGACCGCGATTACAGGATACGGCGTAATTCGGATGGATGGCCGCAATCCGCTCAAGCTCGTCGAGTGTGGCGTGATCCGTACCAAGCCACGTGATGCCCTGGCGCAACGGCTCGCCGAGATCCACGATGGCGTTCTGGAATTGATCCGTCGGCATAACCCTAAAGTTCTTGCCATCGAAGACATTTTCTACGCCCGTAACGTGCGCACGACGGTCGTGCTTGGCCACGCGCGCGGGGTGATTCTTCTGGCGGGAGCGCACGCGGCGATGGAAATCCACGAATACCCGCCGTCGGAAATCAAGAAAGCGGTGGCGGGCACGGGCGCCGCGACCAAGGTCCAGATCCAGTTCATGGTGATGCGCCTGCTGCGACTCAAAACGGCGCCCCAGCCGAGCGATGCGTCGGATGGAGTGGCGGCGGCGCTGACGTATGCGCTGATGCCGAACCTGCCCAGGATCGATTCGATTCGATTCCCCTCGTCGACGGTGATTCGCTCGCCCGCTGATTTGGGGAGAGCCGAGCGTTGATAGCGCGCGTCGAGGGAAAGCTTGTCGCCAAGGATTTGGATTCGCTGGAGATCATGACGGGCGGCGGGGTCGCGTACGAGCTGACGATTCCCTTGAGCGTGTACGAGACGCTCCCGCGCGTCGGGGACGTCGTCGCGCTTCACACCTCGCTCGTGGTGAAGGAAGATTCCTGGCAGCTGTTCGGATTCGTGAGCGTGTTCGAGAAGCGGTTGTTCGAGATGCTGCTCACCGCGAACGGTGTCGGACCCTCGCTGGCGATCGGGATGTTGTCGGCGCTCTCGGCCCCGCGGCTCATTCGCGCGATTCGAGAGAAGGATATTCCGACGCTGCAAAGCGTCCCGCGCGTCGGCCGCAAGAAAGCCGAGCTTCTGATTCTCGGCCTGAGCGATAAGCTGGATGGGCTGGGCGAGACGACGGGCACGTCGGCCGCTCCGGCGAGCGCCGCCGCCGACGACGCCCTGCGCGCCCTCGTATCTCTCGGCTATTCAAGCGCCGATGCGGAGCGGGGGGTCCGTGCCGCCCTTGACGCTGGCGGAGGCGGTAAACCAGCAACAGAATTGATCAGAACTGCTCTCGCAAAACTCGGAGGGAGATAATGTCGAGATCCGTCTACATGCTGTCTCTGGCGGTTGTGATTGCGTGCGCCAGCGCGGGTGCGAGCGGCGCCCGCACGCATCGCGAGCCCAACCTGATCACCGAACAGGAAATCGAGTCATCCGGCGAGACGAACGCTCTTGATGTGGTGACCAAGCTCAGGCCGATGTTTCTCAAGACCCGGGGCCGCTCCACCGTGAACGCCGGCGGCAGCGAATACGCGAGCGTTTTCGTCGATGGCCAGTTCTTCGGTGAGCTGGGCAGTCTCCGAAACATCAACGTGAGTCAGATTCACGAGATCCGGTACCTGAGCGGGCCGGACGCGGTTTCCAAGTATGGGATGCGGTATGGCTCGGGAGCGGTCGATATTAAGTCCAAGTAGAACTCTGTTGCCGCGCGCACATTCGACCTCACGCGCTTTCGGGATCGTTCCGAGCTCGGTGGTTGTCGTTGGCCTGATCGCATTCGCGACCAGCTGCACGCCGCCCGCCGGTCGCACCATCGAGCGTCTCAACGCCGAGAGTGAGGTGAGGCAGGCGCAGCGAGAGCGGTTCGAGGCGATGACGAAGGGGGATGTGGCCGCACTGGACACGCTGCTCGATGACGAAATGGCCTACGTGAGCCCCCGTGCCGACCTTCAGTCGAAGCCTCAGTTCATAGCCACGATCAGGAAGCAGACGCTCGTCTACGAGTCGATCGCGCCGGTCGAGGTGAAAGTGCGCGTATACGACGGGCTGGCGCTGGCGACGGGCCGGGCCCAGATGCGCGTGAGAAACGCGGCGGGAGTTTCGAGCTTCGGGATCCGGTTTACCGAGGTGTACCTGCGCCGGGATGGGCAGTGGCTGCTTACCGCGTGGGAGACCACCAGATCCAAATCCTAGGCTGGTCGGGGTCTGTCTCCTTGTAGGGTCTGTCTCGCTTCGTCGAGCAATTACAAAACCGAAGCAGGGGGCTGTTAGCTTTGCAGCCGAATCGCCGGAAGCTTTCATACTGGCGTAAGCCCCTGCGGCTCGCAAATGACTGTGGAGTAACGTCTTAAGCATCAACACCAAAGATGAATTGTAATTCACCTTACGGTGAACTATAATTCACTTATGGGACACGGTCAGGCTCTCCCCGCGGTCCAGGAACGGGGCCGAAACAGTTTGGAGCGGCTGCTCGGCGCAGCCGAGCGGACGCTCGAGGCTGCCGGACTCGAAGGAGCTACGGTTCCCGCCATTGCGCGTCGGGCGGGGATGTCGGTCGGGAATGTCTACAAGCGGTTTCCCGACAAGGATGCGCTTCTCCGGGCTGTTTACGAGCGGTTCTTCTCCGAGGCGCTGGCGTCGAACGAGTTCGCGCTCGACCCCGCCAAGTGGGAAGGCATTCCGACCACCGAAGTGGTCGCTACCCTCGTCACCGGGATGATCGAGGGCTACCGAAGCCGGCGCGCACTGATCCGTGGTCTTCTTCTGTATGCCCAGACTCACCCCGACGTCAGGTTCAGAGCGCGGGCAGAGGATCTCAGGCTTCGGAGTCTCGGGCTGTTCGAGCGGTTACTGCGCGACCGCCGCCAGGATATCGGGCATCCGCAGCCAGAGCGCGCAATCCGGTTCGTGGTGATGCTGATCGCGCGCGCGCTCGAGAATGCGGTCATGTCGGAGGAGGGGGGAGGAATCTCCAGCGGAGACTTCCTCTCGCACGTTGCCGAGACAGCGGCCGAGCTGTCGCGGATCGTAATCGGATACCTCCGTGTCAGGGGAACGGAGCGCCCGCGCGCGCTTAGTCAGGCCCGGCGGTAACCGCACTCAACTGCAACTGCGCATCAGGGGACTGGCGGCTTGCCCCTCTTCCAGAGGATGATCCCTAGAATGATCGCCAGCACGATTCCAAAGATAAGCCCGAGTCTCATTAGTCTCCCCCGTCGCGCGCATCATTGCAAAGGTGATATGATTTGTCAAACACTTTCTCCTGTCCCAGCCCGACTCGCGTTGCTAACCCGTTCGAGCACGGACCCGACTGGGAGTTGGTGCAGCATTGGCGTTGGCACTCGCGAAAGATCCGCCGCACAGGCGATCGAGCAGCGCCGACCAAAACAGGAGGATGCGTATGTCGGTAAACCGTCTTTACCTATTGGCAGTCGCTGCAATCATCGGGTGCGCCTCGAGCAGTTCATCAGATTCGCCCAACACTGGCAGGGCTCGAGGCACCGGTCCGCTGACTGCGGAGGAGATGGCTGCGGCTCACGCCGACGTCAACACCGCTTACGACGCGGTGGCGCGACTTCGTCCAAACTGGCTCGCTTCGCATGGGACGACGTCCTTGGCCGGCGGCACCGAGTACGCGCTCGTGTACGTCGATGGGCAGCAGTACGGCCAGTTGAACTCGCTTCGAAATATTCAGGCTTACCAAGTCGGCGACATCCAGTACTACGACGTCACCCAGGCCGGAGCCAAATTCGGATTGCGGGCGGGTGCGGGCGGAGTGATCGAAGTCAGAATGAAGAATCCGTGACGAACACGCAGAAATCTTCGCCACGCGCGTCCACCGCGCAGCGCGCAAGCACGTTCACGGAGTCTGTGATCCGTGAGATGACGCGCGTGGCGAACCAGTACGGCGCGATCAATCTGGCGCAGGGGTTCCCCGATTTCCCGATGCCCGCGCCGATGAAAGATGCGGCGTGCGCGGCGATCCACGGCGACATCAATCAGTACGCGATCACGTGGGGCAGCCCGGCGCTCCGGCTCGCGATCGCGGAGAAGTACAGGAGCTGGTACGGGATGACGGTGGACCCCGAGCGGGAGATCACGGTGTGCTGCGGAGCGACGGAAGCGATGGCTTCCGTCTTTCTTGCTTTAGTGGACCCGGGTGACGAAGTAATCGTGTTCGAGCCGTACTACGAGAACTACGGGCCGGACGCCATCCTCGCGGGAGCGAAGCCGGTGTTCGTGCCTCTCGAGGCCCCGGCCTGGAAGTTGGATCCCGACAAGCTGCGCGCGGCGTTCTCGAATAAGACTCGGGCGATTATCGTGAACACGCCGCACAATCCTACCGGCAGAGTCTTTACGCGCGAGGAGATCTCGCTGATCGCGGAGCTGTGTCAGAAGTGGGACGTGATCGCGATCACGGACGAGATCTACGAGCATATTCGATACGCGGGCGGGCATCACGTCCTGGCGACCTGGCCCGGAATGCGGGAGCGCACGGTCACGATCTCCGGGCTGTCGAAGACTTTCAGTTGCACCGGATGGAGACTCGGGTACGCGATCGCGCCGTTCGAGTTCACCTCACCGATTCGAAAAGTTCACGACTTCCTGACTGTGGGCGCGCCGGCGCCTTTGCAGGCTGCGGGGGCGATCGGGATGGCGTTTGACTCGGATTACTACAACCATCTCGCATTGGAGTACCGGGCGCGGCGGGATATCATGTGCTCGGCGCTCGACGAAGCCGGGTTCAAGTACGCGGCGCCCGAAGGGGCCTACTATATACTCGCGGATTTCTCGGAGATCTCGGATCTCGAATCGCGGGAGTTCGCTATCTGGTTGGCGAAGGAGGTCGGAGTCGCGACGGTGCCCGGGATGAGCTTCTACTCACGGCCCGAGTTGGGGAAAACCGTTACGCGATTCGCCTTCTGCAAGAAGGCCGAGACGCTCGAGAAGGCGGCGGAGAGATTGGTCGGCCTGCAAGCAAGGGTCTGACGCGGGTGGCCGTATCCAGGGCCAGATGCTGCCCGATAGTTGAATTGCGCCGCTACAAACTGCACCCCGGAAAACGTGACACACTGATCACGCTTTTCGAGCGTGAGTTCATCGAGAGTCAGGAACAGGCCGGGATGCAACTCATTGCCCAGTTCCGTGATATCGACCGCCCCGACGTCTTCACCTGGCTGCGTGGTTTCACGAACATGAACTCGCGCGCGGCGGCGTTGGCGGCATTCTACGATGGGCCGATCTGGCGTGCGAATCGCGAGGCCGCGAACGACACGATGATCGACTCCGACAACGTGCTCCTGCTCCGCCCGGTGCAACCCGCCTCGGGCTTCGTGTTTGCCCGGGCGAATCGTCCCGGTGTTGGTGCGACGGCCATTCCGCCCGGACTCTTCGTCGCCACGATCTACCCGCTTGCAGCCTCCGGTGCCGAGGACTTCGCCGGTGTCTTCGACCGAGCCATCAAGCCGGAGATCATCGCCAGTGGCGTGACACCTCTCGCCGTGCTCGAGACTGAGCCTGCAAAGAACACTTTTCCGCGCCTCCCGGTCCGAGAGCGCGAGCATGTGTTCGTGTGGTTCGCCCGGTTCGCGGACGTGCGAGGATACGACCGACATGTCGCCGCACTTGAGAAATCGCGAGGATGGCGCGACACCGCGCGCCCCGCTCTCGACCGGCATCTCGCGTCGCCAGTCGAAACCCTGCGCCTCACGCCGACTGCGCGATCGCGATTGGTGGTCTAATCGTCGGCAGCGCCTAGCGGAACTGGGTCAGCCGAGTAGCGTGCTTTGACTACTCGGGGAGCTCTAAGCGCTCGAAGATGCGGTAGTAGATGTCCTGCGACCC
>DATHHC010000161.1:0-38328 GCA_035317285.1 Gemmatimonadaceae bacterium | reverse complement strand
GAGTGTGGATAACTCGCTTGACAGGGGTTGTACTTTTTTTGACCCACGTTCGTCTTGCCTATGGTACGAAAGAACTAACAGGGATATACTAGCCCCAGTATTTTTTCCACATAAACGCAGTACCGGAGTTTCCAGCCCGATGATATTCGAATTCGAGGAAAGCCAGTCACAAGCTGCCCGCATGAAGGTCGTGGGCGTAGGTGGCGGGGGCGGAAACGCCGTCAATCGCATGATCGAGGAACACCTGGAAGGTGTCGAGTTCATCTCGGTCAACACCGATGCCCAGGCCCTCCTCAATTCCAAGTCCGACGTCAAAATCCAGATAGGTAAGAAGCTAACCCGAGGCCTTGGCGCAGGCGCGCGGCCCGAGATCGGGAAGCAGGCCATCGACGAGAACAGGGAAGAAGTTTCCCGGGCAATGCACAACGCCGACCTCGTGTTCGTGACCTGCGGCATGGGTGGCGGGACTGGAACGGGTGCCGCACCCGTCCTGTGCGAGCTCGCTCGTGCAGCTGGTGCCCTGACAGTCGGTATTGTCACCAAGCCATTCCTGTTCGAAGGCCGCAAGCGCATGCGCCAGGCCGAGCTCGGCATCGCCGAGATGCGGAAGCACGTCGATACGATGATCGTAGTCCCGAACGAGCGTCTCCTCGCTGTTGTCGGCAAGGGAATACCCTTCCAGGACGCGCTCAAGAAGGCCGACGAAGTGCTCCTCCATGCCACTCAGGGCATCAGCTCGCTGATTAGCGTCACGGGGCTCGTAAACGTCGACTTTGCCGACGTCCGCACCGTCATGCAGGAAGGCGGCTCCGCCCTCATGGGCACCGGCATTGGCCGCGGTGAGAACCGCGCCATCGAAGCGGCGCAGCAGGCGATCGCCAGCCCGCTCCTCGACAACGTCTCGGTATCGGGTGCCACCGGCGTTCTCGTGAACATCACGGGCGGCGCTGACCTGACCCTCGGCGAAGTCCACCAGATCAACGAAATCATCCATGACGCCGTCGGCGAAGACGCCGAGATCATCTTCGGCGCCGTGCATGAGCCCGCGATGCAGGGCGAGATTCGCGTTACGGTCATCGCCACCGGGTTCGACCGCCCGCAGTCTGGGTCGTCCGTTCAGGTGCCGACTATGAGCTCGACTCAGTCTCCGATCGTGAGAGGATCTCCGGTCATTCCGCTGCGTCCAGCGCGCGGAAATGGCGTCATGAGAAACACTCTGAACGAGATGCCGAGACGGAATATTCCGACGCCTCCGACGAGCACTCCAGCCGTGACTCCGGAGAGGGATAAATCGTCTCCTGAGCAGGACCTGAGTGACATGGAAATTCCTACATTTATTCGAAGGCAGATGGATTGACGCGGGTAAAAGTACGGCCAGCGAGTTATGCAGTGGTGGCGGTCTTAGGGATGGTCGCCGTTTGGCTTACACCCGCTCTCGAGCCGAAGCAGATTTTCCCGATGGCCCCGGTCGTCGTCAACCGCCCAGGTCTGGAGCCAGCCGATTTCATGCTCCACCCGGTGGTTATTGAGGCCTCCAACACCGAGCTGCTCGACACCCTCGCGATTTCGGGCGTCATTCAATCCAGCCTCTACAACGCGCTCAACGAGAGCGGCGTAGGCGTCCTTCCGCCCTCTGCCCGCCATCAGCTCGCCTGGTCACTCGCCGACATATTCGAGTACAAAGTCGACATGAGCCGCGACCTGAGACAGGGCGACAAGTTCCACCTGCTCATCGAGCGTCTCCAGAAGCCGAACGGCGCGATCATAGTCCAGAAGGTTCTGGGAGCACGTCTGGCGCTCTCAAACGGTAACAATGCGCTGGAAGCGATTCACTTCGACACGCCGGGATCGCCGTCCGGACAGTATTACGATGCGAAGGGGATGTCCCTTCGCGCTGCTTTCCTCCGCGCTCCCGTGGCTTTCCGTCGTATCAGCAGCATCTTCGGCGCCCGCAAGCATCCGATCTTCGGCGAATGGCGCAATCACACCGGCACCGACTACGCAGCGGCGCAGGGTACCCCGGTTAGAGCGATCGGCGATGGCGTCGTTGTCTTCGCCGGAAAGAAGGGCGGGTATGGCAACATGATCGACATCCGCCACAGGAATGGCATGGTGAGCCGCTACGGCCACATGCGGAACTTCGCGACAGGCGTACGGCCAGGGCAGCGAGTGGCGATGGGATCCACAATCGGATACGTCGGCATGACCGGATGGGCAACCGGCCCGCACCTTCACTTCGAGATTCGCGTCGGCGGTGTCGCGCGGAACCCGAAGCTCGCTCTCGAGAGCAGGGGCGGCGAACCGATCCCGGCAAACGAGCGCACGCTCTTCCAGAAGATGAAAAGTCAGACGATGGCCAGCCTTGATGGGATGCATTTGGCGAACGTGTCCGACTGACACCGCCGCAGGCCCGCAGCGCTTATCTTGAACCCGGACTCGAATGTCCGGGTTTTTTTTTGGCCTCAATCAGACCGCTATCAAATGGCAGGCAGGATAATCCGGCGCGCGGGCGACGTGCCCACCCGCTCGCTGTGGACGAAAATAAAGGACGTCGCGCTCACCGACGTGACCGTGATCGCGCGGGGAGGCGCAATCCAGGGCTCGCTGGAGAGCCTGGAGCAGGTCCTCCTCGAAGCCGACTTCGGCGTTCCGACCACGATGCGCCTCGTCGCGGAAATCGAGGGCCAGGCGCGGCGCGGCTTCATCAAGACCCAGGAGCAGTTCCTGCAGGCGCTGGAGAAGGCGATTGAGAGCTCGCTCCGCTCCGGAAACAGCGATCCGCGATTCGTTCCCTCCGAGCCGGGACCGACAGTCGTACTGGTGGTCGGCGTGAACGGAGCGGGAAAGACGACGTTCATCGGGAAGTTCTCCGACTTTCTCAGGACGAAAAAGATGTCGGTCCTCATTGGCGCGGCAGACACATTTCGCGCGGGGGCGATCGACCAGCTGCGCGCGTGGTCGGAGCGCACGGGCGCCGATTTCGTGGGTGGCAAGGCTGGCTCTGATCCCGCCGCAGTGGCCTTCGACGCCGTCGATGCGGGGATCAGCCGCGGCAAGGACGTGGTGGTCGTCGATACCGCTGGCCGCCTTCACACGAGCGGGTCTCTGATGGACGAGATGAAGAAGATCGACCGTGTGATCGGCAAACGGCTTCCAGGCGCTCCGCACGAGACGCTGCTGGTGCTGGACGGGACGATCGGGCAGAACGCGGTCGCGCAGGCAAAGACATTTGCGGAGGCGATTCCCATCACCGGGCTCGTCATCACCAAGGTCGATGGAACAGCCCGAGGCGGAATAGTGCTGGCGGTTCACGACGCGTTGAACGTGCCGGTCAAATTCATCGGGACGGGCGAGAAGGCGACGGATCTCGAGGCGTTCGATCCAAGGTCCTTTGCCCACGAGGTTCTCGAGGGCTAGATGTCCAACGAATTCGGCGTTTCTGGTTTCGAGCGCCGGAGCGGCGCGGCGTAGATGGCGGCGACGGAGGCACGGAGCGGGAAAGTCTACCTCGACATGCCCGTCAACTACCTGAAAGGTGTCGGGCCCATGCGCGCGGAATCACTGCGAAAGCTGGGAATCGTCACCGCGCGCGATCTCCTGTTCCACATTCCGCATCGTTACGAAGACGCGAGCACCATCACCCCGATCGCGTCACTCGAGACGGGCATGGACGGGACGATCATCGGCAAGGTGATCTCGAAGGGCATCATTCCCACCCGTAAGGGGCTCAGGATCTTCCAGGCCGTGCTCAAGGACGACAGCGGTATGATCGAGGCGTCGTGGCCCGGACAGCCCTTTCTGGATCGAAGTATCGAGAAGGGCGACATCATGCTTCTCACGGGATCCGTCCGCTTCTACCACGGCCGCCAGCTCCAGCCACGCGAATACGTCCAGCTGGGGAAGGACGACGATGTTGTGAAGGGCGGGAAGGTGCTGGCGGTTTATCCGGCAACCGAAGGGCTCTCGTTCAAGGTGATCCGGGGAATCATCGATCAGCACCTGGACACGCTGCTGCCACTGGTGAAGGAATACCTGCCCGAGGACGTGCTGCGCCCAATCGGGCTCCCGAACCTTCGCAAAGCGCTGGAAATGGTGCACCGGCCGAAGACGATCGCCGAAGGGACGAAGGGGAGATCGCGCCTCGCCTTCGAAGAGCTGCTGTTCGTCCACATCCTTCACCGGCGGGCCAACGCGCTCAAGCGTGAGAAGCGGAGCGGAACGGCGTTCCAAAACCGCAGGGAGCTCACGAGCGCGCTCAAGAAAGTACTTCCATTTACGCTCACCAATGCGCAAACCGCCGCAGTGCGCGAGATCGTTGCCGACATGGCGAGCGATCGGAAGATGCACCGCCTGCTGCAGGGCGATGTTGGTAGCGGAAAGACCATTGTGGCGCTCTTTGCGGCGCTCCTGGCGATGGAGAACGGATTTCAGGCCGCGATCATGGCACCGACCGAGTTGCTCGCCGAACAGCACTTCCGGACGTTCACGAAGCTCCTGGAGCCGCTCGGGATCGGGCCGGTTCTCGTGACGGGGAGCCTCAGCCCGATCGCGAGACGGGCCGCCGCGGAAAAGCTCGCCGGAAGCGAGCCCGTTCTGGTCGTGGGAACCCATGCGCTCGTGCAGGAAAGTGCCGTCTTCGGGCGGCTCGGGTTCGTCACGATCGACGAGCAGCACCGCTTCGGAGTCGAGCAGCGCGCCGCGATCTCGGCCAAGGGCAATTCGCCCGACGTGCTTCTCATGAGCGCGACGCCGATCCCCAGGTCGCTCGCGCTGACCATGTACGGCGACCTCGACGTGAGCACACTGGACGAGCGTCCGGCGGGGCGACAGCCCGTGACGACCGTGATGCGTCCGGAATCGGCGCGCGAGCGCGTCCTTCAATTCGTGGCGCGGGAGACCGAGAAAGGGCGGCAGGCGTACGTGGTCTATCCCGTGATCGAGGAGTCAGAGAAAACCGATCTCAAAGCCGCCACCACGATGTACGAGCAGCTGTCCGCGGGTCCATTTGCCGGGCGGGTCGTCGCGCTCATCCACGGACGTGTCCCCGCGGACGAGAGAGAGACCATCATGCGGGCCTTTCGCGATGGGAAGATCGATGTGCTCGTGTCGACGACCGTCATCGAAGTGGGAATCGACGTGCCGAATGCGACGGTCATGCTCGTCGAGCATCCGGAGCGATTCGGATTGTCGCAGCTCCATCAGCTGAGGGGGCGTGTCGGCCGCGGCGCCGAGGCGGCGTACTGCATACTGCTGGGTGGCGTTGGTGAGGAGGCTGCCGAACGCCTAAGGATTTTCGTCGAAACGGACGACGGGTTCGAGATCGCGCGCGCCGACCTGCGGCTGCGAGGCATGGGCAATCTGTTCGGCCAGGAGCAGAGCGGGGAGGCGACATTCCGGATCGCCGATCCCGTGCGGGACGAGGAGCTGAACATCGAGGCTCGTGCCGCCGCTGAGAGACTGCTCGAGCGGGATCCCGGACTGACGGCGAAGGAGAACGAGGGAATTCGAAGAGTGCTGAGCGCCCGCTATTCGCGGGCGCTGGAGCTATTCAGAGTCGGCTGATAGGCACCCTTCGGAAAACTGCAACTACACTGCCTCCCGCTTCCGCTTCCCCCTTCCCGCTTCCCGCCCTAGTTGCTCGGATTCGCCAGCCGTTTCTTGATGCGATCCAGTTCGGCATTCGCCTTGGCGAGTTCGTCTTTGCTCTTTGCCAGTTGGTCCTTGAGCGCCGCAATCTGCTCGTCCCTCGACTTGCTCACGACCACCACGGTGTCCGTGACCACCGTCGTGCCCGAGGTGGAGTCAGACGCGGCATGCTTCGCCTGGTTCGCGATTCCCTGGGCGACCAGGGCTGTGCGGCGGAGGACGACGGCCTGGTCGCGGTACCAGCCCGCCGAATCCGTGGCGAGATACGCGTCGAGGGCGGCTATTCCGGCGTCGAGAGACCCATGGTCATTTCCCGGGTCGACCATGTAAGCCGCCTTCCAGAACGCGATCTCCCTGGCCTCGGCCGTCCCTGGATGTCTGAGAACGAACTCGTCGAGAAGCTTGTCAGCCGCGAAATAGTTGCCGGCCTGGACGGTGCCGCGCGCGTTGGCAAGCGTCCGATCCCAATCAGTCTGTAGCTGGGGGTCGAATGCCTGAATTTGCGCGCAAGCCGCCAAGGCCAGCGAAGTAACCAATAGTTGAAAAGCTCTCCTCATGCCGCATCCTCGGACTTTGGTGCATGCTCCTGCTTCTTCTTCGCGCCCGGCGGCTCCACCGGCAGCGTGACGACAAACGTGGTTCCCTCGCTGACCCTGCTTTCCACCGTCGTCTGACCGCCGTGGGCCTCGACGATTTCTTTCGCAATCGCCAGGCCTAAACCCGTGCCCTTGGTTGCGGCCTGCGCCTGGTTGTCGGCCTGATAAAACTTGTCGAAGATGTGGGGCAGCTGCTCGGGGTCGATACCGGCTCCCGTGTCCGCGACGGTAATCACGATGTTGTCATCCTCGCGATCGACCGAGAGCGCTACCCTGCCTCCACGCGGCGTGAATTTGAACGCGTTGGAGACGAGGTTGCCGAGCACCTCGTTGATGCGATCTTCATCCCAGCATACGGTGTCTGGAAGTCCCTCGCCGTGTTTCACGGAGAACGCGATGTCGCGCTGCATGGCGAGGACCGAGAACGAGCTCTCGAGGGTTCGCAACAGGTGCTCGAGGTCCACCGACCGTGCGTCGAGCTTTCCGCCACTCGCCTCGAAGCGGCTGATGTCGAGCAGTCGCTTGACGAGTCTCGTGAGCCCATTTGCCTGTTTACCAATTGTGTAAAGAATTTCCTTCTGTTTTGGCGTCAGCGCACCGAATATCCCCTCCTGCAGGAGCTCGAGATAGCCGATTATGACGTTGATCGGCGTCTTGAGCTCGTGCGACGCCACGCCCACGAACTCGGCGCGCAGTCTTTCGAGACGGGAAAGCTGCTGCGCCATTGCCTTGTAGCTGACGGCCAGCCGTCCGAACTCCGTCGATTCGTTCGGAACCAGCGATAGCTCGTGACTTAGATCTCCCTCGGCGATCGCGTGCATTCCGCGCTCAAGCGCGTACACCGGCCGGCTGATCGACCGCATCAGCCAAATGCCGATCAACAGCGCGAGCAGGAGCGCGATGGGGAGAGCGCCCGCAACCATGCGCTCCGCGTTGAGCGTCTCGTTGGTCGCGTCGGCGACGCGCTGTCGAGTGCTATTGCGCAGTGTCGTCGCGCTGGCGCCGAGCGCGCTGTCGACCGATGCGATCGCCGGGCGGGTGCGTTGTTGCGATATCAACTCGGCGACGGTGCCCCTTCCGGCGGCGGCCTGTTCGTATTCTTCGCGGGCAGCCGCGCGGAGCGTCTCGAGGGACGCCCGGATCTGGGATGCCGACAGGTCGAGCTGGTAGCGCGCGAGTGAATCGGTCAGCGATCCGAGTCCATCGATCTCGCTCTGCATCCGCGCCGCGCTCTTTTGATCGTGAACAAAGAGAAGCGCAACTTCCGCCCGGCGGGCATCATCGGTTCGCTCCCGAAACGACCCGAGAAGCAGCGAAGCCGCGAATTCCCGGTCCCGGAGCAAACGGCTCGTCTCGTAGAGGTGCTCGAGGGACTTGAGGGACAGGAGCAGCGGGACGATCAGCACGAGCGTGATCGAGAACAAGCCCCACCCGAGGCGGGCGCGTAGGGTCATCTTGGCATTTGGGGAGTCGGCAAGCGGGAAAATTATCGTTTGCCGCAGGTGGACGGAACCGCGACGTGATGATAGTCTCCCTTGCATGACACCCAATTCGAGCTTTTCCCTTCCCAGCAAGCGCCTGCGCGCGAGCACATTGGCGTGCGCCTGTCTGCTTACTTTCTCGATCGCGAGCGCCGCGGGCGCCCAGGCAAGTGCCCCACCCAAGCTGTCCACGACCGAGCAGAAGATCCGCGACTACGTCCGCGCCCACGGAGCGGAGCAGGTCAACTTTCTCGAGAAAGCAGTCAACATCAGCAGCGGAACGTTCAACCTGCCCGGAGTGCGCGCGGTGGGGAAGCTATTCGAGCCCGAGTTCGCTTCCGTCGGCTTCGAGACGAAGTGGGTCGCGCTGCCTGACGCCGTGGGCCGGGCCGGCCATCTCTTCGCGGAGCGAAAGGGCACCAAGGGCAAGCGCCTCCTCCTGATCGGTCATCTCGACACCGTATTCGAAGGCGACAGCGAAAGATTCGTTCGGCTCGACACGCTGGCCTCCGGGGCGGGAAGCTCCGACATGAAGGGTGGCGACATCGTGATCCTCTACGCGCTCAAGGCGCTCCAGAGCGTCGGCGCGCTCGACGGAACCCGAATCGTGGTCGCGTTGACGGGAGACGAAGAAGATGCCGGCCCGCTGCACCTCGTGTCGCGTCAGCCGCTGATCGATGTCGCAAAGCGCAGCGATGTTGCTCTCGCGTTCGAGGAAGACGCGGGCAAGGGAACGGTCGCGCGGCGGGGAATGAGCGGCTGGGAGCTGGTGGTGAGTGGGAGACAGGCGCATTCGTCGGGAATCTTCTCGCCCGGCACGAGCTACGGCGCGATTTACGAAGCCGCACGAATCCTGAACGGATTTCGCGAGAAGCTGTCGAATGAGCAGTACCTGACGTTCAATCCAGCCGTGATAGTTGGCGGGACCGACGTCACCTACGACTCGACGAAGATCTCGGGGACCGCGGCGGGTAAGGACAACATCATCGCTCCGCGCGTGTTCGCCCGCGGCGATCTCCGCTTCATCACGCAGGATCAGCTGTTGAAAGCTCGTGCTGCGATGCGCGCGATCGTGGACGACCACCTGCCCGGCACCCTCGCGACCATCAAATTCGAGGATGGAAATCCCGCCATGCCCCCAACCAAAGGCAATCTCGCCCTTCTGGCGGTGGAGGATTCCGTCAGTCGCGCACTAGGGCAGGGTCCGGTTGAAGCGCTCGATCCCGGCAAGCGAGGCGGAGGGGACATCTCCTACATCTCCGAGTACCTCGACGCCCTCGACGGACTGGGTGTGAAGGGAATGAGATCACACACTCCTGACGAGCGCGTGGATCTCCGTTCGATCGGCCCGGCAACGGAGCGCGCGGCGATTCTCATCTACAGATTGACACGCTAGCGCGCCAAGCCAGAACGCCTGTATGAAGGCTCCGAGCGATTAGCTGAAACGCTGTTGGCCCCCTGCTTTGGTTCTGTGGATGCCTGATCGCGTGAATTTCTCGATCAGGAAACGCAAAAAAGGCCCGCCTCAACTCGAGGCGGGCCTTTCTTTACTATCGTGCCAATCAATACCCTTGATTCTGGGTCAGGAGTGGCGCGGTATCGAGCTCACGCTGTGGAATCGGCAGGAGCGTCTGGAACGCCGGGACGCCCTGAAGAAGCGCTTCGCCCGTGCGAACCATGTCCGGCCATCTGTCGCCCTCGAAAGCCAGCTCCAGACGGCGTTCCTTTGCGACTGCCGCGGTGACGGATGCCAAAGTGCCGCCCACCGTCGGAAGCGCCGCCACACCGGCCCTTACGCGCAGCCGATTGGCCTCGGCGAGCGCTTCGGGGAAGCGGGCGAGGTGAGCGAGTGCCTCCGCGCGAATGAGTATCACTTCGCCAAGGCGAATCACGTGCAGGTCCTCATCCCCCGACGGATTTCTGAACTTCGACGCGTAGATGCGGCTCGTGCCCTGCAGCGAAATGTTGTAGATCCCACGCTCGTCCGTCGGATGGTATGTCGAGAATTGGGTTCCGTTCGAAGCCGGGTCATACGCGATGAGTATGCTCGGAGCTGGTGCCACCTCATAGCGGCCACCGAACGGCTTGGGCAGAAAGTAAAAGCTGACCAGCTGCGACTGCGTCGGAAGGAAAGTGATTCTGAAAATGTCTTCCGGCGTGTCATTTCCGGTCGCGTCAAAGAGATCGGCGTATTCCGGAGCCAGGGAATAACCCATTGATTCGACCGTAGCCGCTGCCGCCTCGGCACCTGCCCAATCCTGCTGATAGAGCCGGACGCGAGCTTCGATTGCATACGCGGCCCCAATCGTTGCCTGCCGCGTGTCCGAATCATTGGTGATCAGCTGCTCCGCCTGGGCCAGGTCGGCGAGGATCTGGGTGTAAACCGCCGCCACCGTCGATTTGGTAATCTGTCCCGCCTCGACAGCGTTGGTGACCGGCTCGAGGCGAAGCGGAACCTCACCCCACATCCGGACAAGGTTGTGATACTGGAGCGCGCGCAGGAAATACGCTTCACCCAGAATCTCGTCCTTTTCTCCCGCCGAGAGGTCGGCGACGTCCGGGACGTGTTTCAGAATCTGGTTGGCTCGATTGATCCCGTCGTACATCGCTACCCAGATCGAATTGTCTGTAAAGTTGTCAGATCTCAGCTGGTGGACCTCGGCATCGGCGTAATCGTCGAAGGTCCCGGTGAAGCGCATGTTGTCGGAAAGAAGCTCCGTCCAGTCGATTATTCTGTGACCGTATGAGCCGCCGGCTTGCAGCGCCTGATACGCGCCCGCCAGAGCCGCCCGCGCGCCGATCGCGTCGTTGATTGCGATGTCCGACGGGACCGAGCTTGTCGGCGGCACGTCGAGCACCGAGCTGCACGCGGTGAATAGCACCGCGGATGAAAGCATCAGTAGTTTGAATCGCATGATTTGGGTTGTCCGGGGTTTGAGGTTTCGCATGGCTTGGCTACCACTCGCCACTAACGCCCACCATCCATACGCGGGCGAGTGGGTAGGCGTAAAACTCGGTACCGAGTGCGGTGCCGCCACCGGAGCCAAAGCTGTTCACATCCGGGTTGTAACCCGAGAATTTCGTCCAGGTGTGCAGGTTGCGACCTGAGACGTAGAGCCGCGAGTTCGCCATACCGATGGCGTTCGAGAAGGAGCTGGGAACCTTCAAGCCCAGCGTCAGGTCCTGCAAACGCGCGTACGAACCTGGCTCGAGCCATCTGCTCGAAGAGAGCGTTGCGTTCGAAGTTCCGTCGAAACTCGCGCGTGGCTGGTTGGTAATGTCGCCGGGTTGCTGCCAGCGGCTCAGAACGTCGGCGAACTTGTTGTCGAAGTTGAACCCGGCGTCGTCGGCAAATTCCCGAATGCCGTTATAGATCTTGTTGCCGCCGCTGAATGTGAGCGTGGCGCGCAAATCGAACGGTCCAAAGCCGAGAGTGTTCGTCAGTCCGCCCCAATACGTCGGTTGCGGATTCCCGATTACCACCCGGTCGTCGGCGTTGACAGCGCCATCGCCGTTAGCGTCATCGTACATTGCGTCGCCGGTCGCTGGATCTACGCCGGTGAAACGAATGAGAAAGAAGGCGCCGAGTGGCTCTCCGACACGTACAGAATTGGCGAACCCGCTTTCGATGGGCTGGTCCTGGAAGAGCGAGGTAACACGGTTCTTGTTCGTCGAGTAGTTGAAGCTCGTCGACCACGAGAGGCCTCCGGCTCCGTTACCGCGGATGTTCTCCGTGGTGAGCTCGAACTCGAAGCCCTTGTTCTCGATATTGCCGACGTTGTCGGTGAAGGTCGTAAATCCACTCGTCGCGGTTATGGGCCGCGATATGAGAAGGTTCGACGTCTTCTTGCTGTAGTAGTCTCCGACCAATCCGATCCGTCCGGAGAACATCGTCCAGTCGAAGCCGACGTCCGCTTCCTTGGTCTGCTCCCACTTGAGATCGGCGTTGCCGAAGTTCGACGGGAAGATGCCGGCGATTTTTCCGTAATTCGCCGAACCGAACGAGGCCCGGGCAGCGTTGTTGCCGATGCCCTGGTTCCCGGTAACACCATAACTTCCGCGGAGCTTGATCGACCCGAGTCTTGAAAGACCACCCAGCATCGGCTCCTGCGTGATCACCCAGCCGATGGAAGCGGCTGGAAACACGCCGTATTTATTGTTCGCTCCGAACCTCGAAGAACCATCGGTCCGGATGCTGGCGCTGAGGAGATAGCGATCAGCCAGGTCGACGTTGGCGCGGGCAAAATATGAAACAAGGTTGTTCGCGCTCCGACTCGCGTCGTAGACCGTTACGGTCGTCGCATCGCCGACGTCGTGCAGCGCGGGGCTGCTGAACCCCGTGCCCTCGACAAAGTTGAGCTCGGTGCGATTGCGCTCCGTGCTGGCACCTACAATCGCGGTGAGGTTGCCTCTGCTGCTCCCTGACCACGGGTTGAGCGTAAAGAAGCCCTCTCCCACGAACCTGTTGCCCGTATTGTAGCCCGACGTCGCGTCGCCACCGGTTCCACCGTTCTCGTCCACGACCAGCGGTGATCCCCATAGCCGTTCATGGAGCACGAGCTGATCACCCGAGAGCCGCCCAGTGAACTGCACCCAATTGGTCAGGTTGTAGCGTCCTTCCGCGTTGGCGATAACTCGCTGCGTCGTGGTCGGATTGTAGTCAAAGGTCGCAATCGCGACGGGATTCGTATATGCGAGTCCCTCGTTTGACGTGGTGAACGTCCCATCAGCGTTCTTGACAGGAAGATTGGGCTGGACCGCAATGGCGTTCGTGACGGTTCCTGAAATGGTGTTGTCGCCGACCGTGCGGTAGTTGATCTCTCGCGCCAGAGCGATCGAGCTGCTGAACGAGAGCTTGTCCGTCGCGTTGATGTCCACGTTGGCGCGACCGCTCGCCCGGTTGTACGCCGAGCCGATCGCGATTCCTTCCTGGCCGTAATAGCCGCCCGTCACGTAATACTTCACGCGCCCGCTTCCGCCTGAGAGCCCGATATTCATGTCTCTCACGGGGGCGGTGCGATAAATCGCGTCCTGCCAGTCGGTCTCGACGAGGTCATCGACGCCGGCCACGAAGCCGAAGTCGGCCGGGTCTTCTCCATCATTCGTCGCTGCTTCAGCCATGTACTCCACGTACTGCTTGCCATTCAGCATATGCAGTTTGCGGTCGAGCGACTGCGACCCGGTGTAGCCGCTGATCGTGATCTTGTTGCTTCCGGCGACGCCGCGCTTGGTCGTAATCAGAACGACACCGTTCGATGCACGCGAACCGTAGATGCCAGCCGAGGCTGCATCCTTGAGAACCGTGATTGATTCGATCTCGTCCGGATTGAGCGAGGTCACTGCCGTCAGATCCTGGCCTCCGAACCCGACCTGCGAGAAGTCGTCCGTCTGAATCGGCGTGCCGTCGACGACGTAGAGAGGCTGGTTGCCTGCGGTCAGGGAGGACGATCCCCTCACTCGAACCGAGATTCCGTTGCCTGGTGTGCCGGCATTCTGCGTGACCTGCACGCCGGCTGCCTTGCCCTGAAGCGCACCATCGATTCCGGCGATCGGGGTGTTCTGAATATCGGTCCCCTGCACGGTCGTCAGCGCGCCCGTCACTTCAGCACGGCTGCTCGACCCATACCCGACGACGACGACCTGTGACAAAGTCGTGACCACGGGTTGCAGAACGATGTCGGCCGCGACGGTCGTTCCCGGGTCGACGTTGGCAGTCACCGTCCGCAGGCCAAATCCAATGCGCTGGACTCTGACCGTAGCGGGGCCGACCGGAACGCCACTGAAACTATAGATCCCCGACGCGTCGGTAGCCGTCGAGCGATTGGTGCCCACGAGCTGGACCTGCGCTCCCGGCACCGGCTGATGCGATATCGAGTCGATGACCGTGCCGCGCAATGTACCCGTCCCCTGCGCCGCCGCGGTCCGCAATGGCAGAAGCATCGCCATCGCTGCGATCACGATCAATTTCCAACCGATCTTCAAATTCCTCATCGTGCCTCCTCCTCTGGATGTAGCGTTGGACATCTCTTTCTTCACCGCGGCGGGAGTGTCACATCTCCCGTCCGCGGGTCGTACGTGCTGCCTGCGGGGAGCAGCGAGACGCGGATATCTGCCGCGCCAAGAGTCCCCGCCTGAATTGGAGTAACCCGTGAGCGACGGGCGTCGAGAATCATCACCGAGCTCTTCCCGAGAACCGTCCACTTTCCATCGGGCGTCACCTTGAGCGCCGTTCCCTCGTCGATGCCCACGCCGAGCAGCGATGGTCGCTCGAGAATCACGCTGAACAAGCGATTCTCCCGCTGACGCCGCAGGAAATGCTGATCGACGATCGCGTTGTGAACGAAGCCAAGTCCGGGCACGATCTCGATCGCTCGCCGCGTGATCCTGGAGAACGATGGGGAATCGACGGCCGCCGTCATTCCCGGCCAGAACTGATTGCCGGTGATCATCGAGTCGCTCATGACCGCCGCGCCCGCCGATGTTCCACCGACAACCGCACCCGCTTGAAAGCGTTGGTGAATCGCGCGCAGCGCCCCCGATCCGTGAAGGGCCGCGGTCAGCAGCGACTGGTCACCGCCCGGAAACCAGATTCCGGTCGCGGTCGCCAGCTTTCGCACGACGGCATCGTCGTCGGCCTGCGCACGCGTCACGTTCACCACGAATGCATCGGCGCCGAGGCTGTCGAGCTCTGCTTCTTTCTCGGCTCCCGTTGCGACGGCATCCGACGTCGCCATTGGCAGAATTGCGATGCGCGCCTTGCCGGGACCGCCCGCCAGATCGACAAAATGACGAACGAGCTCCGCCGGCTGCGTTCCGCCCCCGACGATCAACAGCGTTCCCTTCGGCTCATCGGCGCTGACGGGTTCTGACCACCGCGCCCCACGCATCGAGTGCGACGTCGGAGCGCACCCCGCCGCTAGTGCTGTCAGAAGCGCCGCGCGTACCAAACCACTCGGAGTCACCATGGGCGTCACGAGGCGGCCCTCGATTTCCGATCCGAAATCACGATCATCGCGGGCGACGCGCCCAGGCGCCGCGAGACGCGATTGGCTGCGCGCAGCACCTTCGGGATGAGGATTCGGCGGCGCTTCGGACCGAGGCGGATGCCAGGGCCATTGATGCTGAGCGCAGCGATCACGTCGCCGAGGTGATTCCGGATCGGCGCCGCGATAGCTCCGAGCCCCGGCTCGAGCTCGTCCACCGCGACGGCATATCCGTGATGACGCACCCGTGCCAGCTCGCGCTCGAGCTCCGCGCGTGACGTGATCGTCTTCGGACCAAACCTGGTGAGACGGAGCAGCGCCGGCATGGGATCGGTGAGCGCGAGGAGAACCTTGCCAGTCGATGTCGCGTGGGCCGGCCAGCACCGTCCGATCTCTGGCGTTGCCCCGAAAAGAAAGCGCCCCTGCGCTTCGTCGACAACGAGAATCTCTCCTTCCGAGATCACCTCGAGGGTTGCCGTCTCGCCCGTCTCCTCGGCGAGCCGCACCAGCTCGTCGTGCGCAATGGCGCGGAGATCGGTGGTCGATAGCGCGGATGCGCCCAGTGCGATCAGCCCCGGCCCGAGACGATAACCACCGGTTGCGGCATCGCGCGCAACCATACCTTCCGTCTCGAGCGCACCGACCAGTCTGAAAACGGTCGCTTTGCTCAGTCCGGTGGCAGTTCCGAGCTCGGTGATTCCGTAGGCGCTGCCTGAGCGTCCAAGTATCTTGAGGACGCTAATAGCGCGCACAACCGATCGCGTACCTGATAGACGGGTATTGGAACGCGGTTTCATTTGGCGTCGCTACAATGTTTGGCGTGCCTGAGCTTGTCAAGCTATTTAACGGTATGCGCCTGATGTTCTCGGCAGGCGACAGCTCACAGGCGGCAGGCGATGAGGCGACATCGCGGTGACATTCGCGCCGGCGCGGTTGACACTGGCCATTGAAGGCGCCTAGCTTGCCGCCCGAGCGCTCCTCTCCACCACGAAATCATGACCGTAGTCCCTTACTCTCGAATATCAGAGCTGCCATCCCACTCAGGGCAGAGTGTGCGCGTCCGCGGCTGGGTCACGCACGTCCGGTCCTCGGGCAAGGTCGCGTTCATCGTCATGCGCGATGGGACAGGCTTGCTTCAGGCAGTCCTCGTCAAAAACGCGGTGTCGGCCGAATCATGGGAGCGGTTCGGCAAGCTGACGCAGGAGACTTCCATCGAGGTCGAGGGCGAGGTTCGTCCCGATGCGCGCGCGCCGGGTGGGTTCGAGCTCGGCGTCAAGGATCTCTCGATCTACGGAGAGAGCCCGCTGGACTATCCCATCCAGCCGAAAGAGCACGGCATCGACTTCCTGCTCGACAACCGGCACTTCTGGCTGCGCACGCCGAGGCAGCGCGCGATCGGACTCGTGCGGCATGAGGTCGAGCAGGCGATCCGCGATTTCTTCTACGAGCGGGGTTTCACGCTCGTGGACACTCCGATCCTTACGGCGGCGATCGGCGAGCGAAGCGGACTGTTCGGTACCGAGTACTTTGACCTGGGGACCGCGTACCTGGCGCAAACCGGCCAGCTGTACGGCGAAGCGGCCGCGGCGGCATTCGGGAAGATCTATTGCTTCGGCCCGACGTTCCGCGCCGAGAAATCCAAGACGCGACGACATCTCACTGAGTTCTGGATGGTCGAGCCTGAGGTCGCCTTCAACGACTCGAACGACAACATGCGTCTCCAGGAGGAGTTCGTCTCGTACATCGTGGCCCGGGTCGTCGAGCGCCGTCAACCCGAGCTGAAGGAGCTGGAGCGCGACATTTCCAAACTCGAGAAAATCAAGGCGCCGTTTCCCCGCATCGACTACAGCGATGCGGTAAAGATCCTGCAGGGGAAGGGAAGCGAGGTGAAGTGGGGCGACGATCTGGGCGCGGAGGACGAGTCACTGCTCGTCGAAGGGCACGACACTCCGGTTTTCATCTACAATTACCCGAAGCAGGCGAAAGCGTTCTATATGAAGGAGAATCCAGCCGATCCGCGCACGGTGCTGTGCGACGATCTGCTGGCGCCGGAAGGTTACGGAGAGATCATCGGCGGATCTCAGCGCGAAGACGATCACGACAAGCTTCTCGGCAGGATCAAGGAGGAAGGTCTGCCCGTTGATGCCTACAACTGGTATCTGGATCTGAGGAAGTACGGCACATTCGTCCACTCGGGATTCGGGCTCGGGTTGGAGCGAACCGTGGGATGGATTTGCGGGATACATCACATCCGCGAGGCAATCGCGTTTCCACGTACCATGAATCGTCTGCGCCCATGACGGTGCGGCCGCTCGTGTCTGGCACAGGCAAATACTGAGGGCACTCCGATGGGATTCGAGCAGTACCACGAGCCGGCGAGCGAGCTGTCAGCGAAAACTCGCACCTTTGCGCGGATGATCACGTCGCTGATCGAAGAGGCCGAGGCGATCGGCTGGTACGAGCAGCGCCTCTCGCTGGAGAAGGACCGTTCGGCGCGCGACATCATGCGCAACGCGCAGCACGAGGAGTTCAAGCATTTCGGGATGGACCTGGAGTTCCTCCTGCGGAAGAAACCCAAATGGCGAGAGGTCATGCAGGGGATTCTTTTCAAGCCCGGTGACATCGTGGAGCACGGCGAAGAAGCTGAAGAAGAAAGCGCCGAGTAGGCTGCCAGCCGGCGGGGTGGTCGTGGAAGAAAGGTGCTCGGAGTCCAGACCCATCTGGCGGAATTGCGGACCCGGTGAAATCTTCTTCTCATGATGGTTCTCTCAGCGCTCCGGCCGGACGCCGGCCTTCTCGAGTTCCTGGCCCACAGGGCCCGCTCGGCGTCCGCGCGTCGCCTCGCGATCGACGTCGTGGTCAGCGTTGCGGCGTTCTACGCGGTGTTCCGCTGGAACCCCGCAGCGCGGCTTGTGATTGCGAGTGCCGCCGTTGTCCTATTCTTCTACGGCGCGTGGGGACTGCTCGACCGGGCTCGAGCCCGGGCTAGCCTCGCGAACAATCGCTGGACTGAAGTGGCCGGGCTATTGGAAGCGCTCCGCGCTCTCTGTGCAGTGATCGGAGTAGTCGCGGGCGCCGGAGTCTTGTTCGCCGTGTGGGCACTCGCGCTCGGTACCGGCTGGATACACTAGTCGCGCGAAGTCCGGACCGCGAATGGATCTCCGACGCGAAGGGTGAGGACACCCGGAAGCGTCGCGTTGACACCGCGGTCGAGTGGATGGCTGAGGGAAAATCGCGCAACTGGAAGTACGAAAAGCGCTGATGGCGCCCGAGGCCGGCCTAAGCCGGCGACTGATGAGTCTGAGGCCCGCGTGGGGCGCGGAGTTTGCGGCGTGACTGAGTGAAGCTCACTTCCACCCGCTCAGGGAGAAAAAACATGAAACTCATTGGTCCGATGTTGTTAGCGGCAACGCTGGCTGGACTCGCATGCACCGAGGCCACGTCCCCCGGTGCGCCGATCAATGAATTGCCGCGCGATCTCACGGGGTCGGAGTCCAAGATCATCGGTGGCAGCAACGAATTCGCGTTCGATCTGTTTCGGACGGGGAATCTTGCGCAGCACAAAGCCAACGTTTTCATCTCGCCTCTCAGCGCATCCATGGCGCTCGGCATGACCGCCAACGGGGCCGACGGCGCCACTTACGAGGAGATGCGTACCGCGCTCAAGTTGTCCGGCGCAACGAGAGAGGAGGTCGGCGCCGGCTACAAATCGCTCATCACAATGCTGCGGGGGCTCGATCCAGGGACCCAGTTCAGCATCGCGAACTCCATATGGTACGAGCAGACATTTCCGTTCAACGCGTCGTTTCTGGACGAGAGCAAACAGTATTTTGACGCGCAGGTTCAGGCACTCGACTTCACCAACCCGTCGGCGGTCTCGACAATCAACTCATGGGTGAGCGAACAAACGAACGACAAGATTCCAAAGATTCTGGAGGGCATCTCGCCGGATGAGGTGATGTTCCTCGTGAACGCGATCTATTTCAAGGGGATCTGGCAGAAACAATTCGACAAGGCGAGGACCGTCGATGCGACCTTCCACGCCGCCGACGGAACGACAGCGACCGTTCCAATGATGGCCAGAGGCGAGGGAGTCCAGTATGCCGTCACGTCCGAGTACTCGGCAGTGGATCTTCCATACGGGAACTCTGCCTTCACGATGACGGTGGTTCTCCCAAGCGCGGCCGCGGATATCGACGCGTTCGCGGAATCTTTCGACCAAGCGAAATGGAATTCACTCGTGACCTCGTTCCATGACACCAACCTCGAGGTTTTCCTGCCGCGCTTCAGATTGGAATGGAAGCGCGTGCTGAACGACGATCTCCAGCAGCTCGGCATGCGACTCGCATTCTACGGCGCGGATTTCACGCGAATGTCGCCTCGCGGGCGCGACCTCGTCATAACAAATGTCATTCAGAAGACTTTTGTCGATGTGGACGAGGAGGGAACCGAAGCGGCCGCTGCGACGTCAGTCGGGGTTGGAGTTACTTCGATGCCGGCTTCTTTCCGGGCGGACCGGCCGTTCCTGGTTGTGATTCGGGAGCGTTTTTCCGGAACGATCCTCTTTCTCGGAAAGATCGCGAAGCTACCAGCGTGATTTCGCGAGGGTCGCCTGACGGGTTGACCTGAGGGTCACTTCCCGTCGGGCGATCCCCCAGCGCGTTCGGCGAGTTTTGCCTCATCCCACAGTGCGTCGAGCTTATCGAGACCCGCGTGGGGAACGTCGATGCCGCGCTCACGCGCCATCTTTTCGATCAGCTGAAAACGGCGCTCGAACTTGGCGTTGGCTTTGTCCAGCGCGATCGAGGAGTGGACGCCCGCTTTCCGGCACAGATTGACGACCGCGAACAAGAGATCGCCGAGCTCCGCTTCGAGAGCGTAGTGACGTTCGTCGAGGACGGGAGGAGCGCCAGGCTTTGGCGGCGGCGATTTCTCGAGCTCGGAGCGCACTTCCCCCAGCTCCTCCTCTACTTTGCTCGCAGGCCCTTCCACGTCGGGCCAGTCGAATCCCACACCCGCGGCCCGGTCCTGCAGTCGATGCGCACGGTGCAAGGCCGGTAATCCCGACGGAAGTCCCTCTGAAATGCTCTTCCGCTGTCTCGATTTCATCCGCTCCCACGGTTCTTTCGCGGCGTCACCGTAGAGGTGCGGATGCCTCCCCTTCATCTTGGTGATGAGTCCCTCCGCCACGTCGGCGAACGAGAAAGACCCGCGCTCCTCCGCCAACACCGAGTGAAAGAGCACTTGGAGCAACAGGTCACCGAGCTCCTCGCGAACGAGCTTGTCGTCCTGGAGACGAATCGCGTCGTCGAGCTCGTGCGCCTCCTCGATGAGATATGGTCGAAGCGATTCGTGCGTCTGGGCCGCGTCCCATTCGCAGCGCGCGCGCAGATCGCGCATCAAACCGAGCACGTCGGCAAGCGGGTCGATGTTGGTCGTGTTCATAGGATCAGTGTTACGCGGGCGAAGTTTCTTGAAGGCACCAGTGGTCGGGGGTATACTACTCGCAACATAAACTAAGCGTTGATGAAGCAAACTTTAGCTCGCGCCCGGGTCGAGATCGATCTTGGCGCGTTGCAGCGTAATGGAGCGGCGGTCGCGCGGCGCGCCGGTGTTCCGCTTCTTCCGATGGTCAAGGCCGACGCCTACGGTGTGGGTGCCGCGGCGGCGGTGCGGGCGCTCGATGTTCTGGAGCCGTGGGGATACGGAGTGGCAACGGTTGTGGAGGGCGAGGAGCTTCGCGATCTGGGCGTTGCGCGTCCGCTCGTCGTGTTCACACCTCTGCTCGAGCACGAGCTCGGGCGAGCTCGATCCGCACGACTGACGCCGACGCTCGGCTTCGCGTCGGAGATCGAGGCCTGGCGCCGTGCCGGGGGCGGCGCGTGGCATCTCTCGATCGACACGGGCATGAGCCGCGCGGGCATCCCGTGGCGACAAGTGAGTGAGATCAAGCATCTGACTGAGCTCGCGCCGCCGGAAGGCGCGTTCACGCACTTTCATTCGGCCGAGCTCGACGATGGAACGCTCGAGGCGCAGGAGCGGCGGTTTCGCGACGCCCTGGCGTCTCTTCCGTCCCGCCCGAGACTGCTGCACACCGCCAACAGCGCCGCGGTCGCGCGGGAGGGCAGGAGCAACTGGGATCTCGTGCGTCCCGGAATCTTCCTTTACGGCGTCGGCAGCGGAAATAGCGCCGGGCTTCAGCCGGAGCCGGTGGTCAACCTCCGCGCTCCAATCGTCGAGATCCGAAATCTCGAAGCAGGAGACACCGTGAGTTACGGCGCGACGCTTCGGGTCGAGCGCGCGGCCCGAATCGCGACCCTCTCCGTCGGCTACGCCGACGGGTATCCGAGATCGCTCAGCGAACATGGGTCAGTGCTCGTAGGAGGAACGTTGGCACCTGTCGCGGGAACGATAACCATGGATATGACGATGATCGATGTCACAACCGTTCGATGCGAAGTCGGTGACGTCGCCACTCTGATTGGCAGGGCGGGAGACACGGTGCTTACCCTCGAGCGCGTGGCGGACGACGCGGGCATGTCTCCGTATGAGCTGCTCACCGGACTGCGATCGAGAGCAGAACGGGCTTACACGGAAGCGGGCAGTTGAAGCGAGCCGTCATCATCATTCTCGACGGTGTCGGCATCGGCGAGGCCCCCGACGCAGCTCTCTACGGAGACGCGGGGAGCGACACACTCGGCAACGTTGCACGCGCGTGCGGTGGTCTCGCGCTTCCGCGGCTTGAGCGGTTTGGACTGGGGAACATTCGTCCGCTCGAAGGCCTGCGGCGTCGGGGCGACGCCGCAGGTGCCTGGGGCACGATGCGACCAGCCTCAGCGGGCAAAGACAGCACCGCCGGTCACTGGGAGATCGCCGGAGTCCACCTCGACCGTGCCTTCCCGACTTTTCCCAACGGATTCCCGCGCGAGGTGATCGACCAGTTCGCTCGCGAGACGGGACGCGGCGTGATCGCCAATGTTGTCGGGAGCGGCACGGACGTGATCGAGAGGTACGCGGCAGAGCACCGCAAGACGGGAAGCTGGATTGTCTACACGTCCGCGGATTCGGTGTTTCAGATCGCCGCCGATGAGCAAGTCATTCCACTTGACGAGCTCTACCGCGCCTGCGAGATCGCGCGGAAGATGCTCAAGCCTCCCCACGATGTGTCGCGGGTGATCGCGCGTCCGTTCGAGGGAAAGCCCGGCGCGTACAAACGCACTCCAAACCGCCGCGACTATTCGATCGAGCCTCCTTCGGAAACCCTGCTCGATGCGCTGTCAGCGGCTGGAATCACGCGCGCCGGCGTCGGCAAAGTCGACGATTTGTTTGCCGGACGGTCCCTGACATCGCGCCATACGGCGTCGAACGCCGAAGGCATTCGCGGCATCAAGGATTGGCTCTCGACGGCGGAGAGTGGGTTCCTGTTTGCCAACCTAGTAGATTTCGACCAGTTGTACGGGCACCGCAACGACGTTGCGGGGTTCTATGGTGCGTTGCGCGAATTCGACGCGGCACTTCCTTCCATCACATCGCGGCTCAAAGAGGACGATCTGCTGTTCATTACGGCCGACCACGGCAATGATCCTACAACGCCTTCCACAGATCACGCGCGAGAACGTGTCCCTTTGCTGGCCGGAGGCATGCGCGTGGTACCGCGCGATCTGGGCGAGCGCGACACATTTTCGGATCTCGGCGCGACCGTTGCGGAATGGTTTGGCCTCTCTTTCAGGGGTCGCGGCAAATCGTTTCTGTCAGAGCTGGTAGTCTGATGAAGCGGGAATCGGAGCAGGACACCTCCCTCCGGGAGGCCGCATCGCGCGCGCTGGAAAACGCGTACGCCCCCTATTCGAACTTCCGCGTCGGGGCTGCTCTGCGCGCCAGGAGCGGCGAGCTCATCACGGGCTGCAACGTCGAGAACTCAGTGAACGGCCTCGCAATGTGCGCGGAAACCCTTGCGGTGGCTTCTGCTGTCTCACAAGGACTCACTGAATTTGACGAGATCGCCATCATGACGGAGGACAGCGAGCCCACGCCTCCGTGCGGCGCGTGCAGACAGGTCCTGAACGAGTTCGCACCGAACATCAAAATCTCGAGTTACACGCGCGAGGGAAAGGAAGCAACGTGGACGCTTTCCGAGTTGCTTCCCAATGCTTTCGTGCTGAACCCTTCACGTGGAAGAGTGTAGTGAAGCTTTCGTCATTTCTGCCGCGATTGTTCGCGACCGCGGCGTTGCTCGTTTCGATAGGGTCGTGTTCGGAGAAGCTGGACAGCTCAGGGGTTTGCCCCGTTCTGTGTCCACAAATCGGCGACGACGTCCAGAACGTGATCATCGACGCAGTCGTTGTCGACACGACTGTGCCCGCCCTCTCGGGACTCGGGACTGAGCCGGGCCTGCTGCTGGCGTCCCGCGGGGACTCGCTCGATTCGCGCGTCGTCATCCGCTTCGACTCCCTTCCCGAGACCTTTGTGCCGACCGGCGGCACGGAGACACCAATTACCACAGTCGACAGCGCCTACCTACGGCTCTTCCTCGATACGACCTCGATCAAAGGCGCCGAGCCGGTTACGATCGAGGCGTACGACGTCGACACGACCGCGGACGACACTTCCTCCGCGGCGATACTGGCGCTCTTCCGTCCCGACCGATTCATATCGTCGCAGACATTCGGTCGGGGCGAGCTCACCGACACGCTCAAGTATTTCATCGACAACGCGGCCGTCCTCGCCAGGATTCAGAGCAACGTACCGCTTCGCATCGGCCTCCGCGCGGTCAGCATAGGCTCGACGCAGATGCGGTTTCTGTCCAGCGAAACGGGATTCGGGCCGCTGCTCTTTTTCCGGGCGACGCCGGATACCACTACTAAGCCGCTACAGAACTTCCCATTCTCCAAGACGCCAGTCGGTCAGGGCATCATCGCCACCGATCTTGCCGACTATACGGTCATCGCGAAGGGACCGCCGCCGGCGCCGCCGGGCGACCTCTCAGTGGGAGGACTGCCCCCGCACCGGGTCTACATCCGATTCGACATTCCGTCGAATATCATCGACTCGGCGACCGTGGTGCGTGCGACGCTGCTGCTCAACCAGTTGCCGAATAGCGAGCTCGATCCGACAGACTCCGTCGCGATTTTGCCGCAGGTGGTTCTGGCCGGCAGTGCCGTCACGGATCCGGTGAGGGCAGCGCAGATTATCGGAACCATCACAGTCGACACGCTCATGCTGAAGCCCGGCGGTTCAGGCCAGGTGAACGTGGAGCTCGCGCGGGCGTTCACCCTCTGGCACACGCAGCGGCCGGATTCGCTTCCGCGCGCCATCGTTCTGAAATCCGTGTTCGAGGGCACTTCGCCGCTCGAGATTCGTTTCTCTTCCAGCGAGGCCGTCGCCGCTCTGCGTCCGCGCCTGAGAATCAGCTTTACTCCGAAGGTTCCCCTGGGACTGCCCTGATGCGCAAATCGTTTGTTGTTGCGACCGCTTTCTTCAGCATTGGCCTGTCCTCGAGTGGCGGAGCACAGGGGGCGTTGAGTCTTCAGGGACTTGGATATCCCGCCGGCGGCCTCAGCGCGCGCGCAGAGGGTACGGGTGGTGGCGTAGCCGACTTCGACGCCCTGAGTGCTACAAGTCCGGCGGCACTCGCGGGCGTCGGATCAGCGTCGCTCTTCCTTCAGTATTCGCCTGAATTCCGGCGCGTGACTACCGCCTCCGGAAAAGCGACTACGACGACGGCGCGTTTTCCGCTCATCGAAGGCGTGCTCCCGATGGGACAGTCGTGGACACTCGGGCTCAGCTCCTCGACGTTTCTGGATCGGTCCTCAGAGACCAGCCTCGACCGCGTCCAGACCGTCGGCGACCCCGGCGATACCGTCACCCTTACAGAGCGCAACAAGGTGCTTGGCGCGATCAACGACGTGAGGCTGGCGCTTGCGTGGTCGACGAGTCCGGTGTTTCGGATCGGCGTTGGCGCGCATGTATTCTCCGGGAGTAACCGAGTCACTTTCTCGCAGATCTTTCCCGACAGCGCGGAATTCATCAGCTCGGCGCAAGCGGACCGCCTCAGCTACGCCGGTTTCGCCGCCTCGCTCGGCATCGAGTTCCATCCGTCCCGGGCGATCGGATTTGCGATCTCGGGACGCAAAGGCGGCGATCTCCGCGCGCAATCCGCCGACACCGCCATCGGCCACGCGCCCCTTCCGGACCACTACTCGGCGTCGGTGATCTTTGAGGGTATCCCCGGGGTGACGATCTCGGCGAGAGCGGCGCATGACAACTGGAGCTCTCTCACCCCACTGTCTTCAACCGGGATTCAGGCATTCGATGGGTGGGACACCGGGGGCGGCATCGAAGCAACCGGTCCCCGCATCATGCAGCGAATCGTCACCATGCGCGTCGGCGCGAGAGTCCGGACCCTTCCGTTCGGACTGAACGGGGAGAAGGTGACCGAGAAGACCATCGGCGCCGGCTTCGGCGCGCCGCTCACACGCGAGCGGGCGAGCCTGGACGTCGCAATTCAGCGTGCGAGCAGAACCGCCGGCTCGGATATAAAAGAGCGTGGATTCATTCTCAGCGTCGGGCTGAGAGTCTCCCCCTGATATGGCGGACGCGGGCCGCAAGCCCGAAGTCATTCTCGTCGCTGACGACATCCCCGCCAACGTCGAGCTCCTGCTGGATCAGCTCAACAGCCTCGGTTACGACACGACTACCGCGGTAGATGGGCCCTCCGCCATCGCAGCCGCGTTCGAGCAACAACCCGATCTTTGCATACTCGACGTATCGATGCCCGCTGGAGATCTCGGCGTTGATGATCGCTCGACGGGATTCGAGGTTTGTCGCCGCATCAAACGCGACCCGCGCACGGCGCGCATTCCGGTGATTTTTGTCACGGCACTCAACGACACGAGCGATCGGGTGCGCGCCATCGAAGCGGGCGGCGACGACTTCCTGACCAAGCCGCACAATCGACTGGTGCTCGGCGCCCGCGTCCGGAGCCTTCTCAAGCTCAAGGCAGCCACAGACGCCCTCGAGGACAGCCTGCGCAAGCTTCGTGAGCTGGAGAGAGTCCGCGACGACCTCATGAAGATGATCGTTCACGACCTGAAGACGCCCCTCACCTCGGTGCTGGCGACTCTCGAGATGCTCTCCGACGGCGATTTCGGCAACGTGTCGACTCCACAGAAAGCCGCGATCGGTGACGCCGAGTCCAAGTCGGAGGACTTGCTCGCATTGATCGATGACATTCTCGAGGTGGCGAGGATCGAGGAGGCGAACATCAACCTCGCTCTCGCCCCCATTGCCCCCGGTGCGCTACTGGCCGAGCTGGTTCACGAATGGGATCACCGATTTCAGCAGGAGCAGACGACGGTCTCGGTGTCGGTTGCGGACGACGCCCCCGTTTTCTCCGGCGACAAAGGTCTGATCAAACGCGTGTTCTCGAACCTGATTCAGAACGCGGTCACTCACTCCTCCCGCGCCGTCCATCTCGAGTTCCACGCCCGGCGAGCGGGCCTCGGGGTTCTCTTTACTGTGAGCGACAATGGGCCGGGAATCCCGCCGGAGTATCACGAAGTAATTTTCCGGAAGTTCGGTCAGGTCGAAATGCCTCGAACCCCGCGCACACGCAGCTCGGGACTGGGGCTAACGTTCTGCAAGCTCGTGGTCGAGAGGCACAGGGGGCGGATCTGGGTCAAGAGCGCCGAAGGCAAGGGAAGCTCCTTCTATATCGAGCTCCCCTCGGATCCGACGGCGATGGACCTCCAGACCCCGAGCTCACCACAACCCGCAACGCCGGGACCCGGTTCGACCCGCTAGCGAGCGGAGCTTATCTTTCGCGCATGCTTCAGAGTCCCCGCCCAACGGTTTACATCGAGACGTACGGCTGCCAGATGAACGTCAGCGACAGCGAGCTGATGCTCGGCAAGCTGACAGAATCCGGCTACGAATCCGTCGATCAACCGGACGATGCGGACGTCATTCTCATCAACACCTGCGCGATCCGCGAGCACGCCGAACAGCGCGTGATCGGCCGCATCGGCGAGATGAAGAGCCGGATGAAGCGCGACGCAGTGCTCGGCGTCACAGGATGCATGGCGCAACGACTCGGATCGAAGCTGCTCGATCGCGCGAAGCACGTAAGTCTTGTGATCGGCCCCGACGGGTACCGTGACTTGCCTTCATTGATCGAGAGCGCGCGGGGTGGCGTTCGCACCACCGCTGTCGACTTCGATCTGGAGGAGCACTACGAGGATTTCAAACCACGCCGCTTCGACGGCGTGAAGGCCTGGATTCCGGTGCAGCGCGGATGCGATTACAAGTGCACCTATTGCATCGTGCCGACGACGCGCGGGCCCGAGAGAAGTCGCCAGCTCGCGGAGGTCGTGCGCGAAACCGAAGCGGTGGTCGCCTCCGGCATCTCCGAGATCGTACTGCTCGGGCAGACGGTCAATTCTTACTTCGATGGCAAGCACGACTTCGCTGACCTGCTGCGCGCCGTTGGCGGAGTCCCTGGAGTGAGAAGGCTGCGCTTCACGAGTCCTCATCCGAACGATTTCACCAAAGCGGTCATCAGGGCGATGGCTGAGACCGGGGCGCACTGTGAGCACGTGCATCTTCCAATGCAGTCGGGGTCGACCCGCACGCTCAAGCGGATGCTGCGTCGCTACACGCGCGAGCAGTACCTGGAGTGTGTGGACCAATTGCGCGCGGCGATCCCGAATCTGGCGCTGACGACCGACGTGATCGTCGGATTTCCCGGCGAGACCGACGCGGATTTCGAGGAGACGCTCACCGCTGTTGAAGCAGTCGGGTTCGACGACGCCTTCACGTTCAAGTTCTCTCTCCGCGACGGAACGCCTGCGACGCGACTGCCGGCTTCGGACACCGTGCCCGACGACATCGCGAGCGAAAGGTTGGCCAGGCTCATGGCGACCATTCGCGGCGGTACTCGTGAACGCAACCTCAAGCTGCTGGGGGAACGGCGCGAAGTCCTGGTGGAGAAGTCGGCGCGCCGGGGTGGGTTGCTTCAGTCGCGGACACGGGACTTCAAGGTGGTCATGATTCCGGGCGATGTTTCGCTGATCGGGAAATACCTGACCGTCCAGCTGACCGGGACGACGGGCTCGACCTTCATCGGTCAGGTCGTAGGTCAGCGCGCGGAACTGCCGTTGGCTGTGTAGCGGGAAGCGGGAAGGGGGAAGCGGGAAGCGAGAATCGTTCTCGAGATTGTTCTTCTGGTCTCCCCCTTCCCCCGTCCCTCTTCTCCCTTCCCGTTTTCGACTCCGCAGCACACGGAATGATTCCGCTCGGCTGAGGCTGGCGACTTAGGATCCGACCAGCGCCCGACCGGAATCCCGCTGCCACTCATCACTGCCGCATATCTCGCATTCACCGGCGGCCTAGTCGCCGGGTTCAGCGGCCTTGCCTGGATCGCCGTCGGCGTCGCCTCGATCGGCTTTGCTGTCGCGCTGCACCAGGCACGTTCCGAGGTGTCAGCGCTCTGCCTCGTATTCGGGGCAGCGGCGGTTCTCGCCGTCACCACCGCTCCCGTCGAGCGTCCGACCGTTCGTCCGGAGAAGCGTAAGGATCCGACCGATGTGCTTTCGCGCGTCAGGGCGCGCGCCGCTCGCTCGATCGACCGCACGTTTGGCGACGACGCTCCGCTGGCGCGTGCGCTCCTGATAGCGGATCAGCACCAGATCCCGACCGAGATGCGCGATCGCTACGCGTCGGCCGGGCTGATTCACATGCTGTCGATTTCGGGGCTTCACGTGGCAGTGATCGCCGCGGCGATGGAGCTTCTCTTTCAGGTGGCCCGGATGTCGCGCCGGGTTTCACTGCTCGGAGCGTTCATCGCGACGGGCGTGTACGTGGCCGTGATCGGGGCACCGCCGCCGGCGCTCCGATCGGCCGCGATGCTGGGCGTGTCGATGGCGTCGCGACTTTCACAGCGACCGACATCGCCGTGGGCCGCGTGGGCCGTTGGTGCCTTCGTTCCACTCGTCCAGCCGCGAATCGCTGTGGACGTGGGCTATCAGCTCAGCGTGCTCGGGATGTGCGCGCTGGTAGCCGCCGGATCGCTCTGGCGACGACACCTCGCGAGTCGATTCGACGGCTGGAAGGGAAAGCTTGCGAGAGAGCTGGTCACGTCGATCGTCGCGTGCGCCGTTACCGCGCCGCTGGTCGCCTGGGTGTTCGGACGAGTGAGCCTTATCGCTCCGCTCTCCAACCTCGTTGCCGCGCCGATAGTCACGCTTGCTCAGCCGATCCTCTTCCTGGCGCTCCTCATTTCGCCGCTCGACGCGGTCGCGCGGTTCGTTGCGCAGGCCGTGCACCCGCTCCTCTTCGCCTTTGATACCGTTGCATGGGCGGCGGCATCCACGCCCGGCGCCGCGATCACCGTTACCACGACGCTGATGACGGCCATCCTTGGCGCGCTCGCTGCCGTCGCGCTCATCGTCGCGTGCGCCAGCCGGTTTCCCGCGCGCCCGGCAATCGTGGGATTGGCCGCACTGGCGACAATGGCAATTACTCCGGCCTTGCCGCCGCTGACGCCAATGGGGAACGATCGCGTCGAGCTCCACGTGCTCGACGTCGGACAGGGCGACGCGATCCTGCTGCGGACAAACGGCGGACACTGGATTCTGTTCGACGCTGGTCCCGCGTGGCGAGGCGGAGATGCGGGGCGCACGACCGTGCTCCCATACATCCTCAGACGGGGCGGCTCGCTCGACGCCTTCGTCCTTTCGCATCCACACACAGATCACGTGGGCGGCGCGGCGAGCGTGTTCGCCGCAATGCGTCCCCACGCGTACTGGGATGCGGCCTTCGCGGGTGGATCGGAGTCGTACATCGCATCACTCGACGCCGCGAGAAAGTTAGGCATGGAATGGCATCGCGTTCACCCGGGGGATTCCTTTCGGATAGATGGGGTGAGCGTCTCGTTTCTCGCGCCCGATTCCGCATGGACGGTTGGGCTCAAGGATCCGAACCTCGCCAGCACTATCGCCGTGGTGCGCTACGGAGTGGTGCGGTTTCTGCTTGTCGGAGATGCGGAGCGCGCGGAGGAGGACTGGTTGCTGGCGCAGCACCGTGATGAGCTCCGCGCCCAGGTTCTCAAGGTTGGCCACCACGGCAGCTCCACCAGCAGCAGCGATGCCTTCCTGGACGCAGTTCACCCCGACATCGCAGTAATTTCCGTAGGCGCAGGCAACATGTACGGGCATCCCAGCAACGATGTCCTGCACGCGCTCTCCCGCGTGGGAGCAGAGGTGCTGCGGACCGATGAAGCGGGGACGGTGATCGTGCGCACGGATGGTGTTCACATCGAGATCGAAGCAAAAGGAGACAAATGGGAGCTGGCTCGCGATTCGTCAGAGCATTGATCGGAGAGAGGATCGAGCTCCCCGAGCACATCGTTCGCCATTATCCCGACCTGGCGGAGGCGACGTATCGTCGCGGTGGGTTGCCGGTCCGCATCGGTGGTTGGTCGCTGGGGACGAGCACGGCGGCGGCAATCACGCTCTGGCGAACGGTGTTCGTTGCGCCGGGCACCGCTCTCGATGCCGAACTCCTCTTGCACGAGCTCCGTCACGTCCACCAATTTTTGGCACACAGGGCATTCCCCGTCAGCTATCTCTGGCAGTCAATCCGTTACGGCTACACGCGTAACGCTTACGAAGTCGATGCTCGCCGGTACTCCGCGTCCCGCCTCGGTATCGGTGACAAGGATCTCTGAGTGGTCAAGCACACAGCGACATCAGTCGTAACAATCGAGCGATTCATCATCGAGCAGGAGAAGCTCCACCCCGAAGCCACGGGCGAGCTCTCCGGGCTGCTCTACGATCTCGCCCTCGCGGCGAAGATGATCGCCAACAAGGTGCGAAGCGCGGGCCTCGCGGACATACTGGGCGCGACGGACCTCGAGAACGTGCAGGGAGAGACGCAGCAGAAGCTCGACGTACTTGCGAACGAGATAATCATCAAGGCGGTCGATCACGGCGGACGCCTCTGCGCCATGGCGTCGGAGGAAGAGCCGGGAATCATCGACATCCCGGCCAACTTTCGCTGCGGAAAGTACTGCCTCCTCTTCGATCCCCTCGACGGCTCCTCGAACATCGATGTCAACGTGCCCGTCGGCACGATCTTCTCCGTCGTCCGCAAGATCACGCGCGGCAGCCGCGGCGAGATGGAAGACATGCTCCAGCCGGGGCGCCGGCAGGTCGCATCGGGCTACGTCATCTATGGGTCGAGCACCATGCTGGTGTACACGACAGGGCAGGGCGCGCACGGCTTCACCCTCGATCCCTCGCTCGGCGAGTTCCTGCTCTCGCACCCCAACATCAGAACGCCCGATATCGGGAGATATCTTTCGGTCAACGACTCCTACCACAGTCAGTGGGAGCCGAACGTACAGAATCTGATGAGCTACTATCGTGGCCAGGATGGCAATCGCCAGCCGATGAGCACACGCTACGTCGGCTCACTCGTCGCCGACTTCCATAGGAATCTTCTGGGTGGCGGCCTCTTCGCCTATCCAGCCAATCGCCGGAACAAGCGCGGAAAGCTGCGCCTTCTATACGAGGCTAGCCCGCTTGCCTTCATCGTCGAACAGGCGGGCGGCGCCGCCACCGACGGGCACGAACGTATCCTCGACATCCAACCCACGGAGCTGCATCAGCGGACACCGCTCTTCATCGGCAGCAACAACGACGTCGATGCCGCGCGCAAGATGCTGGGAGAGTCGAAGAGTGGCGCCTCGCTTTCGCCGATAGGATCGGTCGGCGCGTGAGCGTCGGCCGGCGCCCCGGCCGGCGCACGTGAGCAAGCACGAGCCCGGCGAGAAGATCTCTCCCTCGGGCATCCCTGTGAAAGCGGTTTATCGACCCGAAGACGCGGAGCTCGACTACGCGTCCGCGCTCGGCGATCCGGGGGTATGGCCGTACACACGCGGTGTTCAGGCATCGATGTATCGCGGACGGCTCTGGACGATGCGACAGTATGCCGGCTTCGGAAGCGCGAAGGGAACCAACGAGCGATTCAAGATGCTGCTCAATGCCGGCCAGACAGGTTTATCCGTCGCATTCGATCTTCCCACGCAGATGGGCCTCGATTCCGATTCCCCACGCGCCCTCGGTGAAGTGGGACGAGCAGGCGTGGCGATCGACAGCGTCGAAGACATGCACGCCCTCCTTGAAGGGATACCGCTCGATCAGGTCTCGACGTCGATGACGATCAACGCCACGGCCGCGACGCTCCTGGCGATGTACATCGTGGTCGCCGAAGAGCGCGGGATCGCGCGCGGCAAACTCAGCGGCACGATCCAGAACGACATTCTCAAGGAGTACATCGCGCGCGGCACCTACATCTATCCGCCCGAGCCGAGTATGGCGCTGATCGCGGAAGTCTTTCGATTCTGCGCCGATGAGGTACCAAACTGGAATCCGATCTCCATCTCCGGCTACCACATTCGCGAAGCGGGCGCCACCGCGGTGCAGGAGCTGGCGTTCACTCTCGCGAATACGATTCAGTACGTTACCCGCGCGATCGAAGCCGGATTGGTGGTGGATTCCTTCGCGCCGCGACTGTCGTTCTTCTTCGCCGCGCACAGCGATCTGTTCGAGGAGGTTGCAAAGTTCCGTGCGGCGAGACGGCTCTATGCTCGAATCATGCGCGGCCGGTTTCATGCGTCGGCGGCCAGCGCCAAGCTGCGTTTTCATACCCAGACTGGCGGGGTCACGCTCACCGCGCAGCAGCCGCTCAACAACGTCGTCCGCGTGGCGGTCCAATCGCTGGCCGCGACACTTGGTGGAACGCAGTCGCTCCACACGAATGGCTACGACGAGGCGCTCGCGCTGCCGACCGCTGAGGCCGCGAAGCTCGCACTCCGCACCCAGCAGATCGTCGCCTATGAATCCGGGATCGCGAACACGGCTGATCCACTGGCCGGGAGCTACTACGTCGAAAACCTCACGACAGAGCTCGAAGAGCGGGCGCTGGAGCTGATCCTGAAAGTGGATGCGCTCGGTGGCTCCGAGAAAGCGATCGAGGCGGGATTCTTCCAGGAGGAGATCGCGCGCAGCGCGTACGAGTATCAGCTGCGCGTCGAGGCTGGTGAGACAGTGATAGTCGGCGTCAACCGCTTCGCTGACGAAGAAGCTGCGCTGTCCATTGCCCTTCCAGACTACTCAGCGTTGGAAAAGGCGCAGGTGAAAAGCGTGAAGTCGGTGCGCAAGAAGAGGAACGCGGGTGACGTCGACGGGGCACTGGCCGCGCTGCGCTCTGCTTCGGCGAAGGACTCGAAGCAGCTGCAGCTGATGCCGCTCATCATCGACGCAGTCCGTGCGCGCGCGACGGTCGGAGAGATCTCGGAAACGCTGGCGGCAAACTGGGGCCGCTACCGCCCCCGACTCTAGCGGCGCGGCGCACCGCTCATTCGCTCTCTGCGCTTGAGCCCCTCTCCCCAGCAAACTAGCTTTCAGTTGTACCCGCAGTTCTCTCCTTGAACGAACATGCCCACATACGAGTTTCGTTGCCCAAAGGGCCACGAGTTCGAAAAATTCTATCGCTCCATCAGTGGCGCGCCGAGTGAAGTCGTGTGCCCGACCTGTGGCAAAAAGTCGGAGCGCCTGATGTCGGCAGGCGGCGGACTCGTCTTCAAGGGCTCGGGATTCTACATCACCGACTACGGCAAGGATGGCAAGAAAGCGCAGACTTCTCCCGCTCAAAAGGCGGGAGAAGGAGCGTCGGCGGGCGGTGAGTCGGCGGCCGGCGGTGGCGGCGAGTCCGCGAGCGTGAAGGGCGAATCGAAGCCAGCAGCCGAGACCAAACCATCCGGTGAGACGAAGCCGAGCGGCGACTCAAAGTCCGCGACCGCCCCCAAGCCCGCGACCGCGTCGAAATCGGCTCCGAAGGGGTCGTCCCGGAGAGCGAAAAGCAGCGAATGACTGCTGCTGATCAGATCCGCACCGAGCTGATTCGCGCGGCGCGCGGCCTCGGTGCGTCCGAGGATGTGGATCCGCTCATGGAGCGGCCAAGAGATCCTTCGCACGGGGACTGGGCAACGAATCTCGCGATGGTTCTGGCCAAGCCCCTCAAGGCGCGTCCGCGCGACATCGCCGAACGGCTCCGTGATTCGATGAACCTCGAGAGCGCCGGTGTCTCGAAGATCGACATCGCCGGTCCGGGCTTCATGAACTTCTGGATCGATGCTGGCCGCATCGCTTCCGGACTCCGCGACATCATCGCCGCCAACGAGACCTACGGCCGCAGTACCGTCGGAGCCGGGCGCGTCGTCAACGTCGAATTCGTTTCGGCAAATCCGACCGGACCGCTGCACGTCGGTCATGGGCGCCAGGCCGCCCTCGGAGATGCGATCTCGACGCTGCTCGAGGTCACCGGATGGAAGGTGACCCGCGAGTTCTACTACAACGATGCTGGAGCGCAGATCGAGAATCTCGCCTCGAGCGTCGAGGCGCGACTGAAAGAGCTGCGCGGAGAGTCCGCTCAGATTCCGGATGGCGGCTATCACGGCGAGTACATCCGCGAGCTGGCGGAGCGGTACAACGCCGACAACGAAGGGTTGTCGGTCCGCGAGTTCGCGGTGCGGGAGCTGAGAAAGGAGCAGGATCTCGATCTGCAGGCTTTCGGCGTCCACTTCGACAAGTATTTCCTCGAGTCGTCGCTTTACACCGAAGGCATGGTCGAGGATACCGTGCGTTTGCTCATTGCGTCTGGCAGGACGTACGAGCACGAGGGCGCGCTGTGGCTCCGCACCACCGAGTTCGGCGATGACAAGGACCGCGTGATGCGGAAGAGCGACGGCACTTACACCTACTTTCTGCCCGACGTTGCGTACCACGTCACCAAGTGGAAGCGGGGCTTTCGGCGCGCGATCGACGTTCAGGGTGCCGATCACCACAGCACGGTGACGCGCGTTCGCGCTGGACTCCAGGCCCTCGACATGGGCGTATCCGAGAAATACCCGGAGTACGTACTGCACCAGATGGTGACCGTGATGAAGCACGGGGAAGAGGTGAAGATCTCCAAGCGCGCGGGCAGCTACGTTACGGTTCGGGATCTCGTCAACGAAGTTGGACGCGATGCGGTGCGCTACTTCTTCCTCATGCGGAAAAGCGACTCACAGCTCATCTTCAACGTCGATCTGGCGGCTTCGCAGTCGGAAGAAAATCCGGTTTACTACATCCAGATGGCGCACGCGCGCATGTGCGGCATCTTCCGCGTTGGCGAGATCAACCCGGACTCGGTCTCTGCCGAAAACGTTGACTTCGACGTCCTGAGCGAGCCCGACGAGCGGGAGCTGATCAAGGCACTGCTCGATTTTCCGGCGCTGGTTGAGTCAGCCGCTGAAACACTCGAGCCGCAGCGCGTCGCTACCTACATGCTCGAGACGGCACGGCTCGCGCATCTCTGGTACCACAAGCATCACGTACTCGAGCAGGCCGAGGATGTAACCCGGGCGCGTCTCGCGCTGGCGAGGGGTGCACAGATCGTTCTGCGCAACGGGTTGGGAATCCTTGGCATCACGGCCCCGGAGCGGATGTAGTTGCCGCTGCGGTTCTCGGGGTTAGCATTAGCAGCCTGACATCTTCTCAAACGAAATAGGCACGAATGTCGGTCCTCGTTGTTGGCTCGGTCGCGCTCGATTCAGTCGAAACGCCGTTCGGAAAAGCGGACGACGTCCTTGGCGGGTCCGCGACTTTCTTCGCCGCGTCGGCGAGTCATCTCACCAAGGTGAGCGTCGTCGGCGTAGTCGGTTCCGACTATCCCATCGAGAAGCTCGATCCGCTGAAGAAGCGCGGCGTCGATTTCACCGGCCTCGAGCGCGCGGAAGGTCAATCCTTTCGCTGGCGCGGGCGCTACCGCCACGATCTCAACTCGGCGGAGACCCTCGAAACGCATCTGGGCGTGTTCTCGCACTTCAGCCCCAAGATCCCGGAGAAGCTTCGTTCCTCGCCGTACCTCTTCCTCGCCAACATTGATCCGCGCCTCCAGCTCGACGTCCTCGGACAGGTCAACAAACCAAAGCTGGTGGCCTGTGACACGATGAACTTCTGGATACAGAGCCGGCGCGCCGACGTCATGAAGCTGCTTGGTCACGTCGACCTCGTGACGCTCAATGACGCGGAGGCGCGCCAGCTTTCCGAGAAAGTGAACCTCGTGCAGGCGGCGCAATGGATCATGGCGCGCGGACCCCGGCACGTAATCATCAAGAAGGGTGAGCACGGCGCCTTCATGTTCACCGAAAAATCGATCTTCTTTGCGCCCGCGTTTCCGCTGGAGAGCGTCTTCGACCCGACAGGTGCGGGAGATGCCTTCGCCGGAGGCTTCATCGGCTATCTCGCCGCGACCGGCGATCTGAGCGATGCCAGCATGCGGCGCGCAGTCATTTACGGTTCGGTGATGGGCTCCTTCGCCGTCGAGAAGTTCTCGATCGAGCGCCTCATGACGGTCAGCCGCGCCGAGATCGACGCGCGCATGCGCGAGATGCGCCGGCTGGTGGCGTTCGAGGAGGAGCTGCCGACGTGAGTGATGACGCGCTTCGTTACGGAAGCGCAGGAGTCGATATCGATGCTTCCAACGCGGCAAAGGATCGGATCAGGAAGCTCGTCGAATCGACCTTCACAAAGGGTGTCGTCGGCGGCTTCGGAGGCTTCGGCGGGATGTTCCGCGTCCCTCCCAATCTCGACCAGCCGGTGCTCGTATCGAGCGCCGATGGCGTTGGCACCAAGATCAAGATCGCTATCGAATCCGGTCGACACGGCACAATAGGCCGGGACCTGGTCAACCACTGTGTCAACGATATCCTCGTACAGGGTGCTATCCCTGCCTTCTTTCAGGACTATGTCGCCTTCGGAAAGCTCGATCCAGCGGTGGTCGAAGCGGTCGTGGCGGGCGTTGCTGCCGGGTGCCGCGAGAACGGTTGTGCGCTAATAGGCGGGGAAACCGCGGAAATGCCCGGTTTGTATACACCTCCGGATTACGACTTGGCGGGCTTCATCGTCGGATATGTGGAAGAGAATCGGATTCTCGGGCCGCACCGTGTAAAACCTGATGATGTCCTGATTGGTCTTCCGAGCTCGGGATTGCACACAAACGGGTACTCGCTCGCGAGGAAGATCGTGACAGATCGACTGAAGCTGCGGTTGAGTGACCCTTTCCCGGGTGGTGGCGGGGCGGTCGCGGATGTGTTGCTCGCAGAGCACCGGTCGTATCTGCCGGCGCTCAAGCCGGTGCTCGATCGCGTTCATGCGATGGCGCACATAACAGGTGGAGGCTTGCTCGAGAATCTCGATCGGGCTCTGCCGCAAAATCTGGACGCAGTAATAAGCCTCTCGAGCTGGGAAACCCCGAATGTCTTCAGGGTATTGATGGACGCCGGGTCAGTGGAACCGGCGGAGATGTACCGAACGTTCAACATGGGTGTTGGAATCGTCGTTATCTGCGCGCCGTCCGATGCAAAAGCAGTGTTGTCGGCGGCATCCGCTGCCGGGGTTGCGGGCTGGCAAGTCGGCTCGCTCAAACCCGGTTCCGGGGCAGTCATACTTTCTTGAGGAACTATAGATGAAAGGTCGTTTGTTCATTTCATTCGCGGCAATCGCGCTCGCTGCAACGTCCGCCGCTGCTCAGGGCGTAGACACGCAGCAGTGCCCGCCAGGAAACGTCGGCGGGGCATTCCCCGACCAGACGCGCGCCACGCAGGATGCCTGTCAAAAGGCGATTGACCTGTTTCAGTACATGGCTCCGCAGCTCGGAACAGCGATTTCGGGTGGCAATGCCACGCTCGGACAGGGCGGCACCCTGGGCGGCCTCGGTCATTTTCTGATCGATGTCCGTGTCAACGCAGTTCAGGGCAGCGTTCCGCAGGTCGATCAGGTGACTCCTTCAGTGCAGGGCGCCCAGAGCACCCAGTTCGAGACCAAGGACCAGTATATCCCGATGCCGACAGCGGACCTGGCACTCGGAATCTTCAAGGGTCTTCCGCTCGCGATCACGAATGTCGGTGGAATCGATCTGCTCGTAAGCGCATCGTATCTCCCGGCGTTTGATGCCTCCGGCGTAAGCGTCAAGGTTCCGGACGGCTCGCTCAAGGTCGGCTATGGAGTTCGGCTCGGAATTCTCCAGGAGTCATTGCTGACTCCCGGGATCTCCGTCACGTACCTCCGTCGCGATCTCCCGACCGTCAGCATCACGGCGGACAATGGAACCGACACTCTCGCCGTCAACGACCTCAGCCTCAAGACCAAGGCATGGCGCGTAGTCGCCAGCAAGAGCCTGCTCCTGTTCGGACTTGCGGTGGGCGCCGGACAGGATCAGTACGAGTCCTCGGCCGACGTGCGCGCGAGCGTTGCACCTCAGCCGCCGTTCACGACTACCCGCACAGTTGCAGCGCCGACCAACCCGATCAGTCAGAAGATGACGCGCCAAAACTATTTCGCGGATTTGTCGATCAACCTTCTGATTTTGAAGCTGACGGGCGAAATTGGTCAGGTCTCGGGTGGCACAGTCAACACTTTCAATACCTTCAGTGGCAAGCAAGCAGCCGATTCCAGAATCTACGGATCGGTCGGAGCTCGATTCGGGTTCTAACGACGAGCGCGACGCAGAATTCATGCG
>DATHHC010000160.1:0-12406 GCA_035317285.1 Gemmatimonadaceae bacterium | reverse complement strand
AGCGCGTGGATGAAGATCTTCTTGCCGGTGATGATCGCTTCGCAGTTCGGGTCGCACGAATGGTTGATGTAGCTCGCGTCGCCTCCGCCCGTCTCGATAGCGCCGTCGATCACGGTTTTCTTGTCGAGAGTGAAGAGGAACGTGTGGTGTCGCTTCATCCTGGTATCGTCGTAGCGGCGATCGGCCTCGCGGTTGCTGATTCGCTCACCCGTGTACTCGACGATCCGAGTTCCCGCCCGAATGTAGCGCGTCGCGAACACACCACGCCCGTGGATCGGCGAATTGCGGACGACATAGAGAGGCTCGCGCCCGTTGCGTGACATCGACATCGGTCCTGTCCGCGGCTATCGCCGTGGCGTCGCGACGATGAGCCCCGAGCACTCACCCAGGCCAATGCGGGCGGCGCCTTCGCGCTGGAAATAGGCGCGGAGGATGATCTCGTCGCCGTCGTGGAGGAACTTTCGCTCCTCGCCCGTCGGAAGGACGATCGGCTCCGCGCCGCGGCGCGTCAGCTCGAGCATGGATCCCTGCGAGCCCGGATCCGGGCCTGAAACGGTGCCGCTCGCGAACAAGTCCCCAGGCTGCATGTTGCAGCCGTTGCTCGCGTGATGCGTGAACATCTGTGCCGCCGTCCAGTACATGTCGGCGAGAGATGCCGAGCTGAGCCTCGAAGGCCGGAGGTGCCCCTCTCGCATCAGCATTGTCCGTATGTAGACCTCGACATTCAGATCGATGCCGCCCTCGTTCTTGTCCTTCTCCGATGCGAGATACGGCAGCGGCTGCGGATCGCTCGGCGGGCGGAAGAACGCGGGCACGCGATAGGGCTCCAGCCCCTCCCAGGTCACGATCCAGGGGGAGATTGTCGTCGCGAAGTTCTTCGACAGGAACGGTCCGAGTGGCTGGTACTCCCACGACTGGATGTCCCGCGCCGACCAGTCATTCACGAGGCAAATCCCGAAGAGGTGATCCTCCGCCTCCTCGATCAGCACGGGCTCGCCGAGTTCGTTTCCACGTCCCACGAGGAAGCCGACCTCAGCCTCGTAGTCGAGCATCTCGGTCGGGCCGAACGTTGGCGCCTTGGCTCCGGACGGCAGTGACTGACCCTTCGGCCTCATCACGTCCGTGCCGCTGATCACGATGGATGACGCGCGTCCATGATAGCCGATCGGTACGTGCTTGTAGTTGGGGAGCAGCGGACTGTCGGGGCGGAAGATCTTGCCGACGTTGGTCGCGTGGTAGATCGACGCATAGAAGTCCGTATAGTCGCCGATTTTCGCCGCCGGAAACATGACGGCTTCCGCCATCGGCACGAGAGCGCCGGGCGGCAGTGGGTTGATGACCGTGTCGTCACCGGGGGTGCCCGCCAGCAGCTCGCTCAGCCGCGCCCGAAACTGCGACAGCGACTCCTTCGGTGCCTGCATCAGCTCGTTGATGTTTGGCCGGTCGCACCACCGCGCGACATCACGAGCCTCTCCACTCCACAAGTTGGCGCTCAGCGACTCTCCGATATCGACGATCTGATCGCCGATTGCAACGCCGACGCGGCGCTCGGCATCGCCCTTTCGCGAGAACACGCCGAAAGGAAGATTCTGGATCGGAAAATCCGTGTCGGGCGAGTTCGCGGATTCAATCCACGACGTCAGCGCCGGATCGTGCGTCTGATTCACAGGTCGGTGGATCTCGTCTGATGGGTGAGGTTCGCGAGCTCTTCCACGGGCTCCCGAAATGAGCACGAGCCGAACGAAATCGCAAACTCCGAGCGCGAAGCCAGAATCTGATCCACGCTAATCCGTTTCTCGCGCCATTGAATACCGTCGTCAGTGAACGCGAACGCCGGCGGATCGCGTTCCTCCAGAGCGGCGAGTGCCGTGTCTTCGCTCTCGCCGGCGTACAGCAATGCCGCTGCTATGAACACGTTGAGGAATCCGTACATCATCCACTTGGGACTGTCGGGCTCATAGGTGAGTCGGTATTCCCCCCGAACCGGATGGTGCAGTCCAGCCGTGGCCTTGAACGGGACGGCCTCGCGCTGGCACGCCGCGATGAAGTCGACCAAAGCGTCCGCTGGGGGAAATGCTTCGGGTGTGATTCCACCCGTCCGAACCTTCGCCCGGGCGCCGACCTTGGCGATCGTTCTGACAAGGGGCCCGATGTCTCCGGCGATTGGAATCTCGAAATACGCGATGAAGGGATTCGGCAAATCCTTTCGCTGGTGTCCGATCTCATCCGGCGCGCTCGCCTTCAGCTCTGCCATGTCGATCACCGCGTGTCCATCCTTTGAGCCCGACGAATGGCGCCGATTGAATTTCAGCATCTCCTCAGCCGCCGCACGGACGTCTTCCGCAACCAGGACGCTCAAGCGCCATGGCTGGGAGCCCCTGGCGCGGGGCATCAGCTCGCGGCCGACGTCCTCGAGCTCCCTAAGGCGCGAAATCGGCACTATGAACCGCCCAAGCGCCTCTCGGTCCTCGCCGTCGGCGTATGAGGCGTATCTCTCGAGCGCTGGCCGCATGTCTTCACTCGCCGGCGGAAACAGACCGGCGTAATCCACGAGCCCACCGAGGAGCGCGTCGACGGATTTCAATATGGCAGTCGCGTCGCGGGATCGATCATCATCGCAGAGAAGTTAATCTCGGGCGCCCGGCTTGCGCGATATCAGCGGTCTTTCAACCTGCGGACGAACTTGAGCCCCGACCATGTTTCATCGATGGCGCAGACTTTCACATCGACGAGCCCGGACTCGAGCCCGAACGTGCGCACCACTCCTTCGGTGAGGTCGGTCGTGACGCCCGAAGTTTTCTTCGGCCACGAGACCCAGAGCATTCCATTCGACTCCAGCCTGTCGCGCAGCGGCGCAAATCTCTTCTCCAACTCGGACCGAGTCTTCACGAACAGGATCGCGAAATCGAGCGCTCCCCTCGAGGCGAACCGTACTCCGTCGGGCAGCTCGCCGAGCAGGCCAGCGAATTCCTTCGGCTCCGAAACGAATTGCGCGCGCTTCCCCGGCTTTATTCCGAGCTTGTCGATCAGCGGAGTCCCCGAATACCCGAACGCCTTGGGGCTCGGCTGTTTCATCGCCACTTTGCGGTCACCTTCGCGTCGTGCGCCGCCGACAATCTGGGGGCGTGGGCTGCAAGAAGATCACTGCGCGAAATTATGCCAACTACCAGGCGGGGGTTTTCGCGCCTTACGACCGGCAGCCGGCCGACACCCTCGATCACCATGTGGTCCGCCGCATCGCGTAAGGTACTGTCCTCGTAGGCGATTGCCGGAGGACGCTTGATCAGATCATCCACCTTCGCGTCATCGGGGTTGGCGGGATCGAGTATTTCGCGGCGCGTTATCACGCCGACGAGAAGTGATTCTTCGTCGAGAACCGGGAAGCCCTGGTGCGTCGCCGGTCCACCATCGCCTGCCGTTTGAAGGCGCAACCAGCGACGCGCATCCGCAAGCGACTGCTCCGCTCTCAACGAAACGACGGTGCGGCTGGCAACCTGTCTCACCAAAACGTGGGCAAGGTGGTCCACCGAGTATTCGGTCCGCACGCTTCCTTCCCTTCGGGCGAGCTTTTCGGTAAGAAGCGAGTAACGGCCTGTCAGCAACGACACCAGATATGCGGCGGCACACCCAAGCAGAAGCGGCAGAAGCCCGACTGGCTGTCTCGTGGTCTCGAACGCGAACACGATTGCGGTGAGAAGAGCATGCGTGGCGCCGGCAAAGATCGCTGCCATTCCCACGAGACCGGCGATTCGAGGATCTATGCCGAGGCCCGGTGCTACCGATGCCGCTAACGCCCCGAGCCACGCACCGAGCCCGCCTCCGAAGGTGAAAAGGGGCGCGAGGATTCCACCTGATGTCCCACTTCCGAGGTAAACCGCCCACGCGATGAACTTGAGCACCACGATGATTATCAGCGCACGGCCCACGATCGACCCCGATAGTGCGCCGATGATGTTGGGATAGCCGACGCCGAGAATCCTCGGCTCGACAATGCCGAGCGCCCCCACCACCAGCCCGCCGATCGCCGGCCACCACATCCAGTGAATGTGGAACTTCTCGCCGAGCGTTTCAAACCCGTCCTCTATACCATAGGTAACCCGCGTGATGCCAACCGCGACGAGTCCGATGACGGCGCCGAGGAGGGCGTAAAAGGCGAGCGCCGAATCAGTTGGCTGGGTCAGCTCAGCGATCGGGAAAACCGGCGCCGATCCTACGACCGCGACTCTGATGGTGGCGGCAACGGCGGCCGCGAGAGCGACTGGAATCATCGAGCGCGGGCGATACTCGAACAGAAGGAGCTCGATTGCGAGCAGAACCGCGGAGACCGGACTGCCGAATGTGGCGGCCATGCCCGCGGCCGCCCCGGCGGCGAGAAGCGTTTTGCGCTCGTCAGCGGTGACATGAAGATGCTGCCCGACCAGTGAACCCAGGGCGCCGCCCGTGGCGATGATCGGGCCCTCGGCGCCGAATGGACCGCCGGTTCCGATTGCAACGGCGGCCGACGTCGGCTTGAGAAGAGTAATGCGCGCGGGTATCCGGCTTTCGCCGTAGAGCACCCGTTGCATTACTTCGGGAATGCCGTGCCCACGAATTGCGGATGATCCGTAGCGCGCCATGAGTCCAACGATCAAGCCGCCGATTACGGGAATGATCAGCAGCGCGAAGGGACCGCGAATTCCGCCGGCGGGCTCTACAAAGGCGAAAGAAACTCTTCCGTAATATGCAAGGTTGGTGACGAATCCAATCAGACGCACGAACACCTGCGCCACGATCGCGCCGGCGGCGCCGATCCCCAGCGAGAGCGCGGAGATGAACAAGGTGCGACGCCCGAGCATCTCGTAGTCCCGGGGCGCGCGTATTTCGTCGGCTTCCGGTGATTCGTCCGCGTCGTCTACACTTTCAATCTCCGGCGCCAGGCCCGCGGCGATGGGAAGTGAGCCTTCCGCGCGCGATCCGTGCCCGAGATCAGATTTCGATTTCAATTCTTCGTTTCGGCTTCGGGTTCAACGTTGCCCGGCGTGGCCGAGCGAATTCAATACAACCTAAGCAGAAATCAACGCGCGGGAACGGGGGCTTACGAATCCTGTTCGACGACGGGTCGCGTAATCCCCGTCGCGTCGCGCCCTATACTTTTCGCGTGGATCCGCGTATCAGGCGAAGGATGAAGAGGAGGACGATGGCGCCGATGAACGCCACGAAGATCGTCCCGCCCATCCCGCCGAATGGCGTCGAGATGCCGAGCTTGGCGAACAGCCAGCCTCCGACGAAGGCGCCAACGATGCCTATGACAATGTCACCGATAATTCCGTAGCCGGTGCCACCCATCACGAGCGACGCAAGAACTCCAGCGACGAGACCAACGACGAGCCAGGCGATTATACTCATGGTGTCCGTCCTCGAGAGATTGTAAAAGTCCTACGGCGCAGCGAGGCAGTTTGTTGCTTCGCCAAGGCATCATTTGCTTGCCCAAGATACGCTGCTGTGCGCAAAACACCAGCAGGTTCACATGTAGTGGCTGGAATTACGCGGCCGACGGGTCAAACCGTCGAGTGGGCGTCAAAAGAAAAGAGCGCCGCTGTGGGCGCTCTTTCTCCAAACAAAACTGGTCGGTCAACCGGTCCGAATCACAATCAGCGTCTGTACTCGTACGATTGTGGTGTTCCATTCAGGTCGTTCTCCTGATAGTTGACCCTTATGTTGCCGCTGACATCTTCCGACAACGTCCCGGTGACAAACCTCTGACGGGATGGGTCGGTAAAACTGAAATTGGTGCCATTGAGGTTCCATGTTCCGTTACTGGAGAACGATGACGGTTGCGACGACTGGCCCTGCGGCGTGGTCGAGAAGAAGTTTTCCTCGAAGAAGGTTCCGTCACTATTGAGGGAGAGGGTGCCACTGGTTACGACGAATGTGCCGCCGTTGGGTGCCTCGGGGAAATCAGGATCTCCCGGCTGAATGATGAACGTCGCCGGCATGCTGCGACCAGCGTACACGGTCAGCTGGTAGGTCCCGACCGCGTTGTCCTGCGGGTTAAAGATGTTGTTGTCCGTGCAGGCGGCGAACAGTAATGGAGTCACCGCAGTGAGGCTCAGTAGAAGCCTTGATCTCTTTGTGAGCATATTGCCTCGCGCGCTACAGGTTGAAGGGAAGAGCCGCTGAACGCGCGCGGCCCAACGAGCAAATTGTATGCAATCACCGTACATCCGTATCCACCAACGGCTCAGTTATGTTCCGCGTCCCGATCCGCGTTAAGGTCTGCTGCATCGCGTCCGAAGAAGAAGCCGCCCTCGCGATACGAATGGGCGCGTCGGCTATTGGCCTTGTATCGCAAATGCCGAGCGGGCCCGGATCGATCCCTGAGGCCCTCATTCGAGACATTGCGCATAACGTGCCACCGGGAGTGGACACCTTCCTTCTCACGTGCGAGACAACGGCCGAGCGGATCATCGAGCAGCAACGGTTTTGCCGGACCACAACTATCCAGCTCGTCGATGAGGTCGGGCCCGGCGTCCACGCGCGGCTCCGCGACGCCCTGCCGGGGATTTCAATCGTGCAGGTGATCCACGTCCGCGACGACGATTCCCTGAGACAGTCGGTTGCCGTGGCACCGGCAGTCGATGCGCTCTTGCTCGACTCAGGAAATCCGTCGGCACCGACCAAAGAGCTCGGGGGCACGGGTCGGGTGCACGACTGGGCCGTAAGCCGACGGATTCGTGACTCGGTGGATGTGCCGATCTACTTGGCCGGGGGTCTCAATCCCGGGAATGTGGGCAAGGCAATAGCTCAGGTCGCGCCGTTCGGCGTTGACGTGTGCAGCGGATTGCGTACGAAGGGCAACCTCGATGAAGCGAAGCTGACCGGATTCATGCGCGAAGTAGCGCTCGGAGCACAAGTCTGACCGGCGCACCGCCGCTGAACGCACCGGCGATCGCGTAGAGCGCGCGCGGCGGGAAGGTCACCCCTTCGGCAATCGCATAGATGGGCTCCCACTCCCTGGGATTGAACTTCGCCTTGAAGGCATCGAGCCCGTCGAAGTTGTAGAACCTGCCCCCATGCAGCCTCACCCACCGAAGCACGAGCCTGAGCCAGACCGGCTGCTGTAGCTGCCTGACTCCGGCGCGCTGGGACAGCGGCGAAAGCCCCAGCGTGGCATACGTCGATCCCGACGCGGCGATCGAGCGCATCGCAGCGTCAATGAGCAGCTCCGCTGTCCCGTTGGGAGCGTTCAAGCCTCTTACTATCTGTTCGACGAGCCAGCCATTGCGAGCTGGCACCGGCGAGAGCACGGTGAACGCAACTACTCCCCCGCCTCCGCGCTCGGCGACGAACACGCGCCGGTCGCGCACGTGGCTCAACGTCTCCGGCTCGACCATGAAATGCAGCGGCGGCAGGTGTCTGGTCTCGAGCCAATGCGAAAGAACCTGGCGAAGGGCGGGATGATTCTCCGCTTTCTCGGCCGGCCATTCCGAAACAGTTACACCCTTGTTGCGCGCGCGATTGAACTGCGCGCGAAGCGATTTGCGTTTCGCGATCACCGTGGACCAGTCATGCGGATCCCAGACCGGCTGCGCGCCAAGCAGGACGCGCGACCAGGCGGCATCGTTGACGTACCTGTCGTCGAGCCTCTCTCCCGCGCCGAAGTAGCAGACGCGCGCCCCACGTGCGTGGGCATCAGCCACGAATTCCGCCGCAACCGCGTCGAGTCGGGCCGAGTCGCAAACGGGCGCTCCCCCCACCACCACCGCGCCGCCGTGTCGCACAAACCCTACGACCCCGTCGCCGGCGCTCGAGAACCACAGCTCGATCCCCGGATTCAGTATCTGGTACGCAGTCGCGTTCCACCCAAATCGAAGTACGAGCGCTCGCGCCCTCTCGCGCTGAGCGTCGATGACAGAAACGGCCATGAAAACTCGTTCTGGTAATGAGTAAGTAAGCCTCAAAATGCCCTCTCGCAGACGCCGCGCCAGGAATCTGACGTCACACAACACGTCCTTCACCGCGCGCAACTAGTCACTCGCCCCAAACGCGAGTTCTTCTGCCCCCCGGTGGGTCGTCGTCACATATGCTTGACATACTTTCCACGCAGCCGACGAGGACACCCATTCGCGGCGTACGCGCCGAGGAGGACCTCAATGCATTCACGTCTAACACAGTACACGAAGCCGCTTGCCGGCATTGCAGCCGTAACAATGCTTTCTGCGTGTTCGAGCGACCTGACCGGTGGCAACACACACATGGTTCAGCTCTCGTTCACGACGAACGCAACCATTGGAGCCGCGGCAAACCGCGTTTCCGGAATCGCACCGAACGGCATTTCTGCGGATCTCGTCGTGGGTCAGGACGACGAGCTGGTCATTCAAAAGGTTCAGCTCGTGTTCGGGAAGATCGAGCTCGATCGCACCGGCGACGCTGATTGCGTCGCGGAAGATGAATCGGGCGACGACCATCCAGACGAGGGAGAAGAGTGCGAGGAAGTCATACGTAATCCGCTCCTCGTTGATGTTCCGCTGGATGATGCGCTCCACCCAGTGATCAACGTTCCCCTGCCCGCCGGCACGTTCCGGGAGTTGGAAGCCCGGCTCAGACCGGCGAGAGTCACAGCGACCGATTTCAACGCGGCAAATCCCAACCTCGTTGGGAAGAGTGTTCGCGTCGAAGGCATGTTCAAGGGAACCCCGTTCGTGTTCACCTCGTCGGTGAATTCCAAGCTGGAAATGGAGTTCGATCCGCCGCTCGTGATCGATGAGACAACGAAGAACGCGACGGTCGCCATCGACGTCCGGAAGTGGTTCCTGAACTCGTCCAACGCAGTGATCGATCCGACGACCGGCAGCCAAAGCAGCAATCAGTCGCAGATCGAAAACAACATCCGCCGCTCATTCCACGCATTCGAAGACGACGACGAGCGCGGCGAAGACCACCACGAAGGCCACCACGGAGATGGCAACGACGACGGCGACCACTAAGCCGGCGTCGGGGGTAGCAGGTACCTCGTCGGCCTGCTACCCCAGCCAACCCGCCAAGCACAGATTCATCTAATGCAGTTTTTCTCCTCTTCCTCGTTCGCGCCTCCAGAAAGTCTCCGCCTCAGGCGCGATCGAGCGGAGCGGATACTCAACGGCCTGCGGGCCGTTGTGGTGTTCCTGCTCACCGCGTCGGCGCTCATGTACGCGCCGCACCTCTCGCAGACGCTCAACACCGCCAACGTGCTGGTGCTGGGGCCAATGCTGCTCTGGACCGTCGCGCAGTATCTGATCTGGTACCGCCGACCGGAGCTGCCGGACTGGCTGTCGGCCGTGAATCCCATCGTCGATGTTACGGCCGTGACTGCGATCATCGGCGGGTACGCTGTTGCTCAGTCCGGAGTGCTCGCGCTTCGGTCGCCCATCTTCCTGATGTACTTCGTCGTCCTCGCCGGCCGCCCGGTTGCATCCTCGGTGCGGAAGGCAGCGCTCATCTCGGTTCTCGCGTTCGCGGAGTACCTGGGCCTGCTCGTCTGGCTCTGGGCGACGCAACGCGTGCCGCTGGTGATTGACCCGATCGATGCCGTGCGGCTCGCACGCATCACTCCGCTCGATGAAGCCGCCAAGCTCATTCTGCTCGGCGTCTTCGGCACTGTCTCGACCTACGCGACTTCCTGGGTCGAGCACCTCGTGCGCGAAGCGAGCAAGGAATCCGCCGAGCGCCAGCGCGTCGTGACGCGACTCGTGCAGTCGGAGCTCGACACGCTCAAGCTGCAGCTCAATCCACACTTTCTCTTCAACGCCCTCAACAGCGCCATGGCGCTCATTGCGACCGACCCGCCCGCCGCCGAGCGAATGGTGTCGGAGCTGAGCGACTTCCTGCGCCTCGTGCTCTCGACGTCGAGCGAGCAGGAGGTGCCGCTTGAGCGCGAGCTCGGGCTCCTCGACCGGTACGTGGCGATCCAGCGGGTGCGCTTCCAGGACCGCCTCACCGTCAGCTGCAACATCGAGGATGGCGTTCGCGCGGCACTCGTTCCGAGTCTGCTGCTCCAGCCCCTCGTGGAGAACGCGATCCGTCACGGCATCAGTCCGCGCGCGGGCGCGGGCTACGTTCAGGTGACAGCCCGGCGCCTCGGCGACAAGCTGTCGATTACAATTCTCGACGATGGTGTCGGTGTTCGAGCCCGCAGATCGCGCGAGCGCTCGCGCGGAACGGGCCTGGGACTGACTAACACGATCACGCGGCTCATTCACCTGTATGGCGACAGCCACGAATTCGAGAGCGGCCCACGGGAAGAGGGCGGTTACGCGGTCCGAATCATGATACCGTTCAAGCTCGGGCATCTGTCGCCCGGACGGAACGGTGGTCACACTGACAGCAAACTCGCCACGGCGGTTCAGGTATGATAGAACAGGCTCTACGCGTTCTCGTCATTGACGACGAGACCCTCGCTCGCCAGCGACTCTGCTCGCTCCTCGCGCGCGCGCCCAATGTCGAGGTGGTAGGCGAGTGCCAGAACGGGCTCGAGGCCGTCGCGGCGATTCGCGCTCAACAGCCCGACCTGGTGTTCCTCGACGTGCAGATGCCGGAGCTGGACGGGTTCGACGTGATCACCGAGGTGGGCACCGACAAGATGCCCCCAGTCATCTTTGTCACTGCGTTCGACGATTACGCGGTTTCAGCTTTCGAGTTCGGCGCCTTCGATTATTTGCTCAAACCCGTCGATCACGTCCGTTTCCACCAGACGCTCGACCGGGCGAAGAAGAGATTGAGGGAGTCGCCCAACACCCAACCCAGCGTGTCATCGCAGCTGAGCGCGCTTCTCCAGTACGTCGGACAGCTCGACGCGCCGAAGAACAGGATCGGCGTCAAGGTGAACGGGAAGATCCTCTTCCTCGATCCCGACGAGATCTTCTGGATTCAGGCGCGTGACGATCTTGCGAGAATCCATCTCGCTGAAGTCGCGTACGACGTGCGCGAGCCGCTGAGCCGACTCGAGGCGCGATTGCCCCACAACCGATTTCTGCGCGTCCACCGCTCGACGATCGTCAATACCGCGCAGGTCCGGGAGGCACAGCCGTTCGATCAGGGGGACCAACTGCTGATTCTTCGGAACGGCAAGCGCATCACGACCGGGCGAAGCTACCGCAAGGCAGTGCAGGAATTCCTCAGGCGCGCCACATGAAATTCATTCTCGCGACGGAGAACGGCGGAATTCCCCTAGTTCTTACCCGCTCTGAGGGCGCGGATCGTAGCACCGAGCGCTTCGATTTCACGTCCGTACTCCGCCCAGTTCCCCGCCCGCTGCGCGGCGATCGCTCGGTCGTAGTGCGTCTGCGCCTCCCGAAGCAGGTCGCTGGCAGCGCCGGAGGGCGCCGCACCCGCGGTCGGAGCACCCCCTCCAACCACCGACGGCTCGACTCCAAGCGCGCTCAGTGAATCCTGCGCGCTTGCTCTCGCCTGCGTCGCGGACCCAGCGCCGAAGAGAGCATTGAGCCCTTCCTCCAGCGTCTCGCCCATGACGACGCGGTTCTCGTGCGCAACCACCACCCGCTTCAGCTCGGGAATATTTCCGCCCTCGGCGCGTAGGTAGATCGGCTGCACGTAGATCAGTGATTCCTCGATTGGAATCACCAGCAGCTCTCCCCTGATCACCTGCGACCCGCGCTGATCCCAGAGCGTGAGCTGCCGCGAGATATCGGTGTCCTGGTTGATCCGGTTTGCGATCTGCTTGGGACCGTAGACGAGGCTCTGCTTCGGGAACCGGTAGACCGAGAGCTTTCCGTAGTTCTCGCCGTCCATCCGCGCGACCATCCACGCCGCGAGGTTGTCCTTCCCCCGCGGTGTAAACGGCGTCATGTAAATGAATTCGGGATTCTTTTCTCCCGGCAGGCGCATGATGATGTGACGCATGAATGGATTCTCATTCGTCGACTTGTTGAGTCCGCCCGGGATCTGCCACTGATCCTCGCGATGGTAGAACGCGTCGGGCTCGGTCATGTGATACGTCGCGTGCAGCGTCGTCTGTATCCTGAAAAGATCGCCCGGGTAGCGAACGTGCCGGCGGATATCGGCCGGCATGGCGCTGATCGGCTTGAAGATTCCGCCGAAGATCTTCGCGTACGTCTGCACCACGGGATCGTTCGGCTCAGCGATGTACGCGTCCACGGTTCCGTCGTAGGCGTCGATCACCACCTTCACGCTGTTGCGCATGTAGCTCGTCCCGTCCGCCGTACGTTGGGCGTACGGATACGAATCGGCCACGGTGTAGGCATCGAGTATCCACTTCAGCTGCCCTGCGTCGGTGATCATGAGATACGGATCGTCGTCGAAGCTGAGGAACGGCATCGCCGTCGTCGCGCGATCCATGACGTTGCGTCGGTAGAGAACTCTCGCGCTCCCTTTGATGTCGTCGGAGAGAAGAATCTTGAGCGAGCCGAGC
>DATHHC010000159.1:0-2356 GCA_035317285.1 Gemmatimonadaceae bacterium | reverse complement strand
CGACAATATGGATTTCGTAGCAGCCGAATCGCTCGAAGATTCGCTGGTCAAGGCTCTCGCCATCGTCGAGATACTCGAGCATGACCGCGTCTTCATCAACCTCAACCCGAAGTGCGAGCCGCAGCTGGGGCGTCGCGGGTTGTACCGTAACACCGGAGGCACCTCTCCCGCGGACTTCGAGATGAGTCTCCTATGGGTGCTCAACATGTCGGATGGACGACATTCTCTGCTCGACATTGCCGAGCGGGCAGGAATGTCGTTCTCGACTATCCGACAGGCAGCGGACGCACTGAAAGGTGCGTCGCTTCTGGGCGATGTCGATCGCGACCAGGCGCACCGAACAGTTGGCGAGACTTCTGCGGTCCCCGCGCCTTTGCGTCCCGCCCGACTCTCGCGCAAGCGAAATCGGTGATGGTGTTCACGCTCTCCGCACTCATCAAGATGGCCGCAATCAGGCACGCGCCTTTACTCAGAACGGGCGGACGCACGTGTTAGGGTTGAATCTGCCCCGATCCGCGACGCCGCTCAGGATCCTGTGTCTTGGCGCCCACTCGGACGACATTGAGATCGGTTGCGGCGGCACACTGTCGAAGCTGATGCGCCGAAGGCCGCGACCAGAAATACGCTGGGTTGTCTGGAGCGCGGCTGGCTCTCGCGCACGCGAGGCAGAACGCGGAGCGCGGAAATTCCTTGGCTCGGGATCGAGCGGCGCGGTTCGACTGCATGAGTTTCGGGATGGGTATTTCCCATCCCATTTCGACGCGATCAAAGATGCCTTCGAGAGTCTGGCGCGCGAGTTCCGCCCGGACATCGTCTTCACACATGCGCGCGCCGACCGGCATCAGGACCACCGGGTGGTATCCGACCTGACCTGGAACACCTTCCGCAATCAGCTCGTTCTGGAGTACGAGATCCCAAAATGGGACGGAGATCTCGGTCAACCGAATCTGTACGTGCCCCTGAGTGCGCATGCGGCACGCAGCAAGAGCAAGGCGCTGCTCGAGGTTTTCGGAACCCAGCGCAGCAAGGATTGGTTCAGCGGGGAGACGTTTCTCGGATTGATGCGCCTTCGTGGAATGGAATGCCGGGCAGTCGATGGTTATGCCGAAGCATTCCACGCCAGAAAGATCCTGTTCCCTGGATAGCCGTGGTTTTTCCGGCCTGATCGAGGCGTCGACTGGACCGTAGCAACCTCCACCCATCAAACCCTACGGGAGACGAGCGGTCCCCACTCTCAGATTGTCAATGAACATCGATTGGTCCACCGGTGAGCCGTCCCCTATGTAAGGCGCGATCAGGAACTGGTTGAATTGAAGGGTAGGATGGGCGCCAGTCCGAAAGAGCATGTCGTGGCGGTCGATGATGAGCGTCCCGTTGAACCAGTACTGCATTACGCCGTCGGCCTGGCCAATACCATTCGCAATCGTGTTCAGCTGGAAATAGGCTTCGACAAAATTCCAGTTGTTCTTGTAGCCGGGACCCGCGTTGGGTTGGAAGACAACCGGGCCGAGTTGCTGTTTGAGGTTGTACCAGTAGCCACCGGCGTCGTAGCACTCCCACAGCATGTTGGGCTCCGCAATACCATTGCACCCGGCAGTGGAGCGGTTCTCAGTCACACCGACGAGGTTGTACGGTGGCGTACCAAGGCTGGAGTTGACGGATTTGTTGTCCTGCATCCCCAGCCGCGGTTTGCCGCCATTCTGATAACTGTGCTCGATATAGAGAACCATGTAGCCGTTCGAGGGACCGTCATAGTCGGCGTCGAGCGTGCTCATGACCTGAAATTCGTGCGGGTGATAAGTATGATTCGAGCCGACCCAGTTGGCGCTGTACTTCACGTAATAGCTGAGATAAAACGAGCTCGTCGGCGCGAACTTGTGGCGCTGTGCACCACCGCTGGTCGGGCTGGTAGCACCCGCTGTGAATTGGTACTGGGCCGAGCTGGTACTGCCGGCGATGTGCTCCACAGTGGAGACCACTGAGCCCGTATTGTCGTACCACCCGCGCGACGCAAGGTTCGAATTCTCGAAATCCTCCTGGAACAGCAGGGTCCCTCCCGACGAGGGAGGCGTGACCGTTATAGCGGACGAGCCCATTTTGCCGGCACAGGTCGCGGTGATTGTCGCCGAGCCTGCGGCGACCCCGGTAACAACGCCATTCGAACTCACCGTCGCGATCGCACTGCTGCTGGTCGTCCAGACAATTGTCTGGCCACTCATGACATTCCCCTGAGCATCCTTTACGGTTGCTGTCAGTGGAGTCGTCGCGCCAACAGCTACCGACGCTGTCGAAGGCGCCACGGTGACCGTCGTGACTACAGGTGGTGGCGGAGGAAGAGCCGTCACCGTTACGGCCG
>DATHHC010000158.1:0-4569 GCA_035317285.1 Gemmatimonadaceae bacterium | reverse complement strand
CGATCGCGCTCATCGGCGTCCTCGTTCGCGGCTGGGCGTCGGGCCATATCTCGAAAAACGAGCGCCTCGCGACGACTGGCCCCTACGCACACACGCGGAACCCGCTCTACTTCGGCAGCTTCCTCATAGCGGCCGGCTTCGCGGTCGCCTGGCACTGGGCGCTGCTGCTTCTGGTGGTCGCGTTTTTCGTGCTGATTTATGCGCCGACGATGGAGCGCGAACGAGTCAACATCGCAGGAAGGTTTCCAGACGAATACGAAAACTATGCGGCCAACGTCCCGGCCTTCGTCCCGCGCCCGACGCCATGGAAGGCCACGCACCCGGACGAGGGAGACGGCTTCAGCTTCGCCCTCTACATGAAGCACGGAGAGTGGAAGGCGGGTTTGACTTATCTCCTGGTCATGGCGTGGCTCATCTTGGGAATGATGACTGCGGGCACGACCGTGTTCTGGTGGAAGGTGACGACATCCTGAGTTCGACCGTCCCATGGGTAATGCCCAGCGGGTTCTGGAGGACATGAACTCGCGCCCGTAAGTTGTTGTCGCCGTTGCGGAAACGGACAGTTCGGCGGTAGATTGTATATGTGACTGTTGCTCCTCATGCATGGGGCACCCGCGCGACTCGCGGGTCCCAGAGACATGGATGAGGGGTGTTGAAGTGAGACCAAAAGGAACTCATAACGCGGCCCTGTAACACGACCGCGCGGACTTTTTTGAACCGTCCTCCCCTTCTCGCCGAGTCGCCGAGAGGTGGGATGAGACGGCCACAATGAAAAGAGAAATCCTCATAAACGCGGCTCCGCGCGAAACGCGGATCGCGATTCTGGAGGACGGAAAGCTCGTTGAGCTTGCTGCCGATCGTCCAGACAACCGACGCATGGTCGGTGACATCTATTTGGGCCGGGTTGACGCTGTACTCCCCGGAATTCAGGCCGCCTTCGTCGACATTGGCACAGAGAAGAGCGCCTTCCTCCACGCCTCCGATCTCGTCAGGCAAACCGCCGATGAGGCGGAAGACGACGACGAGGACGATGACGACGACGACGAAAGAGAAGAGCCGGTCGAGAAGAAGAACGGCAACGGCAACCATAACAACGGCCGCCGGGCGAAAGCCCCTCTCATCCAGGAAGCCCTGAAGCGTGGCCAGGAGATTCTGGTTCAGATCTCCAAGGAGCCGATCTCCACCAAGGGTCCGAGGGTTACGGCCCAGATCTCCCTCGCCGGCCGGTTCCTGGTTTATATCCCGGATTCGGCGAAGGTCGGCGTCAGCAGGAAGATCGGACAGGCAGCGGAGCGGGCTCGACTCAAGGAGCAGGTCCAGAGCATTCTTCCGGACAAATCGGGAGGCGTGATCGTCCGAACCGTGAGCGAAGACGTGACGCCCGAGATGCTCCAGCGCGAGCTGAACAGCCTCATGTCGCAGTGGAAGAAGATCAAGCGGAAGATGCACTTCCAAAAAGCCCCATCACTGGTCAATCGTGAAAGTGGTCTTACTCGCGGATTAGTACGTGACATCTTCAGCGACAAGGTTGACAGCCTTGCCGTCGACTCCAAACAGGTCTACAACGAGATCGTCGGGTACCTCAAGGACATCGCGCCCGAGTTGATCGAGCGAGTGAAGCTCCACGAATCGCAGGTTCCGCTCTTTGATACCGCGGGTATTGAATCGGAGATCCGGGACATCTTCAAGCGCCGCTGCGACCTGCCATCCGGCGGCTATCTCATCATCGAGCCGACTGAAGCGCTCGTTTCCGTCGACGTAAATTCGGGACGCTACACGGGCAAGAAGGATCCGGAGAAGACAGTTCTCCGAACCAACATGGAAGCCGCCCAGGAAGTCGCTCGCCAGCTGCGGCTGCGCGACGTCGGCGGAATCATCGTGTGTGACTTCATCGACATGGAGACCAAGGGGAATCGCGACCGCGTCCTACAGGAGCTGCGGCAGCACCTATCGCGCGACCGCGCGCGGACCAAGGCGTTCGCCGTCAGTGATCTGGGCCTGATCGAGATGACGCGCCAGCGCGTTCGCCAGAGCCACTATCAGTCTTCGACGGAAGCCTGCCCGACGTGCAACGGCACTGGTCGCGTCCTTACGCCCGAAACGATCGTGCGTCGGATGGAGCGCTCGGTGAAGCGGATGGCGGTCGAGGGCCGGCGCGACAATCTGCTGGTCAAGCTGCACCCGGACGTCGCGATGTACGTTCTCGAGCAGGAGCGGGATCTCGCGCAGAAGCTTCAGAAGGCCGCGAACTTTTCGCTCGAGTTTCGCGATGACCCGCTCCTTAAGCCGGACGAGTTCAAGCTCGTGGTCAAGGCGCAGGGCAGAGACGTCACCCAGCAATACGCGATAGCCTAAGGGTTGACCCGTTCCCGCTGCTCCGCTATTTTCCAAGGCTGCACCGTACGCTAACAGCAACGTTATCTATGACTTACGCGATCATCCGCACCGGCGGCAAGCAGTTCCGCGCCGAGGCCGGAAAGACAATCAGAATCCCGACGCTGGTCGGTGATGCCGGATCGAAGGTCACCTTCGACGACGTCATCCTCGGCTCGGACGGCGACAAGACCCATATCGGCGCTCCAGGACTGAAGGGCGCGCACGTGACGGGAGAGATCGTCAAGCACGGACTCGACGACAAGATTGTCGTGTTCAAGGCGAAGCGCCGGAAAAACTACGCGAAAAAGCAGGGCCATCGGCAGAAGTTCACCGAGGTCCGCATCAAGGACATCGCCTTCGGCAAGAAGAGCGGGGGAGAGAAGTAATGGCTCACAAGAAAGGCGTAGGCTCATCGCGTAACGGACGCGACAGCAATCCGCAGTACCGCGGCGTCAAGAAGTTCGGCGGTGAGAAGGTCGTCGCCGGCAACATCATCGTTCGCCAGTGCGGCACGAAGTGGCACCCGGGTCGCAACGTCGGCCTCGGAACCGATTTCACGATCTACTCGCTGATCGACGGCGTCGTGAAGTTCGAGCACAAGAGCCGCACGCGCTACAAGGTCAGCGTCTATCCCGAAGTCGAGACCAGCGCTGCCTAGCACGCGTGATTAACAAACCTGGAAGCCCCGCGAGGGGCTTTTTTGTTGCCCTCGACTTATCCGCCTCGGTTCCGTGATGGTCTTAGAGGTGGACCAGGGTACTCCCGCTTCCCGCTTCCCGCGTCCCTCTTCCCGTTTTTTCATTGCCATCGGACGTCCGTCGCGCCATACTGAAATGAAACGTCAGCTCCCCGTTCTGCGTACGATCCAGTGTAGCAACCCATTTCTGCGAGATGACAATGGCACTACTTGATAGACTGAAACAGGAGCTCGACCGCGCCGGCAAAGTGGCGCAGGACGCATTCGACGACGGAAAGACCAGACTCGAGGCATTCCGCACCCGCCAGCTGGCAGACAAAGCTGCGCAGGCCCTCGGATACGCAGTGTTTCGCTCAAAGAAGAGCGGTGCGGAACTCGACGCGGCGACCTACGATCGTCTCAAGGCGACGCTCGATACCCACGATAGCGAAGCGGCCAAGCTTGAAGCCGAGATCGAGCTGAGACGACAGCAGGGATCCACCACCAGTAGCTCCGCGAGCAGCGCGTCCGGCGGAAGCTCGAGCGACAGTTACCCAGGCACTCCGACCTAGCAGGCATTGACTCCAAACAGAACGGGCGGGAGGAGTCTGCGTTCGACGCCTCCCGCCCGTTCATTTACGACTGCCAGTAATTAGCCGGCCCTACTGCGGCGGCGTATTGTGAGTGCCCGGCAAAGTGCGGTACCGCTCGATCAGCTGATCTTGCCGCGTCTTCTCGTTGTACTCGCGCCCGCGCACGAACACATGCTCCGCGCGGGTCGTGAACTCGAACGGATCGCCGCTCCAGATGACGACGTTGGCTTCGAGACCCGGTCTCAGCGAGCCAACCCGATCTGCCGCGCCAAAGAATTCAGCGGGCGCGAGCGTAACTGCGCGTAGCGCGTCGTCCCACGTCATTCCGTAGGAGACCGCGTTGCCGGCTTCCACCTTCAGGTTGCGGACGTTGAACGCCTCCTCGTCGCCGCCTCCGTTTCCAATCAGCGCGACCTGGACTCCAGCCTTCCGCAACAGACTGGCGTTTTCCTGACGCTGACCGAGCGATGCAAACCCATCTGGAATGTTGTTCATCGCTCCGGTAAGGACCGGGATTCGCGCTGCTGCAAGCTTATCGGCCATCATCCACGCTTCCGCGGCGCTGCTGATCATGAGCTTGATGTTGTAGTCGCGGGCCAGGCGCATTGCCGCGTCGATGTCCGAGACGCGGTTGACCGAAACGAGCAGCGGCAGCCTGCCCTCAACCACCGGAATCAACGCCTGCAGATCCAGTCGACTCGCCGCAAACGGACGCGTCGCGGCACGGTCGAACGCGTCGCGATGCGTCTGGAAGAATTTCGTGTCCTCCAGTAACTCGCGGAGCTTCCCGATCACCTCTCCGCGCGAAGCGAGTCCCACTGCCAGCGGATTCCCGATTTCGGCGACCATCGCCACCGGCGCTTTGATGATCATGTCGGTCATCGTTCCCGGCACCAGGTCGACGAGAGCCGCCTGGCCTGACAC
>DATHHC010000157.1:0-8622 GCA_035317285.1 Gemmatimonadaceae bacterium | reverse complement strand
CGTGAACTGGATAGAAGACGGGAAGCGATTCTCCTACATTGACCGCGATGCGCGCACCGGGACGCCGGTGATTCGGGCGTACAACCCTGCTACGGGCAGCGACACGGTTCTGTTCACCAACACCGGGCTCACATTCCCCGGGACGAGTCAGCCCTTCGCTTACGACTCGTTCGAATGGGCGCAGGACTCGAGGCACCTGGTTTTCTCGTCCAATTTCCAGCCGATCTATCGCCGGTCCGGAATCTCCGATTTCTACATCTACTCGCTTGCGGACCATAGCGTGCAGCTCGCCACCAAGGGAGCCAGAACCGGTGAGCTCTCGCCCAACGGTGCGATGCTGGGCTTCGAGCGCGGTGGCGACATGTACGTCACCAATCTCTCGACGCACCAGGAGAAGCGCCTGACGCGCGACGCGTCGGAGCATATCTACAACGGGCATTTCGACTGGGTGTACGAGGAGGAGTTCGGGCTGGCGCAGGCGTGGAAGTGGTCGCCCGCCAGCACCTACATCGCCTACTGGCAGCTGAACGATTCAGCGGAGCCCGAGATTCAGATCTCCGACTATTCGGGCATGCACCAGGAGTGGGAGAAGCTCCGCATTCCGCAGGTCGGCGACTCGAACGCGACGGTGCGAATCGGCGTCGTCAACGTTTCCACGGGCCAGAACACGTGGCTCGATACCGGCGAGAAGGGTGAGTTCTACGTTCCCCGCATCTACTGGACGAGCAGGCCGGACACTCTGGCGGTCATCACGCTCAACCGCCCGCAGAACACGATGAAGCTCTTTTTCTTCGATGTGAAAACGGGCGGCCGCCGCCAGGTGATGACCGAGACATCGAAGACCTGGCTCGATGTATATGACTTCTACGCGGGCGTCGAAGACATGATGACGTTCCCGTCGGATTCGCACGAGTTCTTCTGGCTCTCCGATCGCGACGGATTCCAGCACCTCTATCGCTACGACTACTCCGGGAAGCTCGTCAACCAGGTGACGAAGGGACAGTGGAGCGTCACGCGCGTCGAGGGCAGTGACGCGAAGAAGCAGACGATCTACTACACGTCGACCGAAGCATCGCCCCTACAGCGTCAGCTCTACTCGATTCGCTTCGATGGCAGCGGTCAGCACCGCATCACCACCGCGGAAGGAAACCACCGCATCAACATGTCGCCGACGGCGACGTTCTTCATCGACCGGTATTCGTCGCTGAAGCAGCCGACGCAGGTGGAGATATGGGCGGCCGCCGGCCAGAAGCTGCGCACGCTGGAGAACAACACGGCGACGACGACCTGGCTGCAGACCCACGCCTATTCTCCCGCCGAGATCTTTTCGTTCACGACGTCGGACGGTGCGCGCATCGACGCCAGCATCGTCAAGCCGATTCCATTCGATCCCAATAAGCGCTATCCGGTCATCTTCGATATCTACGGCGGTCCTGGCTCGCAGCAGGTTTACAATCAGTTCGCGACGAGCGGCTGGACGCAGTGGCTCGCGCAGGAAGGCTACATCATCGTCGGGGTGAACAATCGCGGGACCAACAACTACGGCAGCGCGTTCATGAAGATCGTCTACAAGCACCTCGGCAAGTACGAAGCGCTCGATTTCGCGGAGACCGCGCGATATCTCGCGAAGCAGACTTATATCGATTCAAAGCGAGTGGCGATTGTCGGCACGAGTTACGGCGGATACAGCGCCGTATTTACGATGGAAGCGTATCCCGAGCTATTTCCGGTCGGCGTGGCGAACTCGGCGGTGGGCGACTGGAGGCTTTATGACACGATTTATACCGAGCGCTACATGAGCCTGCTCAACGACAACCTGAGTGGGTACGTCGAGAGCGCGCCGGTCGAGCAGGCGGCGAAGATGCGCGGCAATCTGCTTCTCATCCATTCCTTGATGGACGACAATGTTCATCCGCAGAACACGATGCAACTCCTGACGGCGCTCACAAACGCCGGTCGTGATGCGGAGCTGCGCATCTATCCGCCGGGCCGGCACGGAGCCGCGTACAACGGCGCGAGTGCGAGACTCATTCGCCAGGTTACCGACTCCTATCTCGCCCGGTACCTGAAGGCCAGCAATCCACCGACGCTGGCGCCGGCGCGATAGCAAACGCATCGGGGAAATGAACAGCCCACCACCGGTTCAACGGTGGTGGGCTGTGTTGTAATGGCGAACTGCTAACGGTTGGGAGCGTTCTTGCGAATGTCGCGTACGTCTCCGCGTCTGTCCCTGCGATCCTGGCGGAGATCCTTGCGATCAGACTTCACTTCCTTCGCATCCTGCCTTGCTTCCTTCTTGTCGCCGGCCTTGATATCCGCTTTCACTTCTCTGCGGTCGGCGCGAATCTCCTTCCGATCCGAGCGAATTTCACGATTGTCGGCACGAACTTCCTTGCAATCCGCAGTTGCGCTCGGGTGGCTCTTGCACCACGCGACGAGTTTCGACTTGGTGATTTGCGGGGGCGCTTTCAGCGCGGCCTGACTGGACTGAGCCGAGGCCTGTGAGCTGACTGCCAGAACCAGAGCGGCCGCGAACGCCGCAAGCTTCGCTTTCGACATCTCTTGTCTCCTTCCTCTAGCGAGGATCCAGATTTTGGGTGGGCGCAATCGCGCACCGTTCAGCATGAGAGACGCGCCACACTTCGAGATGTTAACGCTGAAATCGAAAGCGATCGTTGCGGCATTCATTCGGTTTCAAAAAGGTCACAGATACATGTAGGTGCACCCATTCGTTTGGGCCTGGTTTATGGCCACAACCATCGCTGGCACGAGGTAGACGCCTGGAAGCATGTTGGCCTCGAATTCCTTGCGGAGTTCCGGAGCTTTTTCTTTCCCGAGCAATGCCATCCAGAGATTGAAGGCATTGTTGCACAGAATGAACACCGCGCCGCGCTGCTGGAGCGCCGAGATTGATGAGTCGGAGGGAATCGGAATCGGCGCGCCCGCAACCGCCAGCGCAGGAGAGCCCGCCGGTGGATTGTAAAAGACGTTTTCCTTCGGCGGGGAGTTCGACGTGTCCACCACCTTGAGAGGAGTCGCGATTCCGTACTTCGCCCACATTGCGTCGTTGAATCCGAGCAGCGTGGTCATCCCGTACAGCGTGACCACCGCGGTGACGTCGGGGTGCTTGACCTTGTACGTATCGCGCATGGTGTTGAGATAGTTCCGGACGTGCAGCAGACCCATGCCGTTTTCATGCTGGGGCATGTCAAAGATCTGACGGTGCTTGCCAGTCACGGCAGAGAGCCATTTGTCGCTGGGTTGCACATCAGTATTGAGCCTGCGCTCTCCGGCGAACGCGCTCGGAATCGTGCCGCTGAGGCCGAGTGCGACGGCACCCGCCGCAAGCTTGCCGAGAAACTCTCGGCGTGGTGGTGAGGATTCGCTCATCTTGGTTTCTCCGGTGGATGGGTGGGTGGTAGAACGTGATAATCGGCGTCGTCGGGTTTCCCGCCGCGCGGCCAGTCGCGCGTTTTCGCCGGGAAATCGGGGCGGGGCCGTGTGTTGACGTAGCTCGCAACGTCGAACGCCTGCTGTGGGCTGAGGCGTTGAGCGCGATCGATCGGCATCAGCGCGTGAATGAACGAAGCGGCGGTGTTGATTCTCGCCATTCCGGCTCCAACGTTGTACGAGCGGGGACCCCAAAGTGGGGGTGCGAGGGCGGTGCCGTAGCCGTTCGCGCCATGACAACGTGCGCACGTCGTCGCAAAAACGCCCGCACCGCGCTGCGGATCGCCGCGGAGGGGTTGAAGCCGCGGAAAACCCTGGCCCTCCATCTCCGCTCCGACCGGCATTCCGCTCGAAAGAAAGGCGAAATACGTGACGATGTCGCGCATGTCCCTGCCCGCGGGGGCGAGCGCGCTGCCATTCATGCTTCGCCGGAAGCAGTCGTTGATCCTGTCCTCGATGAGATCCACTTTGCCGCTTCTGGCGCGGTACTGAGGGAAGCGGGCGAAGCTGCCGATCCAGGGCATTGCGTCGCGCCGCAGGCCGCCGTCGAGGTGACAACTGGCGCAGCGGAGCGAATTGCCGACGTTGTGCGGAAGGCTGTCGCGTGTCGCGAGAAGGATCGCGCGCCCTCGAAGCGCGGATGCCCGGTATACGCTGTCTTTCAGCTCATCGATCGACGGTACGCGGAACGGAGCGCGCGGCCTTGTGGCCTGCTGCGCAAAGGCAGAAGATTCCGGCTGGCCAACCGGCGCCACGACTGCTGCGAGCATGGGCGCGAGCAGGACAGCGATTCCGACATAGAGCCGAGGGCGCAGCGGTACCTCCGCGTTGGCGAGTGTGGGACGCGAACGACGAGGCAGAATATCACCGCAGGCGGAGCCCGGCTGTCAGGCCTTTGGAAAATGTCCTATAAGCCTTTCCCCACGCTGGCTGTCGTCCGGCGTCCTACATAGGAGGCCACGGCTATCGGCGCAAGATTGAGTTGTGGCGGGCCCCGCCTACGGGCTAGCGCCGAAAAACCTTGCCAAGCAGATAGCCGGCGCCAAGGGCGACCAGAAGCGTTCTGCCCGGATGCTCCTTGACCTGTTTCTCGACGCCCTCCTTGATCTTGTCGAGGTCGGCATCGCGGAGCCACTCGGCACTCGACTGCATTCCGCTGGCGAGAGTGTCGGTTACAGCGGTGATGCTGGAGTTGTCGGCAACCGCCACGGCCGTTCCCGGCCTCTTCCCGGTCGTCGCCGGCCGCCGACGCAGCGCTTCGGCGCCCGCCTCGAGTTCGTCGGCGAGGATCGCCGGCAGGGTGGAAGCCTGCTTCCTGATTGAGGCTGCCACGCCTTTCACGCGACCCTTGACGCCGCCTTGGTCGATATCGGACTGATCGGCCCCCGCATCCAGCTTCGCGGTTTCTCTATCGGTTCGTTCCATTGGTATTGTCCCTCAGCAGTGGTCGAGTCGGGCAAATGCGCCGCTATTGAGATTTAACCTGCAGGAGCCGCGCCCGCCGAACGAGCTTTTTTGCCGCCCCGTTTCTCCATCTTAATACGGATTTGCGGGCAAGGGGTTCACGCGAGCGACGAACGGCTCGCGAGTTGGCTGATTGTGTGCATGTCCGACGCGCGGCGCCTGAGCGCGCGCTGGCTCTGCTCGATCGTGATGAGCTGGAACCTGATCGTTTCGCCCGGGCGGCGCTGTGCAAGGATCGGAAGATCGGCTTCGCTGATAACGGCGATCTTGGGGTAGCCTCCTACGGTGGGGGCATCGGCCATCAGCGCGATCGGGCGTCCGTCGCCGGGTATTTGAATCGCGCCCGGGCAACTGGCCTCCGACGGAAGCGCCCCGAGCGAATTCCTGAGCGCTGGCCCGTCGAGCTTGTAACCAGTGCGGTCGGACGCGGTGGAAACTCTGTAGTCACTCTCGGTCAGAGTGCGCCAGGCGGACTCGTCGAACAGATCTGTCTGACTGGTCGGCGTAATGTGAACGATTGCGCTGTCGTAGCGTGGCATCAAATCGGCGGCGGAGTGAAACCCCTCAGCCGGCCGCGCGCCGGGTGGTGGACCCAATGCGACTGAATCTCCGCTCCTCAGACTTCGTCCCTGGTATCCTCCGAAACGTCCAGGGAGATAGGTGGATCGGCTGCCGAGGATGACTGGGACATCGATGCCTCCGTCGCACGCGAGGTAGAGAAAACGCCCGCTCGTGATCTGCTCGACCGTGAACTCGTCACCAGCGCGCGCGTAGGTGGTCGTGCACGGCGCGACGACCCTTCCTGATATGGTCGCCCGCGCCATCGCGCCTCCGATCGCAAAAACGCAATCGCGATCGAACCGTACAGTGCCGCCGCCGAGGGCCCATTCAAGCGCCGCGGCGTCGAGGGAGTTTCCAACGAGTGCGTTGGCGGCACGGATCGCAAACAAGTCCATCGCACCGCCGCGCGGCACTCCGAATGAGCGCGAATGCTTTCGCCCGCCGTTCTGCACGGTGAGGTAGGGAGGCGCCCGCGTGATCGTGATCATGCAGCGCGCTCGAAGCGCACGGTGTCACCGGGCGCGAGAAGCGCGGGCGTGTCGCGCGTTGCGTCGAACATCACTGTCTCGGTGCTACCGATGATGTGCCAGCCGCCCGGGGTGTCGAGCGGATAGACGGCGGTTTGTGCCGCGGCAATGCCGACGCTACCCGCGGCGATCCGGGGGCGTGGCTCGGCGCGACGCGGGATCTGCAACGACGCGTCGAGCTCGCTCAGGTAGGCAAACCCCGGAACGAACCCGAGCAGATCGACCGTGTACGTCCTGCCCGAGTGGCGCGCGATTATCTCTTCGACTGAGAGCCCCGTGGCCACGGCGACCGCGTCCAGATCCATTCCATTGTATCGGACGGGTATACGATGTTCTCGTGGCGGCTTGTCAGCCTTTGCCTTGGTGCGCGTCGCCGGATCGCACGCGGCTAGCAGCGTCCCGGAAATCTCTTCGTACGATGTGCGAAGCGAATCGTAGAATACTGTGAGTGCGAGGTAGGCGGGAACGACGTCCTCAACGTGTGGGATGGCGGCCGCTTCCAGCGAGCGGGCGGCGGTTTGAATCTGACGGAGAAGCTCAGCGCTGCGATCGGTGCCAAACACAATGGCAATGGCAGAATCGCCCAGGGGGTGCGCACGGAGCGGCGGACGAATCAAGCGGCAAAGGGCGCAATCGTCACGCCGGATTCCCTGAGACGGGCATTCAGCGACCGCAGGATCGCGGACGCATCGGCGTTGTCACCATGAACGCACAGCGATTGAGCTGAGATGTGGAGCTCGGAACCGTCGTCGGCTGTTATGGTCTGTCCCTTGACGAGCATCACCGCGCGCTGGACAGCCCCCTTCACGTCGTGGATCACCGCGTCTGGCTGGTCGCGCGGCACCAGCGTTCCATCGGATTGGTAAGCTCTGTCGACGAACGCCTCGCTCGCGAACGCGATTCCGGCGCGGTCCGCGGCGCGGGCCATCTCGCTCTTCGCCAGTCCAAGCAGGGTCAGCGATGCTTCGACGTCGCGAATTGCCGTCACCACAGCGGTGGCGGCGTCTCGATCCCGCGCGGCCCGATTGTACAACGCGCCGTGCGGCTTTACGTAGGAGAGCCTTGCGCCCTCGGCTCCGCATACCTCGCGCAGGGCGCGGATCTGGTAGGCGACGTGGCGCGAGATCTCTTTCGTCGGAAGACCTAGCTCGCGTCTGCCGAACCCAGGGATGTCGGGATACGACGGGTGTGCGCCGATGGTTACTCCGCGAAGCTTCGCCGCTCTCACCGTATCGCGCATCGTTATCGCGTCGCCGGCGTGGAAGCCACAGGCGATGTTCGCGGAGGATACGAGATCGAGGAGTGCCTCGTCCAGCCGGGCGTGGGAGTCTCCGAAGCCCTCTCCCAGGTCGGCGTTGAGATCAATCGTGAGTGGCAAGCAGGCGAGCCGCTATTTCTTGCGGTCCTTTTTCCCGCCGCTCACGGGCTTGGCCTCGACGATTTGCCACGTCTGCTCATCGTCCTCGAAGCCGCCGCGTGTAACCTTGGGCAGAAGCTTTTCCCGGACCACGACGGGCGCGAGCCAATATGTAAAACCATCATCCGCTTCAACCGGCGTCCAGGCGAACTTGGTGCGCACTCTTTCGTCGCCGATCTTGCCGTTCGGATCACCTCTATTCTTCCACTTCACTCTGATTTCCCTCGCGTCTGCATCTAAATGCGGTCCTCGAGTCCCTTGATGCCCGACATCTCGGCGCAGCTGGCGCAGCAATAGAAAGTTCCCTTACTCTCGACGCCGTGGCCAATGATCTTGCAGCCGCAGTGCGAGCACTTCGGCGCCAGCGCATGGATGGCGCACTCGAAAGAGTCGAAGGTGTGCGCTTTCCCCTTCATCGTGACGGCAAACGACTTGTCGTAATCGTTTCCGCAGACTTCGCACTTCGCCATTGGCGCCTCCGGGTTTGGTGCCGACTGCACTCTACGGCGAATCTAATGCCGCTGGAGCGGGGAATTCAGCGGAAAACTTTCCTCATCTTGGTATCCGGGTCGCGCGCGAAGCGGAAGGTAAACCAGGCAAGGTCTGTAACGAGCTCATCGTAGGCCTGCGGATCCATCGTGTCCGCGACGACTTTCATCCGTCCCGCGATCTGCGTCTTCAGGTGCTCGATCCATTCTTTGGTGAAGTCGGCCATGGGCAGGGCTCCGGTAGCGAGGAGTAGAAAGTGATGGAACGGCCAGCGCTGCGCCAGCCGAAAACCGCTCAATCGCCAGTCGCGATTACTGAAGTGCTTAGCGTCTGTAATGTGGCGTTAACGATGCACTATTCCCGCTGAGCTGAACATGGCCCCCTCCTTGACTATGAACGAGTGCATTCCGCGATCTTGCGGAGCAACTTTTTCGGAGAGTAAATATGAAGGGTTCCATTCGGGCAATAGTGCTGGCGGCAGCGACGCTGGCGGCTGTTCCGCTCATTGCTCAATCCAACGGCAGCGGCGAGCGCGCCAGAGCCGCGGCCAACTCGCGCACACAAATGCCCGTGGTCATTCCCGCCGGCACACCGCTCACCGTCGCAATCGATGAAGATCTTTCGAGCGCGTCGGTCAACCAGGGCCAGCAGGTCGCCTTTCATCTGCCGGGCGACTATTCGGAGTTCGGCCACGTCCTGATTGCATCTGGAACT
>DATHHC010000156.1:0-2599 GCA_035317285.1 Gemmatimonadaceae bacterium | reverse complement strand
GTTTCCTATCCAACTGGTTCGTCGTCTGGTGGTGACGATGGGAGCGTCGGCAGAGGTGGTTCGAGTGCTGGCGCAGTCCTCGGCACGATCCTGGGCGCTGTGATTCGCGGTGGTGTCGTCGGAGATACTGACGACTGCGATACTCGCACAGACGGTCGCCACGTTTCGATCAACCAGCGGATTCCATTCCCGATTGGTCGAGTTGGTGGTGCGAGCAGGTCCCGTGTTCCCATCGGTGGAAATAATCCAGTCCGCCGCATCCCGCGCTTCTAGCTAAGCAGGGGGTGCGGCCGAAATCAGACCGCATCCCTTTTTCGTTTTCCGAGATGACAATCATGCAAACCAAATTCTCGAGGATCGCCACACCGGTCCTCTGTGTTGCTATTCTGGCACTGGGCGCGTGCAAGCAGGGCGACAGGCCCGAAGACGCGCTGGCCCAGGACACTTCGCTGGCTCACGACATCCAGCTCGCCAACGCCGACACGATGGCGCAGCCGCAGCTCAAGGACGTCCCGGTAACGATCGCTCCGGCTCCGAAGCCGGCAGCCCCGAAGCCGAAAGTCTCACAGCGGAAGACGCCATCCGAGATTTTGACGCCGAGCAGGAATCCGCGTCGCGTTGCGACGACCCCGCGATCAGCTCCGCAGCCCGTTGAGTCCGCCCCCGCTCCCGTGACCGCCAATGGGAACACGGTAACGGAAGGCACCACTGGCGCCGAGCGCGGGATCGGCACGATCGCGAGCGGATCGGAAATCTCGCTTTACTCGGGTCAACGCGTTTGTACTGACAAATACGCAGTGGGGGACCGTTTCACCGCGAGTGTGGCTGAATCAGTTCAGGGCTCGAACGGCGTTGCGATTCCGGCCGGCGCTACCGCGGTGATCGAGCTGACCTCGCTCAAGCGCAGCGAGAACGCGAACGACAATATCGAAATGGAGTTCGTGGTCAAGTCGATCGCCTTCAATGGCACGACCTACCCTGTCAACTCACAAGTTACTTCGGCGCAGGTCGAGAAGGTTCGGAACGGCGACGCAAGCAACGATGGTAGGAAAGTCGCCACCGGTGCTGTGGTCGGCGCGATCATCGGACAGATCTTCGGACACAAAACGAAGTCCACGGTGATTGGCGCAGCGACTGGCGCCGCAGCCGGAGCGGTGGTCGCGGGCGTGACCGGGAAGTACGACGGCTGCGTGCCGAATGGTGGACGAATCTCGCTCAAGCTCAATCAGGCAATGGTAGTTCAGCAGTCAGTTTGATTCGACCGGCAGGTATCAAAATGAAAAAGGCGCGCTCAGGTGAGCGCGCCTTTTTTGCGTTGCCAGTCGATGTCGTTTCCGGCTACTAGATGTAGTTCTTAGCGATCTGGCGGCCGTAGTACATGCCGATACCGGTGCCGACCATGCTGACCATGACAGCGGTCGTCAATCCAACCGTCGCCCCAAGGGCCCAGCCGGCGTAGCCGCCGATGGTGGAGCCAACGAAAGCGAAGAGTTTTCCCATATCAAGTAGACGAGCGCCAGGCGAGATTGGCAATCGGCGCCGCGTCCGAGGGGGTGTCTATATCAATGGCGGCGGCGTCAAGTGGAACACATGTAACCTCACCGGGCCGGCTGCGCAGCCATGCCCCGGCACCCGCGTCGCCAGTGAGGGCTCTTAGTGCGTCCACGTGCTCTCGCCCGAATACGGCGGGCACTCCCATCGTTTGATCATAGGCCGAGGCTACGATACGTCGCTCGCCGCCGAACGCGGCAATCAGCCGCTTAAGGGCGACCGAGTCAACGCGTGGCTGGTCGGCAAGCGTGACCAGCACCGCATCGCAGGGTGCGACCTTGAATAACGCCGTAAGCCCAACGGCGAGCGAGGATGATAGCCCCGTGCTCCATTCCCCGTTTACAACCGTCGTAACCGACAGAAGTCCCGATAAAGCCGGCGCGATCATCTCCGCGTTTGAGCCGAGAACCACAATCACCGGGCTCGCGCCCGCTTCAACCGTGATTCGGGCAGTGCGTCGCACGAGTGCTTCGCCTTCGTGAACGATCAACTGCTTCGGAAACCCCAATCGCGTCGATGCTCCCGCCGCGAGAACGACGGCTCCGATCCGAGGGGGCGAAAAGTCGTTGATCAGACGTTACCTGTCGCCGCGACGGGACGAGGCGATGCGTGGAGCGGCGCGCGACGATCGCGCAGATGTCCGCCCGCGCGGCCACTCGTCACGGCCGAGACCTGGGAGATGATCGCGAGCGCGATTGCATCCGGACCTTCGCCACCGATGTCCATTCCGACCGGAGAGAAGAAGTGATCGCCGACCGTCGCGGGTGCGGCGCTAGCAGCGGTGATTTCGGCGAGCATCCGCTCAGTCCGGGCACGAGGGCCAAGCACGCCCACGTATCCTACGTTTGCGGCGAGCAGCGCCTGCACGTAGTCGCGGTCGCGGGCGAGATGGTGGGACATCACGACGGCGGCCGATCGAGGGGTGAGCGGCACCACATCGGCGAGCAGAACCGCTTCTGCGCACTCGACGACACGCGCACCCGGAAAGCGCGTGGAGTGTGCGTTCGTAAGGGGACGGTGATCGACGACGGTGACGTCCCAGCCGAGC
>DATHHC010000155.1:0-9780 GCA_035317285.1 Gemmatimonadaceae bacterium | reverse complement strand
GGCTTCGATGGGGACTGGCTCGGATGCGGGCTCGGATGACGCCTCTGCCTCGGCCGCCCGCGAAGTCGCCGTCGCTTCGGGAGGAGATGACGGCGCGGGTGAGGCGGGTTCAGCATCAACCGGCGCGCCCCCGAGATCGGCGATGAACGGAATCGCCTGGTCGCCGGCATCTTCGTCGACTCCGGGGATCTCCTGCGGCGTGGGAACGGGCGCAGCCTCGGCCGCGGCGTCGATTTCAGTTACAAGCGCGACCACAGCGGGATCCTTTGGATCCGCATCGAGCAGTCTCTGATACCACTTGCGCGCCTCGACGGTGTCGCCGCTTTGCAGCGACATGTCGCCCAGCGATCTCAATGCAATGAGATTCTCGGGATCCAACGCGAGCGCGCGCTCGAACACCTGCCGCGCCTCCTCGAACTCGCCGCACTCGTACAACGACTGGCCGTACACAATCTGCCCGCTCATGTGCCCGGGCATCTGCGTGAGCTGCGACCTGCAGATCTCTATCGCACGCTTGGGCTGCCCCCCTTTGCGATACTCGTTCGCAAGTGGGGCGAAGTACCGACGGGGGTTCTCCTCGAATTTTTCCTGCAACTCCCGCAACCGGTCGTAATCCATCGCTTTCCTCGGCTCAATCGTGCAGCAACTTCCCGGAACTTCGGTTTCACGCTCATGTACCAACTGAAAGATGCAGCAATCTCCGCTTTCGCGCGACTTGCATCTCTATCACCCAAACTCATAGCTTACAAGGCTATACGCCATCTCGCCCCCGTGACCGGGGACCCCTCAATTTCGTGTAAGGAGTAGTGCCCTTGTTGCAAGCAATGCGGGCCTCCGCAAAATACATCTGGATACTCATCGTCGTGCTGTTTGTCGGCGGTTTTCTCCTGGCCCAGACTTCGGGTCTCCTCGGCAGAGCCCCAGTGACGAGCACCACCGCCGTCGCCACGGTCAATGGCGAAGACATCCTCGCCACCACCTGGTACCAGGTGACGCAAAACCTCGAGCAGGACGAGACTCAGCGCAGCAGTCAGAGCATCTCGCTCGACGAAAGGGCTCGACTGATGGACCAGGCCTACGACCAGCTTGTCAGTGACGCCCTGCTCCGCCAGGAATACCGGCGGCGCGGCATCACCGTAACAGACGACGAAATTCTCCAGGCGGCACGGTACAGCCCGCCCCCGCAGCTGGTGCAGGCGCCCGAGCTCCAGACGGACGGACAGTTCGATCCGGCCAAGTACCAGCGGTTTCTCGCCAGTCCCGCGACGAAGCAGGGCGGCCTCCTGTACCAGCTCGAGCAGTACTACCGGACGGAAATCCCGAAGGAAAAGCTCTTCGACCAGGTCGCGGCCGACGTGTACATCTCGGACGAGCAGCTGTGGCGCCGCTTTCAGGATGCGAACGATACGGCGCAAATCTCGTTCGTCGCATTCGAGCCGGAGCGCATCTCCGACTCCGCCGTTCGCGTGAGCGACGACGAAGTCCGCGCGTACTACGACACGCACAAGAAGCTGTTCGAGCGTTCCGGCACGGCAAAGGTCTCGGTGATCATCGTGCCGCGCACCGTTACCTCCGCCGATTCTGCAGCGGTTCGCGCACGTCTCCTCTCGCTGCGATCCAGGATACTCGGCGGCGAGAAGTTCGCGGATGTCGCGCGCGCCGAGTCGGCCGACTCCGTGTCCGCGGCAAATGGCGGCTCACTCGGGAAGGGTCCGAAGGGGCGATTCGTCGCCCCGTTCGAGGCCGCGGCGTTCGCACTCAAGCCGGGAGAAATCTCGCAGCCGGTGCTGACGCAGTTCGGGTATCACCTGATCAAACTCGATGCGCGGAAGGGCGATACGCTCACCCTGAGCCACATCCTGCTCCACATCCAACAGAGTGATTCCGCCGCCGCGAAAACCGATCGCCGGGCCGATTCTCTGGCGCGCATGGCTGCATCGACCGATCAACCGGCCAAGTTCGATTCGGCGGCGCGTATTCTCCAGATTCCCGTGATCAAGAGTCCGGTGATCGAGGGCAACACGCTGACGGTGAATGGTCGGTACATCCCGAGCGTCGGCCCGTGGGCGTTCCAGGGCTCAAAGCCGGGCGAGACGAGCGAGCTGTTCGACGCCGAGGATGGTTACTACCTCGCGCGCCTCGATTCACTGACGCCCGGTGGAACGCTCACGCTCGACCAGGCAAAGCAGGACATTCGCACCTATTTGCTGAGGCAGAAGAAGATCGACGCGCTGATTCCGCAGGCGCGGAACTACGCGGGTGTCGCCTCGGCCAGCTCGCTCGAGCAAGCGGCCAAACTGATGGGCCTGCAGGTTATTTCCACAAAACCCTTCACTCGTGTAACCGGAGTGCCCGAGCTGGCGCAGGCGCCGGAGGCAGTGGGCGCGGCTTTCACGCTGCCGCTCGGCACCGTAAGCGAGCCGATTCGTTCGATGGGAGAGGTGGTTGTCGAGCGCGTTGACAATCGGATTCCGGCGAGTCGCTCGGCGTTCGAGGCTCAGAAGAATCTGATGCGGGGGCAGGCGCTGCAGCAGTTGAGGCAGCAGAGGGTTCGGGCGTTTCTTACCAATCTTCGGGCGGTCGCCAAGATCGATGATAGGCGGAAACAAGTTGAGGCTTCGGCTCGGAGAACCACGCAGTAACTGAACTGAACGTGACTAAGACCTGGGATCTGCGATTCTGAGATCTCGGATCCCATTCTTTTGGTCAGTTTTCCGTACGCCTCTGACGCATCCCGCCCGTGCGGTTGCCGTGCAGCGGAGCCCCTAAAGCAGCCTCTTCGGCGCGGGCCGCTCCGCCTCGTCAGCGTCAACGCGCCGACGTTCGAGCTCGGCCGAGGTCAGGCGCGATTGCGTATCCGACTCGAGCGGCGGCTTCGTCTCCGCCGTGACTTCCCGCGTCGCGTCGTTGATGTTCTTCTTGAATTCCCTGATTCCTTTCCCCATCGAGCCCGCGATCTCGGGGATCCGCTTCGCTCCGAAGAGAAGCAGGATCACCACCATGATTATCAACAGCTCGGGGAACCCCAGATTGCCGAACATAGAAGACTCCTAGAAAAGCGAACGCGCTATGAGGTACGCCACGAGTACACCCAACAGGCTCAAAAGTGACACATCCAGCGCGATTGGGCCGATGGCAAACTTGAGTATAACCAAATCCACGGGCAACGGCCCGATGGCCGGGGTCACGCCCGTCGTGAAGAACTCCTTCGCCGCGCCCGGCGGCAGGAACCTGCGCCCCACCTGCGTCAGCAGGCCGCCGGTAATGAAGCCCGTCGCCAGAACGAGGGCGTGAAAGAGCCCGCTCCGCCGGCTATGGCCGCGTGGTGGTGGCATTATGAGTGTCTCTCCATGACGTATGAAATTGACGCTGCGAGTGACCGGCGCGCTACCGTGTCGGGCAAATCCGCGAGCGCGCCGTGAGCCTTTTCGGCGTACTGCTCACCACGTTCGCGCGCGTACTCGAACCCGCCGTTCTCTTCAACGATTCGAGCCACCGACGTGATGTCGTCGTCGCTCAACGCCTCGCTGTCGAACAGTCGCTCGACTTCCTTCCGGGACGGCGCGGACATCTCGCGGAGCGCGTGGATCAATGGAAGCGTCACCTTGTGTTCGCGCAGGTCGAGACCCGACGGCTTGCCGGTGGTCTCCTTCTCTTCGCGGTAGTCGAGCAGGTCATCCGCGATCTGGAACGCCATTCCGAGATTCTCTCCAAAGTCCCCGAGGGCGTTGGTGTGGCGTCGCGCGCCTGAAAGCGCGCCCAGCTCGCACGCGGTGCGCATCAGCGAGGCCGTCTTGGAGCGAATGAGATCGTAGTATTCGCGCTCGGTGAAGCGAAGCGGCTCGGTGACGGCGAGCTGCCTCATCTCGCCGAGGGTCATCTCGGTTGACGCTCGCGTCAGTGCCTGGAGCGCCTCGAGATCGCCCAGCCTCACCAGATGGGTGAGCGCGGTGGAGTAGAGAAAATCTCCCATGATCACGGAGATCTGATGGCTGAACAGCGCGTTGACGGTCGGCATGCCGCGACGCAGGGCCGAGTGGTCGACGGCGTCGTCGTGGACGAGCGTGGCGAGATGAATCAGCTCGAGTGCCGCGGCGAGCGTGACCGCCTTCTCCTCAGGTTTTTCGGCGACCTCGCTCGAGAGGAGCAGGAGCGTCGGACGAAACAGCTTGCCGCGCATGGCGAGCAGGTGCGCGCTCACCTGGCCGACGAGTGGCATGTCGCTGGCGACGATGCGCGCCATCGCCTGTGACACGTCGTCGAGCTTCTCACGGACAGGAAGCTGGATCGCCTGGAGGGTGCCTCCACGCTGCGTCGTTCCGTTCGGAGTGCGCCGGTCCTGGGCGGCCGCGGCCGATCTCACTTCGCTGCGGCCTTGGTCATCTGCTTGAGGCGCTTGCTCACATCCCGAAAGTCGATGTCGATGGCGAACACCCGCTGGTAGTACGCCGCGGCGTCGCGCGCTTTCTTGGCGCCCTCGGATGCGAAGCCGAGGAGATAGAGCACGCCGATGAGATCCTCATCCTCCATCCCCGGTTCGCGCAGCGCGCGCCCAAGCACGGTAATGGCCACGTCGTGCTCGTTGCGCTCGATGAAGCACTGACCGAGCGCCTCGTAGGCGCGGATTCGCTGCGTTGCCCCGCGCAGCGCCTTCTGGAACTCAAACACCGCTTCGTCGATCAGGCCCATCTCCTTGTAGGCAACGCCCAGATCGTAGTGGCTGTCGAAGTCCTCGTCGTCGACGTTGGCGGCAACACCGGCCTTGAACTTCTCGAGCATGTCGGTGAAGTCTGCCTGCTCGCCTTCAGCGCGCGTCGGGTCCTCGGCAGCGACCATGCGCGTCGAGCGCGGAGCGCTCTCGTCCCGGAGCCAGTCCGCAAGGTTGACGAAGTTGTCGTCCGAGGTTCGTTGCGGCGAATTGTTCTTGGGCGTTGCCGCACGCGGAATTTCAGAGGGCGGCGTGCCCTGCCGCGGCGCCGGTTTCGGCGACGACGTCCTGGGCTTCGCGGTCTGACGCATGAATGGATTGACGGGCGCGCGCTGCGCCGGCGACTCTTCGCGCTGCGGCGTCTTCGGCTTCTTCGGCTTCGGACGCGTCATGCGAAGCGGCTCGACGAGCTTCGGCCTGCCCAGTCTTGGCTCGGGATCGTCTTCCTCTGCGTCAGGCTTCTCCTCTTCCCTCTCCTCGCGGCTGGCTTCCTTTCTCGGCGGAGTTCTGTGCGCGGGTCTGCCGCCCGACGGGCGAGTGGGCTTCACTTCGCGGTCTTCGGCTTCCCCCCTCGGTGCTTCTTCCTCGATATCGAGATCGAGCGATTCGAATTCCTCCACTTCAGCCTCGGGGGCAGCTTCGGTCCGCATTGTGTGCGGCTCATGCGTGGAGAACCGATCGCCCTCGATGACGTTGAGCCCGGCGAGAGGGTCCTCGTCCAGAAGAGGCTCACCAAGGCCGGGCTCGTTGGTGCCCAGGCCGGACTCGTGGTCGCTGAGGCCGGACTCCGAGGGCACCAGTCCCTCGATCGTCGAGTTTGCCGTGCTGTCCTGCGGATCGATCACGAACGAGGATGGATCGGCGATGGACTCCAGGCCTTCGAGCGGGGAGACGTCGGTCTCGGCGAGCGACAAATCGAATGCCGGCTCGATATCGTCGGCGACCGGAGCATCCGGCTCGTGGTCCTCGACAGATGAACCGCGCTCGAGGCCGGGAATCGGGTCGAAATCCAGAGTCGGGAGCGGATCGCCCGCAGTCGGCTCGAAGTCCGGCAGCGGCTCGAGCTCGGGCAGCAGCTCGATGTCGGGCAGCTGTTCGTATTCGGGAGACGGTTTAACATGCGGCGGCGTGCGAGGCCGCATCGGCGCTTTGGACACGGGCGCTTCGATCTTGGGCCGCGGCTTTGTCGGTGATCCACCCACGTCGAGGAAGACGAGGCCGCCGGCATCGCTCTTGACCGGAGTCTTCGATCGGCGCGGAACGATGTTCGGATCGAGCGAGTGCATCCGCTGCACGGTTGCTTCCGCCTCGCCCGAGCGGCCTTCGGCGTCGAGTGATTCGTGCAGGATCTGCAGCTGCTCGATCGCCTCGGCGTTCTTACCGGCCTTGGCCAGCTGGTCGGCGAGCATCAGCCGGATGTCGTCCTGCCCTGGGCAAAGATCGGCGAACTCCTGGAGCGCCTTGAACGCGTCGGTTTCGCGGCCGGCGCGGTGCATGCGATCGGCGTACTCGAGGAAATTCTTCTTGGCGTCGCTATTGAAGCCCTTCTTGGCGGAGATCTTACCGAGCTTGTAGTAGATCTGATGGCGGGCGGGCGCATGGCGCAGAATCTTGTTGCAGAGCGCGATGGCGTTGTTGAGGTAGCCGCCCTCTGTGTACAGGTCGACGGCCTGCTCGTAGTAGTTGACGGCCTGGTCGGTCCTGTTCAGGCGCAAATTGAGGTCGCCAACCCGGTTATAGACCGTGACGTCACGGTCCTCCTGGTCCCCGGTCTGTTCGATGATCTGAAGATAGACCTCGAGCGCTTTGTCGAACGATTTCTTCTGCTCGAATTCGGCAGCCTTTTTTTTCAGCTTGTCGACGTTGGACATTAAGGGCGCCGGGCAAAAAGGACTTACCCGGTAGGCACGACCTCCCGGGGGCGAAAGTTCAAGTTACTTCCGGTTTCATAGGGGTGACAAGGCGCGCCAGCCTTCCACGACCCGACACAAAGACGTGCGCCGTACCAGTATGGCAACTCCCGTACGTCGGCGATGGCGAAGAGCGCGAGATCCGCAGCAAAACCTGGCGCAATCTGGCCGATCTCTCCCGCGAGCCTCACCGCAGCCGCCCCATTCACAGTTGCCGCGATGAGAACCTCTCCAAGGCTCATGTGCAGCTGACTCACGCCGAGCGTGAGCATCAAGGGAAAGTTAACTGTTGGGGAGGTGCCGGGGTTGAAATCGCTGGCGAGAGCGACTGCGGCTCCCGCGTCGATGAGCGCCCGCGCCGGAGCCTGCTTGTCCTTCCCGAGGAAGAGCATCGTGCCCGGCAGGAGCGTCGCGACAGTATCCGAGCGCGCCAATGCTTCGATCCCGCTCCGGGAGATTGCGGCGAGGTGGTCGGCGGAGACCGCGTTCAGGGAGGCGGCGAGCTCCGCTCCGCCGCACGGCTTCAGCTCATCAGCGTGGATCTTGAGGCCGAGTCCGGCCTTGCGCGATGCCTCGAGAATTCGCCGCGTCTCTTCGATCGTGAATACGCCCGGCTCGCAGAAGACGTCGGCGAAACGGGCGATGCCCTGCTCAACAACCATCGGCAGGAGAGTCTTGATCAGCAACTCGATGAACTCGCCGCGCCGCTGGTCACTCGTGCGGTATTCGTGGGGGATCTCGTGCGCGCCGAGCCACGTGGGCACGATGCGCATTGGCTGGCGCTCAGCAAGGCGCCCGATTACGCGCAGGGCTTTCAGCTCGTCGTCGAGCGAGAGGCCGTAGCCGCTCTTGATCTCGATCGTTGTCGTTCCGTAGGAGGCGAGCTCGGTAAGGCGCGGCACGGCGAGGTTGTACAGCTCTTCCTCGCCCCGCTCGCGAAAGTCGCGCACCGACGCGTGAATACCGCCCCCACGCTTCGCTATCTCCATGTAGTCGAGCCCCTCGGCGCGGAGCTCGTGCTCCTCAAACCTTGGCTTGCCGAATACGGCGTGGGTATGGGAATCGACGAGGCCCGGCGCGAGGACGCCACCGCGACAATCGATGACCTCCGCATTCGGATACGCGTGCTCGAGATCGCTCGCGAGGCCGATCATCGCAATCCGCCCGTTGCTGCACGCGACGGCGGTGTTCTTGAGGATCCCGGCGTCGCGCATCTCCTTGCCTTTTCGTGCGCGAGCAGGGCCGGCGCAGGTTACCACCTGCGCGGTGTTCACAAAAATCAGGTCGCTTAACACGGGGACGACACAAGAAAAACTACGCTGCTGCCCGCTGCCCGCTGAACGCTCAGCGCTTGTCGCTGCAGGCGGCATTGACCGCACAGATGGCGTTCAGGGCAAAAGCAGTTGACTCTGGCTTGAACGCCAACGGAACGGTCCCGTCGTAGGCAGCGAAAAGCGCTCGGCGTAAAGCGGGCAGCAGGCAGCAGTGTAGTTGTTGCCGCGCCACGTACCTGAGCCCCACGGCTACGCATGTTGAGCCACTAAAGGCTTGGGAGAAGCCATGATGTCGCGTATGCGCGAAAGGCGGAGCGGAGCCTGCGCCTCGCCGCGGCAGGCGTAGAAGCAGGCGTTGCAGTCGATCGGCTCGTATTTCCGGAATTCCGTCCAGTGAAAGTCGGTCGGAAAATCGGGACATCGCTTCACCCGACCCAGCGGATCGATGTGAATCGTCCGCATTCCGGACCGGCAAGCCTCGGTTATCTCCCCACGCACGTAGCGGGGAATCTGCTCCAGATAATGATCCGAATTGGTGATGACTCCGCGGGTCTTCTTCTTGAACGCGAGGATCTCACGCACCGCATCCTCGAGATCGCGTGTCTGCCCGCGCTCGATGAGCCCGTCGGTGTTGCCGTTCTTGGCGTCAGTGTAGCAGCTGAAGTTGACGCCGCACCCGAGCTCGCGTGCGCGTCGAACGATCGGCATCAACTGATCGAGATTGTCGCGCTTGATGACGGTGTTGAAGCGGATGCCAGTGATGCCGATCTCACGCATGCGCGGAATCGTCCGCATGATCTTCGCGCTCAGTCCCGGGATTCCGCGCGCCTGGTCGTGTCGCGCGTCGAGAAAATCGAGCGAGATGTTGAACTGGTTGATTCCCGCCTTCCAGAGCGAGCGTGCGCGCTCCGGCGAGAGCATCCCGCCGTGGGTGAGGAGTGTCATGTACTTGTAGCTGATCGCGTCGTTCACTCCCGCGACCAGATCTTCGAGGTCGCTTCTCAGCGTTGGCTCACCACCGGTGAAGGTGACAACCATCGGGCTGAAAAAACGCGCGGCGTCCGCAAAGGATTTGATCTCGCTCGATTTCGCGGATGGATCCGTCTTCCAGTAGTCACAGAATCCGCAGCGCGCATTGCAGCGCATGGTGACCTCGAAGTTCACGAGGACCGGGCGCCGCGTCACGGTGAGGTATGCGTACTTGACGGCGAAGATCGGCACGTGCCACGGCTTGAACTCACTGGTCAGCATGTCAGCCGATCATCGGGAGGTGCAGCCCGTGCTTGCGCGCAGTCTTGATCGCTTCCTCGTACCCGGCGTCCGCATGTCGGGCGACGCCGGTGCCAGGGTCGTTGGTAAGTACCCGCTCGAGTCGGACGCGCATCTCCGGCGTGCCATCGGCCACGATCACCTGGCCGGCGTGAAGAGAATTCCCGATCCCCACTCCTCCACCGTGATGGAATGAAACCCACGACGCCCCACTCGCGACGTTCAGCATCGCGTTGAGAAGCGGCCAGTCGGCGACGGCATCGGTGCCGTCGCGCATTCCTTCGGTTTCCCGAAAAGGCGAGGCGACGCTCCCGGTATCGAGGTGATCGCGCCCGATTGCGATCGGCGCCGAGATCTCGCCCGATGCAACGAGGTCGTTGATTGCGACGCCGAACCGCGCGCGATCTGATTGCCCGAGCCAGCAGATTCGCGCCGGCAATCCCTGGAATTTGATTTTCTCCTGGGCGAGTGAGATCCAGCGGCGGAGATGCTCGTCGCCCGGAAACAGCGCCAGCGCGAGGTCGTCGGTCCGCTTGATGTCTTTCGGATCGCCCGAAAGCGCCACCCAGCGGAAGGGACCCTTCCCTTCGCAGAAGAGCGGCCTGATGTACTCGGGGAC
>DATHHC010000154.1:0-4985 GCA_035317285.1 Gemmatimonadaceae bacterium | reverse complement strand
CCGGTTGCGGCGATGGTGCTCGTGTTTCAACGGCGGATCGTGCAGGGGCTTACCGCTGGGGCTGTAAAAGGATGAAGAAAGCAACGGTAAAAAGAACGAGATCCGAGATCTCAGCAACCAATGATCCCAGGTGCTAGAAAGGGCATGCCGACCGTCTCGGCTAAATCACCGGCGAAAGATATGCGCCGGATTGCGCTAAGTCCGGTCGACGCGTTGTGACCCTCGACTGAGATCTTGTGTTGCTGAGATCTCGGATCGCGTTCATTTCAGTTTGCAGTTATGTAGCTAACAGGAGTAAGTGAATGGCCCGAATAGCATTAGAGCATGTGGACAAAACCTACCCGAACGGCTACATCGCAGCCCGCGATCTCAGCCTGGAAGCGAACGACGGCGAGCTCCTCGTCCTCGTCGGTCCCTCGGGCAGCGGAAAATCGACCGTGCTCCGACTGATGGCCGGCCTCGAGCGCGTGAGTGACGGCGTGATCCGCATCGGCGACCGCGATGTCACCGATCTTCCGCCGCAGCAGCGCGACATCGCGATGGTCTTCCAGAATTACGCGCTGTACCCGCACATGACCGTGCGCGAGAATCTCGGGTTCGGGCTCAGCATCAGGAAGCAGGCGCCCGCTGTGATTTCCGAGCGTGTCAACGCGATTGCCGCGTCGCTCGGGCTGGAGGCGCTTCTCGATCGCAAGCCAGCCCAGCTCTCCGGCGGGCAGCGGCAGCGCGTCGCACTCGGGCGCGCCATCGTGCGCGAGCCGCTGGCGTTTCTATTCGACGAGCCGCTCTCCAATCTCGACGCGCAGCTTCGCGTCGAGACGCGCGTCGAGCTCGCGCGCCTGCACCGCAAGCTCGGCGCGACGATGGTCTACGTCACCCACGACCAGTCCGAGGCACTCACACTCGGCGACCGGATTGCCGTGCTGAAGGAAGGAGTGCTCCAGCAAATCGCGACGCCTATGGAGCTGTACAACCGGCCCGCCAACAAGTTCGTCGCCGGATTCATCGGCAGTCCGGCGATGAATTTCATCGAGGGAGTGATTCAGCGTCCCGAGGGGGCCGCCGGCCGGAGGGGGATGTGCAAGTTCAGGGGAATCGATCTCACCCTCGACGTTCCCTGCGATGATGAAGCACGCGGCCGCGTCTTCCTCGGGGTGCGCCCACAGCACATCACGGTCAGCGGCGATGGTGAGAACAGGCCAAAGGCGGAGGTCGGCGTGGTCGAGCCGATGGGGAACGAGCAAATCGTCTACGTCACGCTCTCGGGCGGAGATCGATTGGTGGCGGTCGCTCCCCCGCAGGAGCTGATCAAGCCCGGCGACATCGTCTCCATTCAGGTTCGACCCGAGGGCGTCCACATTTTTGACGGGGAGACCGGCCGCCGCATGGACCCGTCTCCGTACGCGGTCGAGAGCTAGCGAGGCAGCGGCGTTTCTCCCGTATCGTACGGTCCGCCGCTGTCGTCCAACCACGCCTCGGCCGCCCGAACATCGGTGAACACTTCCACGTCAACGCCTAGTGCCCGCGCGAGGACGGAGAAGGTTTTCGCTACCCGGTAGGTCGCTCGCCCGAGGGCAACGATCGCGATGCGACCCAGTCCCAGCTTGGTTAGCTGGAGCACCCTGCTCGCGATTTCCGCGAGCTGGAGGATCGTGATATCAGGCGCGGCCTCGCTGGCGTCGTAAAGCCCGCGCAAGCCGGGCGCGAGACCGGGATCGGCGAGCAGGGCGTCGATGAACGGATGCAAATCTTCCGCTCGGATGACTCCGGTCGCGTACGCCTTTATCAGCCGCTCTTCACGGGAGATCGTATACGTGATTGGCATCGGGCGGCGATATCACCGCAACTACGCCGCCAACAAACCGATGTGTGTCGGGATAAGGGGTGCACCCACAACGGCTCAGGTGCTGCTGGCGATCCTTCGCAGCGCCTGAATTGCGTCCACGACATCCTTGCTCGGCATCGCGCCAGCCATCACGATCGGCACCAGCTTGTCATCCCGGTTGTAAAGATCGTTTCCGAAATACAGCTGCCCGTTGTTCATGTACGTCGTGAAGTAGGTGATATAGACCGGAATCTTCTGCGGTACTTTCACCGACTTATTGTCGGGCGGATTGTCCATCTCCTGCTGCACCTTGTCCGCCGGCCATCCCAGAACCCACTGCGCCAGCTCGGCCGGTTTTTCCACGCGGATGCAGCCGTGGCTGAACGCGCGCACGTCCTCCTTGAACAGCTCGTGGTTCGGCGTGTCATGCAGGTAGATGTTGAAGTCGTTCGGGAAAAGAAATTTCACGAAGCCGAGGGCGTTCTTCGGGCCCGGACGTTGGCGAACGCGAAGCTTACCATTCTCCCGATACGTCTCCATGTCCTCGCGCGCCATGTACGCCGCGCCCTTCGGGAAGACTTCCTTCGCCGCGATATCGGGTGTCACGTTCCAGTACGGCCGAAAAACGACGGTCTCTAGCGAGTCCGCGAATACCGGCGTGGCCTTGTCCTGGTATTCCTGGCCGACGATGACTTTCATCGTGAGCGCCGTTTGGCCGCTGTCGTATGCCTCGAGCTTGAACGCCGAGACGTTCACAAAGATGTAGCGTGAACCAAGACTTCTCGGGAGCCAACGGTACCGCTCCATGTTCGCCGCGATCTCACCGAGCCTGTAGCTCGCGGGCACGTTCATGGATTCGATTGTCTCTTTGCCGAGCGCGCTGTCGACGTTGATGCCGTGACGCTCCTGAAAGACCGCGACCGCCGCCGCCAGATTGCGATCGTACGTGCCCGCCGGCGGCGAGTCGGCGCTCTGAGGCGACGGACCCGTCGAGACTGTGTCTGGTTCGCTCCCGGGAATGATTTCCTCGACCGCGAGTCGATTCCGCACCGCTGCGAGTACTGCGGGATTACCGCGCGCGCCAGGCTTCAGGTTCTCGGTCGCCGGAACCGGTTGCCAGCCGCCCTTCGCGACGATCACACGGTATTTCTGAAGCTGCTTGCTCAGGCCGGCGTAGTCGTCGTCGGTCGGACGCATCGTCGCCAGGGCCTTGTCGAGCTGCTCGTAGCGCAGGTTCCTGACGAGAGCGCTGTCGATGTTCTCTTTTTCAGGGTTGACGTGCCAGGCCTGGGCCACCGTGCGCGGATCTACCTGACCGGTCAAAAGATCTTCGCCAAGAGATGTGTATGAGGCCGTGAGAATGAGGTCCGCTGTCGCGAGCTGCTCGGCGGTCGGTGTTTCGGTCTGTTTGAGAGTGCCGATTGCCTGCGCTAGCGCGCCGATCGGATAGTCATCGAGCCGCATGCCGTCGCCGTTGGCGGCGAGTACCGCATTGGTCAGCGCTTTCGTTCGCGTCTGGTGGAGCCCATTACTGGTCAGCCAGAGCGGATTGCTTCCGTAGATCTTGTAGAGCCGTTTGGTGTGGCCCCACTGATCTTCGTCGATCCGGTCCGGCCTTGGACCATCCAGCTTCTTTTGAATGAGCGCTTCAATCTCCGTGGCCGGAACTCCCTGGACCGACGAGAGCTTTTCCGGCGCCCACGTCTGGGGGTTCTCAGTCTTCCTCGCGCCTTTCGTCTCGGCGCGCTGGCAGCCGGCGAAGAGGACGAGCCCCGTCACCAGTGCTGTCAGGCCCGCGCGAGCTGGGCGGAATGTCGCAAGAGATGGATTCATATATACTTACATGCCCCTTAACGGACGTCGTGACGAAGGAGAACGACATCGCGCTATTGTCCCGATGTCGAGAGGCGGGCCGAATCCCCCACCTCCTTTCGCGGTCAAATAGGCGAAAGTCGGGCCAACCCAACAAACGAAAACCCGGCACCGGCGAACTGCGCCGATGTCGGGTTTCTGTTTTGCCATCGCCGGGGGGCTGCCTCGGCTCAGGCTTTTTTCACCAACGCGTCTGCGAGAGCACGAGGGTGATGGGTGGCTCGTAGAAACTCAGCTTATCCTGTTTGTGCGGTGAAAAGGTGAACGCCGGCGAAGCTCTACTGGACGCACTGTCCGTGTGGATCCGGCTTGGTCTTGTCCACGTTCGGGCGATGATCGAGGTTCGCGACCCTGGTGGCGAGATCCGCAACGTATTGTGAGACCCGCGCCATGCGATCGTAGTCGATGTACTGAGGCTCGTCCGTTACCTGGTGGTAGTCGGCGTGTCCGCCCGTCGTGAAGAAGATGATTGGAATGCCGTACCGAGCGTACTCATAGTGATCGCTCCGGCAATAGATATTCTGCGGATGACCGTTGGCGTCCATCGAATAGTCGAATGACAATGGGCGCTTCTCGGCATGATTCACCGACTCGGCCAGGTCGCCGAGCTCAGTCGAAAGACGACGCGATCCAACCAGCTGCACGTAGTCCGGATTGCCGTGGTTCTTCGCGCCTTCCTTCGTCATCCCGGTGTTGTCGCCGGCAGCGCCGCGACCCACCATGTCCATGTTCAGCTGTGCGACGATCGACTCGCGTGGAACCGTCGGGTGATCGGTGTACCACTCCGATCCGTACAGACCGGCCTCCTCACCAACGTGCCACACGAACAGCAGCGACCGCTTGGGCTTCACTTTCTGGGCGGCGAAATATTGCGCGATCTCGAGCGCGCTCACGCTGCCCGAGCCGTCGTCATCGGCGCCGTTGTAAATCGAATCGGGCCGAGCGGAGGTGCCGTTCGACTTCTTCCTGATGTCTGCGATCAGCGAATTGACCTGTGCCTGCTGCGCGGCGTCGAGCTGCGGTGGACGATCGTCGGCGCCGCCCGTCCGAAAGAGATGGTTCACCACATAGATCGAATCATGCGCGACCGGACGCGTGCTCCAGCCGATGTGGTCGTTGTGCGCACCGATCGCGACGTACTCGTCGCGAAGCTTCGGGTCGCTGCCACGGATCACCGCGACGACGTTTCGCGCTGGATACTGGACCGGCGTCTCAACGAAGCGGGGCGTCGAAGTCACAGCAGACCCAGTCGCACCGGCCTTCGCGCTGTCTATAGCGACGCCGAGCA
>DATHHC010000153.1:0-3109 GCA_035317285.1 Gemmatimonadaceae bacterium | reverse complement strand
TTCATGAATTCCGATTCGAGGCCCGCGCGGGACATGGCACTGTATTTCGCTGTCGTCCGATACGGCGATCCCTATGACTACGCAGGCTCCGATTTGCTGGCGGCCTGGTATCAGCGAAATATCCGGATTTATCGCAATATTGTCGCGCTGATCGATTCCCCCACTGAGAGGATACTAGTCATCTACGGATCTGGTCATCTCGGATGGCTTCGGCAGAATATCGCGAACGACGCGTCGGTCAGGTTGCGGAAGTTAGGCGACCTGACCGGCCAGCAATAACCCCGCCTGCTCTCCCCACCGCTGCGCCGTGTAATTCGGGGCCGAAGGCTCACTGGAACCTGCGTTCGTTGCTGCTGATATTGACGCATGAACCTGGCTGTCAATCCGCCGATCCTCCCGATGCTCGCGAAGCGAGTCGGCGAGCTTCCGCCCGGCGAGGGATGGATCTTCGAGCCCAAGTGGGACGGCTTCCGCGCGCTCTTCTTTCGTGACGGCGACGAAGTCTTCATCCAAAGTCGCGATGAGAAACCGCTCAATCGCTACTTCCCCGAGCTGATCACTCCACTCAAGGCGCAGCTCCCCGAGCGCTGCGTGCTCGACGGTGAGATCGTCATCGCGCACAAGGACGGTCTCAGTTTCGACCAGCTCCAGATGCGACTCCACCCCGCCGAGTCGCGCGTGAAGAAATTGGCCGGTGAGATACCGGCGTCGGTCGTGTTCTTCGACCTGCTCTGCGTGAACGAGCTGAATCTCTGCGACACGCCGTTCGCCGAACGGCGCGCCAGACTCGAGTCGCTGTTCGCGGGCGCGGAGCCGCCGCTTCATCTGACGCCCGCAACGCGCGACCGAGATATCGCCGCGGACTGGTTTCGCCGCTTCGAGGGCGCGGGACTCGACGGCCTCGTCGCGAAATCCGAGGATGGAGCCTACGAGTCGAACAAGCGAGTCATGCTCAAGGTGAAGCACGAGCGCGATTGCGACTGCGTCGTCGCCGGATTTCGCTGGCACAAGCGCGGCGAGAAGACCGCGGTCGGCTCGCTGCTGCTCGGACTCTACGATGGCGACAATCTCGAGCACGTAGGCGTCTGCGCCAGTTTCACCAACGCCAAACGTTTGGAGCTCGTGAATTTTTTCGACCCCTATCGCAAGAATGCTCTCGACGGACATCCGTGGCGCGCGTGGGCGGAGGCCGAGCCAGACGCGGATGCGGAGCCCCACCGCCGGCCCGGCGCGCAGAGTCGCTGGAGCGCGGGTAAGGATTTGTCGTGGGAGCCTCTGCGTCCGGAGCTCGTCGTCCAGGTTGCATACGATCACATGCAGGGCAGCCGCTTTCGACATACGGCACAGTTTCGCCGCTGGCGGGACGACAAGCGCCCGCGCGACTGCACGTACGAACAGCTGGAAGTCGTGCCGCCCCAGGAGCTCGCGGAGATCTTCGCCACCTCGCGTTAGATTATCGAAATCCAAAGGAGCCGACCCGTGAAAGCAAAGAAAAAACCACCGCGTGCGAATAGCGCGCGGAAAGCGACCGAGAAAGCATCCCCACGTTCCCGCGACCAGGCGATCACCGTAAAGCGAGGCGGCCCTACCCCCGCCTACGCGGCGCAGTCACCCGACACACCTCTCGCCCCCCTCCGGATTCAGCGCCGGGAACCGAGACCAGAGGACGTGCAGATCGAGATTCTCTACTGCGGAGTGTGCCACTCCGACATCCACATGGCGCGCAACGAGTGGAAGCAGACGATCTATCCCGTCGTTCCCGGCCACGAGATCGTCGGTCGGGTGACCGCTGTCGGCAACAAGGTCAAGAGATTCAAGAACGGCGATCTCGCCGGCGTCGGAGTCATGGTGGGGTCGTGCGGACACTGCCCCAACTGCCGGAAAGGTCTCCAGCAATATTGCACGATCGGCGGCATGGTCGGCACGTATAGCGCCCTCGACAGGATCACCGGCGAGATTACGCAGGGCGGCTACTCAAAGCAGATCGTAACGCACGAGGATTTCGTGTACCGCATCTCGGACAAGCTGCCGCTCGCCGGAGTGGCACCACTCCTATGCGCCGGAATCACAACCTACTCGCCGCTCCGCCACTGGAAAGTCGGCAAGGGCCACAAGCTCGGCGTCGTCGGACTCGGTGGACTCGGCCACATGGCGGTGAAGTTCGGCGCTGCGTTTGGCGCGGAGGTGACGATGCTCAGCACGTCACCCGACAAGGAAAAGGATGCACGCCGCCTCGGCGCGCAGAAGTTCGCGCTCACGAGCGATCCCGCGCAGCTGAAGAAGCTGGCTGGATACTTCGACTTCATCATCGACACCGTCTCGGCAAAGCACGATTACAACCAGTACATCGGCATGCTCGCTACCGATGGCGTGATGATGTGCGTCGGCGCCCCGCCAACGCCGGCCGAGGTGCAGATATTCACCCTGATGGGTGGTAGACGCAGTCTGGCAGCATCAGGAATTGGCGGCGTCCCCGAGACGCAGGAGATGCTGGACTTCTGCGCCAAACACGGGATCACCTCGGACATCGAGATGATCGATATCGCGTCAATCAACACGGCATACGAACGCATGCTGAAGAGCGACGTCCGCTACCGGTTCGTCATCGACATGTCGTCCCTGGCCTGACGCAGTACCGCGTTTTGTATCATAGATTCGCACCATAGCTGAGGGCGTCAGGCGACCACACCGTCAAGCTCGTTGGGAGGCCTTATGAAAGACTGCTCGATCCAGCTCACGAATCACCCCGGCGACCTCGCCCGGGTAGCGCAGGCGCTCGCCCACCGCGGTGTCAACATCAAGGCTCTCGCGGCAATAACCGTCGGCAGCGTGGCGATGGCGCGCATTCTCCCGGACGATATAGTTGTTGCGCGCAGCGCGCTCGAGGCCGCGCACATTCGATTCACGGAGAGCGAAGTCCATATCGTGTTGCTCGAAAACACGCCTGGCGTACTGGCCAGTGTCACGAACCGACTCGGCGATGAGGGGATCAATCTCGAGGCGATTTACATAACCGGCATTGCGGATGGCCTGATCGAGCTGGCGTTCGTCAGTGACAATCCCAAGAAAGCGAAAAAGATTCTTGAAGAGTTCTAGCGAGGATGTGCGC
>DATHHC010000152.1:0-14011 GCA_035317285.1 Gemmatimonadaceae bacterium | reverse complement strand
AAGACCGGACGCGCGAGGAGAGTTACTACTGGCTCGGTGTAGTACAAGCGACTCTTGGCGAAAGTGAAAACGAACTGAAGACTACCTGCCAGGGGCTGTCGGCGGGCCGGCTGCGGGCTGCGAACTTTTTCATTTCGCGGTGGACCGCTGGCGGGCGGCAGAAAACTAAGATGATCCGCCGATCAGCGACAGCCGGAAACGATCGTACGCCCGCGCCTTCACCAGGTCGTCGAGAGCCGCTCTCGCTTTCTCGGGCAGCGGAGGAAGTGCGGGATCGTACTTGATATCGGCGAGCGCTTTCTGATTCGGCAGCGGAACCTTCACTCCCGGATTGAAGGTGTTCAACGGGTCGAAGGCCTTCTTGACGAGGCCAAAAGCGCGGATCGAGTCCTTGTGCCAGACACGGTTGAGTAGCGGCGTCCTGATTCTTCCGTCGCCGTGTTCTCCGGTGAGCGTTCCTCCGAGACGAGCGGTGAGCTTCACCACATCCTCGAGGAGACCCGAGACCTTTTCACGCCAATCCGGCTGCCTGACGTCGATCAACGGGTTCACGTGCACGTGAGCGTCGCCCGCATGCCCGAAGATCACCCCGCTTACCTCGCGCTCAGCCAAAGCCTTCCTCACTCCCTGGACGTAATCCGGAAGCTTCGGAAGCGGAACCGCGCCATCCTCGATGAATTGCATGGAGATCGAATGCTCGAGCGTGGAGAGGATCGGACTCGCTGCGTGCCGCAGCTCCCAGAGCTCGCGTTCTGTCTCAGCCGTCAGAGCGACGTCCACATCCCTGGCTCCCGCATCACTGAACGCCTTCGCGAGCTTCTGCGCGGCCGTCGCCGCCGCATCCGCGTTGTCGGCCTCGACTTCCGCGAGGAGGATCGCTGCCACTCCCTCCATCCTCTGACGAAACTTCTCGTCGGCGCTCTGGCCGGAAGCGGCGTATGCGAGAAAGGTTCTGTCGAGCAGTTCGCAGGCACTGGCTCCCGCTTCGACCGCTTTGGTGGCGGCGACCGTCGCTTCCTCCAGCGATGGGAAGGCGCCGAGGACGCTGCCGGTTGCCGCCGGAACAGGGGCAAGGTTGAACTCGATCCCGACTACGATCGCCAGCGTTCCCTCGCTTCCGACGAGAATGTCGATCAGGTCCGCCTTCGTTGAGTAGTCGTGAATCGCGTATCCCGACGACTCCTTCCGAACTCCGAGATGGAGGATCGGACGCCGCTTGTCACTGGAGACGATGTCTCCGTGAACATCGCGCATGAAGCGATTGATGGCTTCGATTCTCTTTGGTGCCGGCTCGCCGCGCGTGATTATGGCGCGATCGCCATCGCTGAAGACGCAGTCGAGCGCATTCACCCAGGCGCGCGTCGAGCCGTGGCGGAGCGTGTGAGCGCCCGATGCGTTGGTTGCAACCATCCCGCCGAGCGTGCAGAAGCTCCCGCTCGACGGATCCACCGGAAATCGCAGCCCCTTTCTTCTTGCGGCCACATCGAGCGTCGACCACAGAACACCGGGTTCCGCCCAAACCGTGCGGTCCCTCTCGATGATCCTGCCAAGGTGATTGATGCGGGAGAGATCGACGACGACTCCGCTTCCGATGGCGCCACCCGCCATGCTGCTTCCCGATCCGCGTGGGATGAGGCTCGTCCCGGTCTGCGCCGCCCACTTCACGAGGACTACCACGTCCTCCGCGTCGACGGGAACGGCAACGGCGGCTGGGATCGCGCGACCGATGCCTGCGGCTTCGGAGTAAACAGCGCGAGCAAGCTCGTCTTCGCGATAGTATCCGCGGAATCCCGGGAGGCTCACGAGTCGAAACTGTCGAGGGCGCGAGAAAGCATTGCTACCATAGAATGCTTCAGCTCACAGACCGAGCTTGCTCGGGAGCGGAGGGGTGGACGAGTAGTCATAGAACCCCTTGCCCGATTTCCTGCCGAGCATTCCGGCGAGCACCATTCGCTTGAGCAGGGGCGGCGGAGCATACCGACTCTCCCGATACTCCGTGAACATGATCTCCGCGATCTTGTAAACGGTATCGAGACCCACGAAGTCGAGAAGCGTGAACGGTCCCATCGGGTGTCCGGCACCGAGCTGCATACCCTTGTCGATGTCCTCGACCGAAGCGACGTTCGACTCCAGCGCCTTGATCGCGTCGATCATGTACGGAATCAGCAACAGGTTCACGACGAATCCGGAGCTGTCCTTCGCCCGTATCGGCTCCTTCCCCAGGGCCCGCACAAAGTCCAGGGCTAGCCGTTCCGTCTCTTCGCTGGTTGTAATCGTCCGGACGACCTCCACCAGCTTCATCAGTGGCACCGGATTGAAGAAATGGATGCCGAGCATCCGGTCGGGGCGTCCGCTGGCGGTGGCCATTGCAATGATGGTCAGACTCGAGGTGTTCGAGGCGAAAATCGCATCGGGCCGCGTGATCTTGTCGAGCTGGGAAAAGAGGCTGTTCTTGACGTCGAGATCTTCGACGACCGCCTCGATGAGGAGATCGGAGTCAGCCAGCTCCTTCAGCTCGGTGACGAAACGCAGCTTCGCGAGCGTCGCATCGCGCTCGGCTTCCGTGACCTTGCCGCGCTCGATTCCCTTGGCGAGCGTTTTTTCGATCGCCTGTCGCGATTTTCGGCAGAGGGCTTCGGAGACCTCGCGCACGATGGTGGGGAATCCAGCCGCCGCCGAGACCTGAGCGATCCCGCTTCCCATCAGGCCTCCGCCAAGGACGCCGACCTTACTGATCTTCTTCATTGACCGGCTCCGCCTCTCGTGCGATTACGGTCCAATCTATCCCCTCGGCAACCGCGTTCGCGAAGAAATCGTTCCCAGAAGTCCGGGTCTCTCGAACTCGCCGTGCTCGAGCCGGTCGAGGATCTGCTCCAGCGCGAGCTGGACGCTGGACAGTACGCCACGATGCGTCCGAGCAAGCCGGTACGCCGCTACCGAGCCACCTGCGAAGGGAAGTACGGCGAAGCCTGCCGCGATGAAGAGTGGGATGTGGGCGACGACGAGTCCGAGGCCGAGGATTCCGCTCGCGGCCGCTCCCATCGTGGCGAGAAACCCGCTGATTCCAACCCGGCGTGATCTGCTGGCGTGAATGTCCGCGTCGAGCCTGACGACGACGCGCGTGGCGTCCACCGGCATCACCGTCGCGGAGACCTGACCGGCATCCATTAAATAGAAGCCGCGACCGCTGACGTTGACCGTGCGTCTCAGCTTGCCGAAGAGTCCTCGCTGGGGCTCCCACGTGATCCGATCCGCGAAGCGTCGCTGCACTTGGAGACATTCGTCGCGAAGCATCCATGCGTCGATGGTTGCGAGAATGTCTCGCGGAGTTCCGGGAACGGTTCGCGTGGCGGTGGCGAAGCTTGCTCCCGCGATCTGCGCCACCAGTCCACGCTCCTCGGGGACGTTGACGCGCGTTCTCTCCTCTGCGAGCGCCTGATTGATGGTCGCAGGGTTCAGCCCAACTTCGTTTCCTATGTCCTGGAGCTGGCTCTCACTGATCAGATCGCTGGATTCAGGAATAGCACTCGCGCCCTGAAGCTCCGCCGCCCGGGCGAGCACGCGCTCGAGCGCCTGGCGGTCCAACAACGTTTGCCGGGCCGGAACTGGCGCGGGCGGTGGAGACTTCTCATCGGGCATGCCGAATTATATCGGCTCCGCCAACCGCCGTCCGGTGCTGCGCCCGAAGCGCGTGCTAAATACCCCCCAGCACGACGTCGAGCTGGCGACTGAGGGCATCCCGAATGGTGTCGGGGAGCGAAAACGTCGCCATAAATGTCGTCTGAACGTTCGCGCCCACAGGTCGGTTCACCGACTTCAGGTAGTAGCGCATGTAGCCGTCGAGAATCTCGGGCGAGGTCCGCTGAATGAGCAGAGCGCCGGCGCGAACTGCCGCCGCGCTCTGGTAGCGCTCGCCGAGTCCGGTGCGACGCTGCTCGGGGGTGATATTGTCGTTGACAGACGTGCTCGCGATTCCGCCAACTCCCTCGTGCGCGATAACGTAGATCGCCTCCACGGCATCGCTCGGTCGCTGGGGGAAGGTGACGGTGATGGTGTTGGACTGCTTGCCGTTGGTCAGCGATCGGCCTTCGCCGTCGAGCGGCAAGGACAAGAGAATGCTCCCCTGCGCCTGCTGGGTGTTGTTGAGGAATCTCTGGATCCGCGGCCGATACGTACGCTGCCAGAGTGTGTCGACGAGCTCGAGGACGTTGCTGCGCTCGCGCTGCTGCTGACCCCAGTACGAGTGATAAAAGCGGTTGCTCTCATCGTCGAGGGACTGAACGAAGAGGCGCACCCACTCGCGGTCGGGCCCCGTCGGGAAATAGGCGGCGAGAAAGGCGATCGCGCCCGCCTGCTGCTGCGACGACGCGGCGCGGGGGTTTCCATCGGCGCGAACGAACAGATCAACCGTCTGCACAAGCTCCGCCCACGTCGAGAACGAGAGCGGCACGAACTGGGCGTTGATCAGCTGCGGGTTGGTCGCGAGCCTCGCACGCAGCTTATCGCGGTTGGCGTCAAGCTGGGTCACGACGTTCGCTCTGTTCTTCAGAACGATCATATCGGTGCCGTAGCCGCGCTTGAAGAAGGGCACGAAGGTCGTGTCTTCCTGGAGCATGGCGAAGCCATGGAGCCAGAGATCCACGTGCTCGCGAGTCTTCACCGGCCAGATCACGCCCGGAGAGGTGGGTTGCTGCTGACCGGCGCCACCGCCCGTCGTGGTTCCGCCCGTGCCGCCACCGACCGATGCGCACGCCGCCGCGAATGTAACGGTTGCGGTCATTGTAACTATTCTGACCATTGCCTTCATTCTTTCCCCGTTCGCCGCGACGAGCGCAGTCTATTGAATGGATTCAACTACGAGAGCGATTCCCTGGCCGCCGCCAATGCACGCGGTGCCGAGCCCATATCGCTTGCCCTGAGCACGCAACGCATGCAGTAGATGGGCCGTTATCCTCGCTCCCGACGCGGCCAGCGGGTGGCTGAGCGCGATCGCGCCGCCGTGCACGTTGAGCCGCTCGCGGGGGAGCGACAGCTCGCGCTCGACGGCGCAGGTCTGCGCCGCGAACGCCTCGTTGACTTCGATCAGATCCATGTCCTTCATCGACAATCCCGCTTTTGCGAGAGCGGCCTTCGAAGCCGGGACCGGGCCGATTCCCATCACCGCCGGATCCACTCCCGCCACTCCCCACGACACGAGTCGCCCGAGCGGCTCGAGCTTGCGCTCACGCGCGAACTTCTCACTGGCGATTACCATCGCGCCGGCTCCGTCGCCGATGCCGGAGGCATTTCCAGCGGTAACGACACCGCCTTTCCGGAATGCGGGCTTGAGGGCACTCAGTTTTTCCGCGGTCGTGTCAGGGCGCATGTGCTCGTCGGTCGTCATCTCTTCCGTCTTCCCGGTTTTTGGATTGGGGATGGGAACCGGAACGACCTCGTCCTTGAATACGCCTTCGTCCCACGCCGCCTTCGCCAACTGCTGCGATCTCAGCGCGAACTCATCCACGCATCCGCGATCGAGCTTGTACCTCTCAGCCAGGTTCTCCGCGGTCTCCGCCATTCCAAGCCCGACGTAGGAATCGGTGAGTCCTTCCCACAACACATCTTCCAGCGGCGGGGCTTTTCCGAGGGGCGTGCCCCACCTGATCCCCCGGACGACGTGCGGTGCCAGCGACATCGATTCCGCACCGCCAACAAGGCAGATCCGGGCGTCGCCGAGGATAATCTCCTGCGCTCCACTGACCACCGCCTGAAATCCGGAGCCGCACAGTCGGTTGAGAGTGAGCGCCGAGGTTTCCTGCCGGCATCCGGTCTTGAGCGAAACGTGGCGGGCGAAATAAATGGAATCGTTCGTCGTGTAGAGAACGTTTCCGAAGATCGTCTGGTCGATGTCAGTCGCGCTGATTCCCGCACGCTCGATCGCGTTCTTCGATGCGTGGACAGCGAGATCGATCGGGGAGAATGCCTTGAGCCTTCCGCCGAAGGTGCCGAACGGTGTTCGAACGGCGGAGAGGAAGACGACGCCCGTGCCTTTTGATGTTTCGCTCATCGGATCCCGTCAGTTCCTACGCCTTCTTGCCGCAATTCACGCAGAACTTCCAAACGGGATCCAGCTCGGCCCCGCACCCGGCGCAGTGCTTTGCGGCGAGATTCTGTCCGCAGTGCGGGCAGTAAATCGCGGTGCGACTCTCCGGCAACGTGCCGCCGCAGAACTTGCACCCGACGGCTGCCTCCATTGCCGACAAGACCGGCGCGATGAACGACGTAGTCGCCTCTCCGCCGCCGCCGTTCCCGTTCCCCGCCTTGCTCTTGCCACCAACCGAGTAACCGCCCGCGTTCTGCGCCGGGATTGAGACTCCCAGCTTCTGCACAGCGTCGGGTGCCAGCGAGATTCGCGCTTCCGCGTAGTCGCGAAATGCTCCGACGTCGGCATTCGGTGAGTCCATCTCTTTTTTCAGCCGGTCCTGCATCGCCTGGTCGGCGCGAACGTAACCCTTCTCGCCCGAGAGCAGGCGGGTCAGCGCCGCTTCGTAATCCTGATTGGTCTCGATGCCGAGGTCGCGGCGATAGTGCCGATAAGGGACGAGGGTGTCGTACAGCTCCTGCACCGTAAACGGCACACTCAAGTATTCGGCGTGTCCGTTCCTGATGTTGTGAACCAGGCGCTGAAAGAGGCGATCTAGGTCGTCCATGCTCGCTTGCTTGGCTGGAATGATTGAAGATCGGGGAAGGGAGCCATGTTATTCAGGTTCACGGTGCCTTCCCTCTGCTTCGCCACCCAGTTGTTGAACTCAGATTCCCGTAACCCGCCTGAGTTTGATTGTTCCGCTGCCGCGCGGGTCGCCAGGAAGTTCGCGTATTCATTCTGGGGCTGGCCATTGTGTCCACGCACCCACCTCCATTGAACCTCGTGCTGCGAGACCGCGGCAACAGCCTGCTTCCACAGCTCGAGGTTCTCGATCGGCCCGCCTTTTCGCTTCCAGCCGCGCGCGATCCACGACGCGACCCAGGAATTCATTCCTTCGACGATGTACTTGGAGTCGCTGGTGAACAAGACCCGGTACGAGTTGCCGCGGCGGGAAATCTCGCGAAACGCCTCGATGACGGACCGAAGCGCCATGCGGTTGTTGGTCGTGCCGGGCTCGGAGATCCAATAGTCACAGCGCGTGACTTCGCTCGATTTGGGATGCAGCCACTCGATCAGCCCGCCGGCGCCGCCGGGATTATCGCCTTCGCGTCCGTTTCCAATGCACGACTCGTCGGCGTAAATGGCGACGAGGTCGCCGGATTGGGCGCGCGTCACTTCACGACCTCGAAGCTGTCCAGCTCATCGAGGTAAATCGTGATCTGGTCGCCGGTGGTGGGATGCATCGCTTCGACGGCTTCGCGGCCTTTGATCATGCGCAATCTGGTAGGCACGACGACGTACTCGGTTCCACGCCGGTAGGCCGAGATCCGCGTTCCACCTGTGATCGCGCTCTCGAGCAGGTCGTATTGCTTGTGAGTCCACTGTGCCACTCGTCAGACTCCTCTATGAACGAGAAACGGGCTCGGCGCACCATTCGCGGACGACGCGCGTCAGCGCACGGGCGGCGAGCTCTATCTCTTCAATTGACACAAACTCCTCGGCGGAATGGGCCAGCGCGATATCGCCCGGACCGAAACAGATCGTCGGAATTCCCGCTTCGTTGAGAAGCGCCGCATCGGTCCACGCCGATAGGCCCTCGATCTTCACGGGAATGCCTTCGCGCTCGAGCGCGCCGCGCAACCGCTTTACGATCGGCGAATCCACCGGAACATCGCTCGGGAGCTGTGCCGTACTCAATGTAACGCTCGCGGCGAACTGGGGGTGTTTCGCACGCACCGCGGCACAGGCGTCGCTGATTTCCTTGAGCGCGCCCTCGGCGGACTCGCCGGGAAGGGTGCGCCTCTCGATCGCCAGGTTGCACGTTTCAGGATAGGTGGACATTCCGACTCCTCCCTGGATCTTCGAGGCATGGAGCGAGCCGCGACCCAGCAATTGATGGTGCGGGCCCGATTCGCGAGTCCGCTCGAGCTTTTCCAGCTGAGCGAGCAGCAGTCCTGCGTGGGTGATGGCGTCGACTCCAATGTCGTAGCGACTTCCGTGCGCGGCTCTTCCCGTAAGCACGACGTCCATCCAGACGAAGCCGCGATGGGCCGGGCAGATCGCCAGCCGCGTCGGCTCGGTGATGATTGCCGCATCGGCGCGGATTCCGTCGGCCAGCAGCGCGCGCATGCCGAGGCTCTCGTACTCCTCGTCGGCGACGGCGGTGACGAGAATCTGTCGGGCGGAGTCGGCATCGGCGCCATTCACGGCCGCGGCGCACATCGCCGCGACACCGCCCTTCATGTCGGCCGAGCCGCGGCCGTAAATGCGGTTGCCGCGGACCTGGGCGCTGAATGGCTCGTGAACCATTCCTTCGACCCCGACGACATCGAGATGGCCGTTGAGCATGAGCGCGGGCGCGTCGTGCGGTCCCATGCGAGCGACGACGTTGGGCCGCCCGGGAACGGTTTCCATCACCTGGACCGAGAAACCCCAGTCATCGAGAACCGATGCCAGGGTACGAGCGCAATCACCCTCGCCCGGTGAGTCTGGAGCGAGGGTGGGGTTTCTGGAATCGATTTGTATGAGTGCGCGGGCGAGCGCGACTGCATCGCCGCGCGGGATGGGCACCTTCTACCTTTTCTTCGCGGTCTTGCCTGAAGCTTTGGGCTTGGACTTGGTCGCCGATTTGACCGCGTGCTTTTTTGAAGCGGGCTTCATGGTCGTCTTTTTCGCGGCCGGCTTCTTAGCCGGGGCATGCTTAACGACGTGTTTGGCCGGAGCGGGTACGTGTCGGGCAGGCGCTGCGTGATGGGTGGTGTGCGACGAATGCGAAGTGTGCGCGGTATGCGGCGTATGCGAGACATGCGAGGTGCTTGGGGCGTGCGCCGCATGGGAGGATTCCGCCTTCGGAGCTGCCTTCGCGGGGGCGTGTGCCGGCGGCGTGAACGGCTTTCTCTTCGCGTGCGATGCTTCGACTTCGCGCATCAGCTTGTCGGCCTCTTCCTGGGTCATCTGGCCGCGCCGAACCATGTACTGAAGAAGGTCGCGTGCGCTCTCGAGGACGAGCCCGGTCAGTCCAGCGGCGGCGCCAACGACATCCTTCATGGCGGCGGCCATCTTGCTGCCCGCCTCCAGGCTGATCTCGTGCGCCTTCGCGGCCATCTCGGCCACGGTATCCTTTACATCGGCTCCGCGATGGCCTGGGCTCCGGCGCGGCGGAATCGTTGGTGCGCCTGGAGCGCCGGGGGTCCCGGGCACGGCTGGTGCACCAGAGGCTCCCGGCGTAACGGTTGAGCCGATGGCTGAGGCAGGTGCTGGTGGAGTAGCAACTGCGGTGTTTTTTTCTCTATCGGGCATTTATGGGCTCCGGTCAGCGCAAAGGGGTGGTGCTGACGCGTGGAAAAATCACAGAAATGGGGTTCTTAACCCCAACAGGTTCGAACGGCGCTAAGTATATGATTTTTCGTCACTAAAACAAGGTGGGGTGATCCATGTTCGATCGTGCCTCCAATTTCGGCTTCTGGCATGATTGTAAGAACAGTGATAGAACATAAACACAACAGCAAGGCAACAATATCGGCAGAATGAAGCTAAAAGTACTTGATTTGAGCAGGGTGCTCGCCGGCCCAGTTTGTTCAATGATGCTCGGAGATATGGGAGCCGACGTCATTAAAGTCGAGCGACTCGGCGAAGGCGACGAGACCCGGGGGTGGGGGCCACCCTTCGACCCGGAGGGACAGAGCGCGTACTTCCTGGCCGTCAACAGGAACAAGAAGAGCATTGCCGCCGACCTCTCAAATGCCCAGGATCGCGCGGTTGTGGCGGGGCTGATCAATGGCGCGGACGTCGTCCTCGACAACTTTCTGCCCGGCTCCCTCCCACGCCTCGGGCTTGATCCAGACGAGCTGCTCGACCGCAATCCCGGCCTCATCTGGTGCACGATCTCGGGGTTTGGGCCGAAGAGCAGGCGCCCCGGATACGACTTCGTGATCCAGGCCGAGTGTGGATGGATGGCAATAACGGGGGAGACCGATGGAGCGCCGATGAAGGCAGGGATCGCTCTTGCTGATGTCATCGCCGGAAAGGATGCGGCGATAGCGATATTGGGCGTCGCTCTGGAGCGAACAGCCGGTCCGGTGGCTGCCGAAAGGCGCCGGATCAACATCTCGCTCGCTGACAGCGCGAGTGCCGCGCTCGTGAACGTGGCGCAGAACGTCCTCGTCTCAGGCAGCGATGCGAAACGATGGGGAAACGCCCACGCCAACCTCGTTCCATACGAGCTCTTCGAAGGCGCTGACCGGCCGTTCGTGATCGCCGTCGGGAGCGACGGTCAATGGCGCGCGTGCGCTGATGCACTTGGGCTTCACGATCTGGCCAGGGATGACGAACTGCGAACGAACGCCGGACGGGTGAAGAATCGTGAGCGCGTAGTATCGGCTGTCGCGCGGCGCGTGCGCGAGATAGATGCGCAGCTTTGGATCGACCGCCTTGGTGTAGCGGGTGTACCATGCGGGTTGGTTCGAACTGTGTCCGAAGTCCTGAGCGGCGTGGACGCGGATCCTCGAACCGGAGTTTCTCCGAGCGCTCCGGGCAGCGTGAGATTTCCGCCACCGAAACTCGATGAGCACGGCCAATCCATTCGAGCCCTGGGGTGGCGCGCCTTTGAGTGATTACTGATATTAGCGACCGCTTGTTTCTGGCCTTCCCTCCGCCCGTTCAGTACCCGTGAGGAGTTGTTATCAGGCGTAATCGGTTGCTCTCTGCTGGTGCTGTCGCGCTCCTCGTGCTCGCTGGTTGCAGCGATGACAGAACCACGGGTCCGGCCGGCCAGGAAGCGTTCGCAAAGTACGTGGCGATAGGGACCAGTCTCAGCATGGGCGTCCAGTCGGACGGTGTCGTCTACTTCAGCCAGCAGCACGACTGGACCAAGCTCCTTACGCATCAGGCATTCGCGCAGTTTAGGCAGCCGCTCGTTGCGCCTCCCGGATGCTTTTCACCGCTCGTCGCTCCGCTTCAGTTCAGCAGGCGCCTTAGCGGAATCAGCGCGGCCGCGAACCAGGCAACGAGTACAGCCGATACGGCGTGCGCCGCATTCGGCACTGACACTCTTCCCACGAATGATGTCGCGATCGACGGCGCGAACACCTACGATGCGCTCTACGTAACGCCGGAGACCGCATCGGTCGAAGGCGTGAAGCGCCGCCGCCAGTACCGACTCGTTCTGCCACCGAAAACGAGTCAGGTCACGGCGATGATGCACCAGAAGCCGACGCTCGTATCGGTGGAGCTCGGCGCGAACGAAGCTCTCGGCGCAGCGTCAGGTTTGCTGTTCCCGAAAGCCGGATACCGGGGAGCCGCTTCGGCCGGCACCTTCGTTCCGAATGCGGTCTGGCAACCTGTCTACGATGCGCTCATCGACAGCGTCAAGAAGACCGGCGCAAAGGTGCTGCTCGTCGGGGTGCCGAAATCGACCGGATTCGTTTCTTTGCGCACGGGCGACGAGCTTTACGCCGACCGAGCCGCATTTCTGAATTTCGGCGTCATCATCGCGGCGGATTGCCAGGGCAGCGCGAACGCGATCTTCGTTCCGATCAAAGTCCTGAACGCGGTGGGTGCGGCGCAGGCCACGGGAACCGCGCAAACGTTGACCTGCACCGACGCACCCGGAGTGCAGGACAACATTCTGACTCCGGCCGACATCCAGGTCCTTGATGGAGTCATCGATGGAATGAACAGCCACATTCAGTCCGTCGCTCAGGCCAATGGGTGGGCCTACCTGGATCTGAGTGCGTTGTGGCCGCAGTGGGTTGCCACCCGCGGGACATTCAGCATCATCAACTTGCTCGGATGCGTGCGGCCTTACGGTCAGTTCGTGAGTCTCGACGGACTGCATCCAAATGCGGATGGCTATCAACAGATGGCGAACGCGGCAGCAGATGCGCTCAATGCGACTTACAGTTTTGCAATTCCAACGAATCCGCAGACAATACTGACTTCGAGTTGCCCGTAGCATCCAGCTGCCGCTGAGTCCGGGGCGACGCCGAGGATTATGAGGTACATCGGAAACAAAACCCGGCTCCTTCCCTTTATTCTCCGAACCCTGAACAAGGGCAAGATCCCGGTGGGGTCAGTTCACGACGCATTCGCGGGAACCGCGAGCGTGAGCCGCGCGCTCAAGGCCCAAGGGTGGCGCGTACATGCAAGCGATCTCCTGATGTCGTCGTACGTGTTCCAGCGCGCCTACGTCGTCGCCGACTGCGCGGATCCTTTGCTCAGCGAGATGGCAAGAGACCTCGCCGGTCTGGCCCCGCGCGAAGGTTTCATCAGCCGACACTTCTCTCCGGCCGGCGGGAGTGAGAGTGAGGGGAGGATGTATTTCACCCCGGCGAATGCCGGGCGAATCGATGCGGCGCGCGAGGAGCTGGAAGTCTGGCGCAAGGCCGGGCAGGTTAGTGAGGACAGCTACTATCTGTTGCTGGCTGCGATCATCGAAGGAGCGGACCGCGTCGCGAACACTGCCGGTGTGTACGCATCGTACATGAAGCGGTGGCAGCCAAATGCACGACGTACGTTCGGGCTGGTTCCGGAGGTGCCCGTCAAAGGATCCCAGCCCGCGCGAGCGCATCTCATGGATGCCATCGAGGCGGCGAAATCGATTGGCGAGGTGGATCTCCTTTACATCGATCCTCCGTACAACTCGCGGCAATACGTCGCCTACTATCACATCCCCGAGATCCTTGCCCGCGGGTGGGCGGACGACGCACCGGCGATCCGCGGAAAGGTTGGGCTACTGGCAGGTGAGGAGGGCCGCAGCCAATGGTCGCACGGGCGGCGGGTCCAGAAGCTTTTTTCGGCGCTCCTTTCGGCGACGACCGCGACCCAGGCCCTTGTCAGCTTCAATTCGGAGGGGCACCTCGCCCCAGAGGCGCTCCTGGCCCTGTTGACCAAGGCATCCGTGGACGGAAAGGTGTCCCATTTCAGGCAGCGATACCGCCGGTACCGGGCCGACAGCGACCGGGAGGGGAGGCACTACCATCGTGACATCGCCCTCGAGCACCTCTATATGGTAAGGCTTCGTTAGGACTCCGCTCGCTCCAGGCCTCCTGACGGCCAAGGGTACGAAAAGCTTCCAGCGACCAGCTGGAAGCTACCGGCCGCCAGCTTGTATCGTGGATGGGGGGCAAGGCGCCTTTTTCAGGCTGTCGTCTGGGCGGGAAGGACCGGTTGCGTTTGGCTCCGTTGCTTCCACGAGCGTCTGATCGTCAAATCGTCGTATCGGTGATAAGGTGTTATCCCCGCGCCAGTTTGGTCTAGGTAGGCCCAGGCAAAGGGATTACATTAGGCAGGTGAAGATGACAGCCACACCGCTGCAAAATCAGGGTGCCCAAACATTGGGCGCGGGGAGCGCGGCACCGGATCCACTGGTGCCGCTGGTTGACGCCGATCAGGAGATCATAGCCAAGGTTTTGGCGGGTTCCAAGGATTCGTTCGGGGTTCTGATAACCCGGTATAGCGATCCCTTGTACCGACATGCACTTGGAATGACCGGAAGTCCCGATGTGGCGGAAGACATACTCCAAGCGTCTTTTATTAAAGCCTTCCAGCATTTGGGCGAAGTTCGCGGCCGATTTGACGCTTGGGTGTTCCGAATCGTCGCTAATTCGTGCAAGGATTGGCTGAAGAACATTCGGCGGACGCATGTGAGTTATGACGAGGACGATCAGCCCTCGACGTACTCGACGCCGGAAGAAGAGATGGATCGCAACGAGCTGCGTACGGACCTGCAGTTTGCTCTGGCCAGACTAGCTCCCTCGCTGCGTGAAGCGTTCGTGATGAAGCACGTGGAAGGGAGATCGTACGAAGAGATGGCGCTGTTACTGGAAACGACCGTTGGCGCTTTAAAGATGCGAGTGCATCGAGCGCGAGAGGCCCTCCAACAACTGC
>DATHHC010000151.1:0-5267 GCA_035317285.1 Gemmatimonadaceae bacterium | reverse complement strand
CTAGCGCTTATTCGGCATCCGTCGCCCGCTCACCGGACCGAGGTCGATCATGAGGGCGATGACGAGGCCGGCAATCGGCCAGAACGTCCAGTGTCCGCCAAACCAGTTGTGAACGGCCGAATACCAGAGGAGGGTCGTCGGCAGAAACACGAATCCGATGACCGGCCAAAGAAGATTGTCGAAGACGCCGCGGAACCAGTGGGTGAAGAACCAAAGCAACGCGACCACGAGTCGCGGTGCTGCCAGGGCCATCAGTGTCAGGATACATGGCATCGCTCAGGAGTCCTCGCGCGCGCGGCGCTTCAATGTGGATCTAGGTTCGTCATCTGCCTGCAGAAAAATACGAATGATACGAGGCGCGTGTTGTGCGCTGAACTGATTATCTGGGGAGCGCCGGCGTCTCGTTCCGCTCCGCCAGCAGCTTGGCGGAAAAGCGTTGTGCCTCAGCAATGCGCTCGACTTCGACGGCGATGGCGTCGACGGACTGCTGAAGCTGGTCGAATCGCGCCTCCATCTGGAGTACGTTTGGCACGTCGCGCTGCGGGGCCTTCGCAGAGAGTCCGCGTACGAGGCGTACGGTGATACTGGAGAGTGCTGCGACCAAAACGACGATGATGACGGCGACTACGGCGAAATTCGCGACTTCAGGTGCCATGACAGATTCGGCAAAGGTTTATCAGGATTCTCTTTGAGTACCTACGGAGCGCACCCGCGCGGGTTTCCATGATCCGATTCAAATTACCGAAGTCATGACCAATCCGCGCAGCTATGACGTGATCGTCGTCGGTCTTGGCGCGATGGGCAGCGCGACGCTATTCCATCTGGCGCGCCGAGGGCTCCGCGTTCTGGGGCTCGATCAGTTCTCCGAGGGGCACCAGCTCGGCTCGTCTCACGGGGACAGCCGTATCATTCGCGAGACCTACTTCGAGCATCCCTTATACGTGCCGCTGGTCCGGCGAGCGCACGATTTGTGGCGGGAGCTGGAGCTGGCAAGCGGAACACCCCTGATGAAAATCACGGGCGGTCTGATGATCGGACCGAGTGACGGAATGGTTGTTTCGGGCACGCTCCGGAGCGCGCGCGAGCACGATCTGCCGCATGAGGTTCTCACTCCAACGCAAGTGCATGAGAGATTCCCGGCATTTGAGCTCGCGTCGAATCTGGTCGCGGTGCTGGATCCCCGCGCCGGCTATCTCGATCCGGAGGCGTGCAACAGAGCGCATCTCGACTCAGCGCGCGCCGGCGGCGCGGAAACGCGTTTTGAGGAGCGCGTGCTCGAGTGGAATCCGGATGGCGAAGGCGTTCGCGTGCGCACTGTCGGCGCTTTGTATACAGCGAACCGTCTGGTGCTTGCGGCGGGAGCGTGGAACAACGTCTTGGTGCGCGACCTCCGACTGCCGCTCGCGGTCGAGCGCCAGACAGTGTTCTGGCTGGAGCCCAGCGGCCCGCGTGACTCCTACGACGCTGCGCGTTTTCCCATTTACGCGTACGAATACAAGACGGGACACATCTGCTACGGCTTTCCTCGACTCCCTCGCGGCGTGAAAGCTTCGGTGATGCATTCGGGAAAAACCGCGTCCAATCCGGAGAAGATCGAGCGGGCGGTAAGCGAAGAGGAGGTGAATCCACTGCGCGCCGCGTTGCGCCCGGTGTTGCCCGACCTTGCTGACGCTCCCGTTCGCGAAAGTGGCGTCTGTCTTTTCACCAACACGCCCGATCACGATTTCATCATCGACTTCCATCCCCTTCATCGGCAGGTCCTGATCTCGAGTCCGTGCTCGGGGCACGGGTTCAAGTTCGCGAGCGCGATCGGCGAGCTTCAGGCGGAGCTCGTTACAACGGGGAAGTCGCGATTCGATCTGACTCCATTTCGTATAAGCAGATGACCCGCCACTCAGCATCGAGTTGGCGGGTCACCTTCAACTTCATGAACTCTGTCGCAAATGGGTTGAATCTCAGTGGGCTCCGATAGTTGCTACGGCCGAGCCGACCAGATGTGGGGTCTCGCCCCCGTTCGCCTCGAAGATGCGGACACGATAGGCTCCGGGGATAACGACGGAGATTGTCCCGCTGTACTCGAGCACGCGCGATGGCGTTGCTATGAAACAATCAGCCAGCGGGTCCACCCAGACACGAGCGACTACCGCCAGTTCGTGCGGAGCGCGGCTCAACGCTGCATCGACGATCGTCCCGCACGTTGACGGACGCGTGACACGAAACGACACCGCGCTCGCACCACCAAATACCTGGGCTGAGGGCAAAGGCTCTTCCGGAATCGCGGTTCGAGTCGTTACGGTCACCTGGATCCCCTCCGAAGTCGGCGGAGCGGCCGGGCTGCCAGAATCGCAGGAGAGCTGAAGCGTGAGACCAATGCCGCCGATCAACCACATGCACAAAGTTTGTTTCATGATACCTCCGGGGTGGTGGTACTTGCAGCATCATCTGCGTCGCAAATCCTCGTTTCTATCGGTCAGAACTCAAGTGTAGAGATGTAGGCGTAATCACGTCGAACGCTCTCGAGCGGGGTCCCCGGGTAGGACTCCTGCTCGACATACAGAAACTTGTCGTCGATGTGATCGATGTTCGCGAACAGGCGCTTGAAGTCGATGATGCCCTTTCCCAGCTCCGTGTCGTGCTCCGCGCCGAGCGACGGAACGTCCTTGATGTGAAAGAGCCAGTAGCGTGAGCCGTATCGCTTCAGGTAGTCGTGGGGATCACCGCCGGCCTGCGCGAGATTTCCGGTGTCGAGCTGCAGGCGCACATACGTCGGATCCGTGCGGTCTGCGAGCACGTCGTAAGGCACGACGCCGTCGATCTTCCTGAAATCGATGGACTCGTCGTGAAAAGCGATGCGAATCCCGCTCGGCAGCGCGCGGCGTCCGGCCTCATTCAGGCGATCAGCCACGTGGCGGTAGTCGTCGAGCGTGGGGTTGTCCATAGGAAGACTCGCGAGGACCAGGTACTCGTGGCCGAGTATCTTCGCCACCTCGATCTGGCGATCGAGCTCGTCGAATGCTCCGACTCCAATGTGTGTTGATGGCGCGCGGAGTCCGTTCTGATCGAGGATGGCGCGCAGGCGAGCGGGGGGCATTCCGAAATTGTTCATCGAGCTGAGGAGTTCGACGTCCTTGTAACCGATCTTGGCTATGTTGACGAGCGTGCCCTCGAGATCCCGCCGGGCGTCGTCGCGCAGCGTGTAGAGCTGAATGCCCACTCGCCGGAGACGGCGCGGTGTGGTTGACATCGTGCCGGCTCTCGATGCGCATGCCAGCTGCGGCGCGGCAACCGCGAGTCCAACTGTCGAAAGAAATGTTCGGCGATTCACGGGGGTCCCTCCATGACGTTGGGTTGGGGCGGAGCAAGTGCTCCAGCGTAACGCCAGCGGGCGTCGAGCACCAGACTCCCCGGCTTTACCTGAGGACAATTCCCGACGAGCACGGCTTGACGCCGCTACGCTCGGCTTCGGCAGGATCACACGGAAAAGGATATTGTTTGTGCCGAGCCAAGTCGACCGATGCAGTGGCCTGCGGACAACCAATCCGGGAGATGCCATGACGAAGAGCAACTTTTCGCGACGGGAGTTTCTGGAAATGAGCGCAGCGGCAGCGGGAGGATCGGTTGCGGCGAGAAGCGTTCTTCTAAATCCCGAGCCGAGCGACACTCCCGCGAGACCGGTCGCTCCAAGCGACACTGTTCGCTTCGGCATGATCGGCGTCGGCATGCAGGGATCGGGACTGCTCGGCACATCGATCACGATCCCTGGAGTTGAATGCGCGGCCGCCGCGGATCTTTATGATGGTCGGCACACACTCGCGCGCGAAATCGTCCGACCCGATCTGCCCGTCACGCGGCGCTATCGGGAGCTTCTGGACAACAAGAATATCGACTGCATCGTGGCGGCGGTCCCCGATCACTGGCACAGGCAGGTGGTGATCGACGCCGTCAGCGCGGGGAAGGATATCTACTGCGAGAAGCCGATGTCGCACAGCGCCGCCGACGGTGTGGCGATGGTCGACGCGGCAAAAAAGACCAATCGCATCGTACAGATCGGATCGCAGCGCGTCAGCTCCCAGGTCTGCGCCAAGGCGAAGGAGATTATCGCGCAGGGAATGCTCGGCGATCTCATGCTGGTGGAAGGGTATATGGGTCGCAACGATCCGACGGGAGCCTGGCAGTATCCGCCGCCGTTCGATCTCTCTCCTCAGAACCTCGACTGGGATACCTGGCAGGGTGATGTTCGTCCGAAGGTCGCCTTCAATCCTTTGCTCTTCGCGCGCTGGCGCTGCTGGAAGGAATACGGAACGGGAGTCGCGGGCGATCTGCTGGTCCACTTGATCAGCGGAATGATGTTCATGCTCGGCGTCAATCAGGCGCCGCGGCAGGCGTCGGCGGTGGGTGGGATCAGGCACTGGAAGGACGGACGCAACATGCCGGACGTGCACGCCGTCGTATACTACTTCGGAGATCTTCCGGTTTACATGCGGCTCAATCTCGCGTGTGACATGCCGGAGACGTACCGGATTCAGGGATCGAAGGGACTACTTGAGGTGACCGGGTCGAGCGTCACGTTTACGCCGCAGCTGGGGATCAACACGTATCCCAGCTACTACACGGGCAGCTTTCCGCGGGCGATGCGTGAAGAGTACGAGCGGAAGTGGCATCAGGAGAACGACGAGAAGCTGTCGAAGCTGCCGCCTCAGGAATCGATCACATATCGCATGTCAGACTTCGACGACATCAGGCCGCACCTCACGACGTATTTCAACGCAGTGCGGTCACGCAAGCCGGTTGTCGAGGACGTGGTGTTCGGGCATCACGCGGCGTTGGCGTGCCACATGGCGAACGAATCCTATTTTCGGGGCGGCTCCGTCACGTGGGATGAGGCCACGAAGACTATCAAGAGCTAGATCGGCGTGTGAGGGCTGGATCGGCTGAACCGGGAGGGCATTTGTGCTTCCACAGCCAGGCCGTGAGCGCGGACATTTGCTTTCTCTCCTCTGGCGTGAGTGGTCGTACGACTGGGGGCCGAACGGCGGCGAGGCCGCCCTGTACGTCGCCCAGCCGAAGTGCACGTTCCTGTGCGGCAGAGTCGACGGTGATGTCGACGCGCTTGCCGTTCAACGCGCCTGTGGAGTCGAGCATCGCAATCACAGACTCGCCGCCGAATCTCCCGAAGCTTCTTTCATCCGTCAGGATCAGCACACGACCGAGGCTATCGAACGCGACGGCGACCTCGCGACTCCATTGCGGTCGATCTGGCGTGGGCG
>DATHHC010000150.1:0-15192 GCA_035317285.1 Gemmatimonadaceae bacterium | reverse complement strand
TACCAAAGCAGGGGACCCTTGGCTTTGCAGCTTCAAAGCCGGGAGCCTTTCCGTCGGATTCAAAAACCGCTCCCGATCGCATTGCTCATACCGCTGATTACACACGGATCGATCTCAGACGCATGACTGAATCTCGCGAATGTCACTCGCATGACTGAAGCGCACGTGTCTCCTGTAGGCGAAGAGACAGTTGATCCGCTGCCGGCGCTCGAGCGTGCGGTGGCCGAGCGGCCGGATGACGCCAAAGCGCTCGTCGCTCTGGCGAATCACTATTGGCTGATCGGCGCGGGACCGGAAGCGGTGGGCGATCTCGCCTCACGCGCGATCGCATCCGATCCCGGAAACCGGGCCGGCTGGCATCTGTGGGCGCTGGCGGAATCAAATCCGAGGGAGCGCGTGTCGCGCTGGCAGCAGGTGTCATCGCGGTTCCCGCAGGACCAGCTCGCGAAAGCGAATCTTGCAGACAACGCGGCGAGCCTCGCGGGTGCGGAGCACGACTATCAGGCGGTCGACCTCGCCATCGACACGTACGAAGCATTGCTCGCAACGGCCGAGCACCCCGATCAACGCGCGGCATTGGAGAAGGCGATCAAAACGCTGAAGGGCTGGAAGTTTTAGCTCGGAAGAATCCGAACAAAGCATCCGACCGCGCCCCGAGCTGAACGTTCGTCTCCTACCGCTGGTCAGCGTTGAGCATCACCGCGGTCGAGCGCAGCTCTAACATTTCGCGCGAGCGCGGTGCTCAGCTCGAGGACCTTGTCGATTTCCGCGCGCGTTTCAGCGTCGCATTTCTCATAAAAGGTCCGTTTGTCCACAGGTTCTTCGCGCTCGACCCCCGCGTCAGTTTCTCCGAGATCTTCGTGTCGCTCTCGGTCCGTCTCCTTGTCGGTGGATCCATCGTTATTCCGCATCTTCCCCGCGCCTTGGGTAGGTGGTCTCAGTTGGAGCGTCTCGCTCACCAGCATCGTGCTGCGTGTTGGCGTTCCTGGATCGTTGCGCGCGGTCGGCGCTGGGTGTCCTCTTCGTCCGCTCGTCCTCGCCCACGCGGCTTCGCCGCGTACGGCTGCCGGCTTCGCTCGGCGCCTGGGCTGCGGAGCGTCCTACGAGGACACCCAACGCCTCCCTGGTCATGATTTGTAACTGCTCGCGCACACACAGTCTCGTGCGCTGCTCCCGCTGAACCCACACCAAAACTCCGCGCGCGTAAGCGCGCGGACGCGGCGGAGCCGCGACGCCCGCGACCGACCAAGCGCGATACGTACATCTCTGACGCAGGCGCGCACGTCGGGGCGCGAGCACCCTGAGTACTCTCGCACACGCGGCGCGAAGCGCCGCGGGCAGTTACGAACTCAGTGGGAAGGAGGGTGAGGGCGTCCTCGTAGGCCGCTCCGCAGCCCAGGCGCCGAGCGAAGCCGGCAGCCGTACGCGGCGAAGCCGCGTGGGCGAGGACGAGCGGCCGAAGAGGATGCCCTCGCCCGACTGACCGGCGACGATGTCAGTAACCGCGCGACTTACTTTTTCGCGGCGCCGACTGCGCCAGCTCCCGCGGCAGGCTTAGCGACGACGGAAGGATTGCCGTCAGAGATGTACGCGTTGCCCGATGACTCGAGCTTAGTGATCATGCGCGGGATCGCGTCACCGATCACCTGAATGCGCGGAGTCTTGCCGGGGTTGAACGCAGGATCGTACGGGCTCCGCATCGGACCGCCCGCGACCTCGAACACGACCGGCCAGTCGTAGCTCACGACCTTGCCCGTCTTGGGATTCGTCCACGATCCCTTGCTCGCGAGCGCGCGATTTTTCGGCCACAGTCCCTGCGGCAGCGCCATCGAGCGGATCTTGTAGCCCGGCACCGCCGAATCGATCGCCAGTGCGTTGCGCGCGATCTGCTCCTGAACGAACGCGTCGGGATACTTGCTCAGCTGCGCGTGCCACAACGTGTGATCGCACAGCTCGAATCCGTTGTCGGCGAGCCACTTCACCTTACGGAATCTCCAGTTCGATTTCTGTCCCTGAATTCCGCGATCGCCAAAGAAATTGTGGCCGGCCGAGGCGCCGGAGAGGACGCAATACACGGCCTTGTTGTCCCAATCGGGATGCGTCTTTTTGAAATCGAGCCAGATGCCGAGGCCGCTGGTCGGATCTATCGTGAGCGTTCCGTTGTTGTCGATGTAGCGGAACTGTTCGGGAGAGGCGTCATCGAAAACAAAAACCACAGGTGACAGACCGCGCGGAAGATTCAGCTTCTTGTCGAGCACATCCGACATGTTCACCGGCCGGTAGCCGCGACTGTAGAGCAGCTCCAGATCCTTTCGGAACTGGCCGCGCTCGCGCGCGTAATCGGCGTTGTGGTCGGTGATCAGGTGATATTCCAACACCATTATTCGCCCCATCTCGTTCGGAACACGGTTGGGGTTTCCCGAACCCGCCTGCGGTGCGCTGGAAGCGGTCGCGCCGTTCTGCCCCGCCGTATTGGCAGCGGAACCAGATGGCGAGGTTCCCGCAACGAGACCAGATGGCGCAGTTCCCGCATTGGAACCAGATGCCGCGGTTCCCACATCGGAACCAGAAGGCGCCGGTTCCGTAGTGGAAATTGGACCCGTTGCAGCGTCTGGGGTGTCTGATGTAGCAGCATTTTGATCCGGCGCGCTCGCTACGGTAGTCGAGGCGGTGCTATTACTGTTCGCGGCGGACGCTGAATTCGCGCCGGCCTTGCACGCGGACGCGACGATAACGAAAGCGACGAGGACAGAACGATACATTTTTCCAAGTTGTGGTCAGAGATAAAAGCGAGACGGCGCGCGATCCTGCTCGGCCTGTTCGCAGCATGTATTCTAGCGGTTTACTTCACGGATGTGTGGCTCGTGACGTGTGGCTTCGACGGCTGTCCGACGCCGCGCGCAATCCAGACATTCCAGCCCGATCAGGGCGGCCGCATCCTCGACCGCTACAACCGCCTGATGGGGCGGCTGGAGCTCGTCCGGCGCGTCAACGTTCCCCTGAGCTCCGTCCCCGAGTTCGTGCAGCAGGCGTTCATCGCCACCGAAGACCGGCGGTTTTACCAGCACGGCGGACTCGACTGGCGCGGATTCTTTCGCGCGCTCGCGACAAATCTCAAAGCCGGGCGCACGCGTGAAGGGTTCAGCACCATCACGATGCAGGTGGCGCGCAATACGTTCGCGGTGAGAAAGTATCCGGCCCGCTCGCTCCGTCAGAAACTGGCAGAGCTGCGCCTGTCGCGTTTGATGGAGTCGTCGCTCACCAAGAAGCAAATCCTCGAGCTGTACTTCAACGTCATCTACATGGGCAATGGCGTGTACGGCGTAGAGGCGGCCAGCAGAGATCTTTTCGGTCGAAGCGTCAGTCAGCTGAACCTGCAGCAGGCGGCGATGCTGGCCGCGCTTCCGAAAGCTCCATCGGCCTACACTCCGCGCCGGCACCCCGATCGCGCACTCAATCGGCGCAATCTCGTGCTCAGTCTCATGGTGAAAGAAGGGTACGTCTCGGCGAACAGGCTCGCGGGACTTCAGAAGCAGCCGCTCCGAATCGCACGCGACGAATACAGGCCGCAGGACCCGAACGACTCGTACGCGCTCGACGCGGTGCGGGCGAAAGTCGATTCGATCATCCAAAATGGAAGCGCCGACGTCGTGGACCTGACCATTCGGACGACGCTCGATCGCAACGCCCAAATCGCAGCCGACAAAGCGGTTCGCCGCCAGGCTGGCGTGATTCAGTCGGAGACGGGCCGCCGCGCGCAGATACAGGGCGCAATGGTCGCGATCGATCCACGCAACGGCGACATCCGCGCGCTGAGCGGGGGAAGGCAATACGAGCGCGGCAACTTCAACCGCGCGCTGCTCGCGCATCGCCAGCCCGGCTCCGCGTTCAAGCCGTTCGTCTATGCCGCGGCGATGGCAGCGGGCTACACACCATCGGACGAAGTCGATGACGATCCCATCGACATCATTCAGGGACGCGAGGTGTGGTCGCCCTCCAACTACGGCGACCAGTATTTCGGGCGCATCACGTTCCGCAAGGCGCTAATAAAATCCGCGAATGCTGCCACAGTGCGCGTCAGTCAGGCGGTCGGGATCCCGCGCATCATCGAGACCGCGCACAAGAACGGAATCGTCAGTCCGCTTCCCAACGTCCCGTCCATGGCGCTCGGCTCCGCCGAGGTGACGCCAATCGAGCTGGTCACCGCCTACGCGCCGTTCGCGAATGGCGGGCACAAGGTCACGCCGCGTCTGGTGCGAAGCATCTCCACCTCGGACGATGTGCCGATATGGATTTCCCCGGAAGCCGATCTGAATCCCGTGATGGTGATGGATCCTCGCGATGCGTACCAGGTGACGTCGATGCTGCAGTCGGTCGTCGACTACGGCACCGGCAGGATCGTGCGCGACGATGGCGTGAAGGGACTCATCGCGGGGAAGACGGGAACGACCAACAGCGGCACCGACGTGTGGTTCGTCGGCTATACGCCGACGGTCGTGGCGGCGTTCTGGTTCGGCTTCGACAATCCCGCGCCCATCAGCGGCGACGCATCGGGCGGCAGACTTGCTGCGCCGGCGTGGGTCGAGTTCTACCAGAATGGCTGGCGCGAGTACGCGTCACCGAACGCGTGGAATCCGCCCGTGGGAATGGTGGAGCGGATCATCGATCCGACGACCGGCTACCTGGCGACCGAGTGGTGCCCCGTGTCGCGCAACGAGTACTACAAGCCCGAGCGGCCGCTTCCAACAGTCCCGTGCCCCGAGCACGGCCCCGACATGCAAGACGATCAGAACAACGGCGACTGGCAGAATCAGCGTGATTGGGGGAACGATTTCGGCAAAAAAATCGGAAAGGCGCTTGGCAAGATTTTCAAGTTCTAGTTGCCAGCATGGCTTTGGTTCACATAGATCTCGGCTTGGGTCGAGGCGGTGGGTCCTCTCCGGCGCTACGCTCGCTTGGTCGGAGCCCCTAACTACGCTCCCTCGCTCTGCTCGGTCGCGGGTCTCCTCCTCGCGCTCGCTTTGGAAAGCGCCTACGAGGACCCACCGCCTCTCCTGACCGAGATGGTGTTGATCCAACCCCGCGGCAAAAATGAAAATCTGTCCGGCTTGGGGCGGGCGGAGCATCATTCATGGCAAATCAGAGCGTTACATTCTGCGAATCGGCAAGGCACTCGCAGGTTTTTCAAATTCTGAGAACTCATTGACCGCAATCACCATTCAAAAAGTTGTCGTTTCGCTGCTGCTGGGTGCGCTCGTCGCGGGGTGTGGCGATTCGAGCACGCCGCCGCCCCCCGCCGTTGGTGCGCTGGCGGTTGAAGTCGGCGGGTTGCCGGCGGGCGCGGTTCCGGCCGTGACCATCAGTGGTCCGAGCGGGTACAGTCACAACCTCACCTCTTCGGAAACGCTTCCGGCGTTGGAAGAGGGCAGCTACACACTGACTGCTGCCGATGTCACCGCGGGTGGAGTTCGCTATGCCGCGACACCGCCGACACAAACCGTCACCGTCGTCGGCGATGCCGTCGGTGTCGCCACTACCATCAAGTACGCGGCCGCGACCGGACGACTCACCTTAACGGTGTCGGGACTCGTTGCGCCTGCGGCCGCCGCGATTGCCGTCTCGGGGCCAAACGGCTTCGCCAGGACGGTGACAACGACGACGACGCTCGATGTCCTCGCGCCAGGCAACTACACGCTCACGACCAGCGACGTGCAGGCCGGCGGGAAGACGTACCATCCCGATCCCGCGACACAGACTGTCGCGGTGTCCGCCTCGCCGTCACCAGCTGTCACCGCGGTCGCGTATGGAGCTGGAACCGCGGCCATCGATCTCTCGATTGCAGGACTGCCTGCAGGAACCGACGCGGCGGTGACGGTGACAGGAGCAGACGCACTGTCGAGACCGATCACGACGTCGACGACACTGCGCAATCTCGAGGCGGGTAGCTACACGATCGCAGCGACAACGGTCGCGAGCAGCCTGACGACACACGCACCTGCGGTTGCATCGCAGAGCGTCAACGTCACAGTCGGGGGAACGGTTTCGGCGACAGTCACCTACGGAAGTGCGCCGCTACAGCTCGCCCTGCAGCCGGTGGTCTCGGGGCTGATCAATGCATCGTTCGCAACGTCGCTCGCCGCCGATTCGCGTTTGTTCATCGTCGAGCGCGTCGGTCGCGTGCGCATCTTCAAGGACGGTGCGCTGTTGGCGACACCGTTCTTCGATATCAGCGATCACGTCAACTCGGTGGGAGAGCGCGGGATGCTGAGCATCGCGTTCGATCCCGACTACGCGACGAACGGCTATGTCTACGCCTACTATACCGACGCGCTCAGCAACATGATCGTCGAGCGATTGACATCGACGCCGGGAAGCAACACCGCGGCGGCCACGGGAACGATCGTCATCAACATCGGTCATGGCGGCAAGGATCATCATGGCGGACTCATAACGTTCGGACCCGATGGAATGCTCTACGTCGCGCCGGGCGACGGAGGCTGTTGCGGCGATCCCAACAACAACGCGCAGAACCTCACCAGCTTCCTCGGCAAAATTCTGCGGCTCAACGTCAGGACGCTGCCGTACACGATTCCCGCGGGCAACCCCTTCGTCTCGCAGACGGGACGTGTGAAGGAGATCTGGGCGTATGGACTACGCAATCCGTGGCGCTATTCGTTCGATCCGCCGACTGGACTGCTGCTCATCGGCGACGTCGGCCAGGATTCGCGAGAAGAGGTGGATGTCGTATCGGCGAGTACTGGTGGCACCAACTTCGGCTGGCGCCTGATGGAAGCGACGGCGTGCTACATCCCGACGAGCGGTTGCAACACCGGAGCCTTGACGCTGCCCGCGATCGACTATCCGCACAGCGACGGGTGCTCTGTCATTGGGGGCTACGTCTACCGCGGAGCAGCAATCCCCGAGCTCACCGGGCACTATCTCTACGCCGACTACTGCAACGGTTGGCTGCGCAGCTTCAGAGCCGCGCCCGGCACACTCACCGAGCGCCAGACCTGGGCCGTCACGGCGCCGGGCACGCTCTCATTCGGGCGCGACGGTGCGGGCGAGCTGTACTTACTCTCGGCGGACAAGCTGTCGAAGATCGTCAGGCAATAGCGCGCCGATTCTTAAGTTCCTTCCGCAGCTAGACGACGCCGAGAAAGTCTCGCGGCGCGGCACCGAACCCGGGGAAGACGCGGTCGAGTGCGCTAGCGCCCATGTGATGCTGCACGACCTCGGCGAACACTGAGCGAAAATCGGTAGTCAGCGCGAGATCGCGGCCCTCGTAGAGCTGCTCCTGCTCGAGGCCGGGCCAGCGGCCGTGCACCTTGCCGCCTTTGACATGCCCGCCGATCACGAACAGCGCGCCGGCGTGACCGTGATCAGTTCCGCGATTGCCGTTCTCGCGCGCCATGCGGCCGAACTCGGACATGGTGAGAATCACGACATCGTCCATCCTGTCACCGAGGTCGGTGACGAGCGCCGCGATCGAGCGGGAGAAATCGTCGAGGCGCTGCGCGAGCTGCCCCGTGGACGAGCCCTGGTTTACGTGCGTGTCCCAACCGCCGACGTCAGCGAATGCAATCTCGAGTCCGACGTTGGACTTGATCAGCTGTGCGATCTGCAGCAGCCGTTGGCCGAACTGCGATCTCGGATAATCGGCGTTGTTCTGCGGCAGGTATTTCTGCGGATTCGCCGAGCGGAGCATCTTGACCGCGTCGAACATCTCGGCGCCTGTTCCGTGCACAAGATCGGCTGACCCGGTGCGGTAGAGCGCTTCGAGACGCTCCGCCGAGCTGCCGGTGGCGCGCACGCTGAATTCGTCGAGGCTGTTCATCGCCACCGTCGCGCTCGGGCCTTCGAGAATTCGCGGCGTCTGCGGCGTCAACGACACGGCGCGAAATGGAGTCTTGGCGAGATTACACTCGTCGCACGTGCCCTTCACCGCGAGATAGCGATTGAGCCAGCCGTCGGCCGTTCCCTTGTTGTCGGGAGTGCCCGTCTCCATGTAGTCCTGCGCGTCGAAGTGCGAGCGCGTGGTGCTCGGGCTGCCTACGGCGTGAATGGGCGCGAGCATCTTCCGATCATAGAGCGGCTTGAGCGGGGCCAGCGATGGATGGAGTCCGAAGAATCCGTCGAGATCGATCGCTCCGCCTGCCGCGGCACGCGATGGCTGCGGGATCGCAATCGACGGCCGCATCGCATAGTACGCGCGCTCACCGTGGGGGACGACGATGTTAAGAGCATCTGCCGCTCCGCGTTGGAAAAGACAGATTAGCACCTTACCCTTTGGAACGTTGCGTAGCTCCATTCCGAACGCTGTGCGCCGGAGAAAGCTCGGGCTCAACCCCATCGTCACGAGCGCGAGTGCGCCCGACTTCACGAATGCTCTGCGTTCCATGGCTATCTCCTAGTGCCGCTGAAATTCGGGCGAGCCGAGCGCGAGCCCCACGATCTGCGGGAGCCCGTTGAGCTGCGGGATGTTCGTGAAGCCGCGGCCCTGAAGCGCGCCGCCTTTACCGCCCTGCTTCTGATTGCGCTTTATTCGCGCGGGATTCTGTCCATTGGCGCCGTCTGCCATCGCTTCTACCGCCATGTCAGCGTCGGAGTTGCTGTCGGCCGGTGCCATATTTTGTATCCCCTTCGCGCCCGCGCCATTCGCGAGCATCGGGTGCTCGCCCGAGAGCAACACCGCGCGCGTATCGGGGGACACCATACCATTTAGAATTGTTGCAACGACCGCATCCACCTGCTTGACGCGCGGCGCCGAGCCGATCGTATCGAGCGCCGGCAGTGTGCGAATGTCAGCGCCAGGCAAGCTGCCCGCGGCTGCCGCCATCCCGAAATTGATACGGTTGAGAATCGCACCCGTGTTCATCCATGATTCGCCCGTCTCGGGCCAGCCGTTCGGCGCCTGGTGTCCGAAGATCGGCTGCCCCAGATACGCGATTACCTGCGCGGTGCGCGGTGTGTTGTCCGGCGCCGCGTTGAGCGCGCGCATGGCGCTCACGACTACCTCGAACGGCGATTTCACCTTGCTGCGAAACGCCTGCTGCGAGAAGAACTCGGGCGACGTGATGATCGAGCGCAGAACCTCGCGAATATCGCCGTCGGTCTGGAGATAGACCTGGGCTGCGTGATCGACCAGCGCTTTCGACGGAGAATCGCTGACGAAGCGGCGCGCCAGCTTGAACGAGATGTAGTGCGCCGTTGCCGGACTTCTCGCCAGGATGTCGAGAACATCCTCGGCGTCTTCCATCCCGCGGCCGGCCGCGAGCTTGTGGCCGAGCACGATCTTCTCGCCCGCGTCGTGCACCTGAGGGCGGAAGATGAAGCCGCCGCCTTGCGCGGGTGGTTTGATCGTCCAGCCGGTAAACGCGCGCGCGACGTTGATCACATCCTGTTGCGTGTATCCGCCATCGACGCCGAGCGTGTGCAGCTCGAGCAGCTCGCGGCCGTAGTTCTCGTTCAGGCCAGGACGCTTTCGTTGCTGCTGCTGTTGCTGCTGCTGTTGTTGCTGCTGTCGCTGCCTCTGTTGCTCCGCCCGCATGGCTCCGATAGATCCCAACCCCCGTCTGCCGAACGGGCGAACGCGAAGAGCCTCGTTCTGAACGCGCAACGTCGGGCGATTGCTGTCCGCCATGCTCCGTGCATTGTCGAGATAGAAGAGCATCGCCGGGCTCTGCGCCACTGCTTCGAGGAGATCGCGGAACTTTCCGAGCGCGCGTGGGCGGATGACGTTCTGGTCGAAATCCACGAGGTAGTACGGCTCGGGGGCGCCCTTCGCCGCGTAGATGTTGAAGTGGTTCTCCCAGAAATCGGTCATGACTTCCTGGAGCTGACGCTCGCTCGCGACAGCCCGCGCGACGCGTGACGACTGCAGCTCGGTCACGACCTGGCGGCGCGAATTCCCCTGCGCTTGCTGCTGACGCATCTGCGCGATCTCGTCCGCCGTCATCGCTTTGGTAGTGTCGGCGCGGTCGCGCTTCACTTCTCTCCGCGCTTGCTGCGCCTGGGCGTACTGTTTCAGGAGATCGTCCTGATTCGCGTTGAGCGCGGAATAGTTGCGGACGAACGCGTCCATCGCGTCGTCGTTGATCTTCCGGGGTTGCAGCTGCTGATCGATCCATTTGTCGACACCCATCGCGCGAACCTTGAGGATGTCGCCGGGTTTTGCGCCGAAGGTGAGGCGATTCAATGCCTGGATTATCTGCTGGTCGGCGGGGAGCTCGCGCACGTCGGAGCGCGCTATAACGGACTTCGCCGGGGTTTTCACACCCGATTTCTGCGCGAATACGCCAACGGGCGCGACGCTCAGGAGCATCGCCGCCACAATTCCGATCAGTTTTGTGATACGCATTTGCTCCCTCAGCTGTTGCTGTAGAGTAGACGCCCGACTCGGTCCGGCGTTAATCCGTCCCGCGGGTCCGATTCAAGTAGATCGCTGCTCGGGTCGAGACGGTGGATTCCCTTCGGCCGCTACACTCGCTTGGTCCGAGAGGATACCTCGCCTCGACCCGAGCAGTGATGCTGACGAAGCTAAACGGCTAGTGCACTCGCCAGGCATTGACGACCTGACGGACGGGGTGACTCGTCACCTGCGACACCGCCCCTCCCCCCGCGTTGATGAGATACACCTGCGGGATGGGATTGCCTCCGAGTCCGGTACGATCGCTGGCGAAGGCGATCTGCTCGCCACTCGGTGACCACACCGGAGCGAAATCCACAGTCGCGGGAGTGGTCACGGGGGTCACCGTCCCGTCGGAGTGTAAGCTGCTGATCCACGATCCCAGGTTGGTTTCGCACGAATAGGCAATGCTGGAGCCGTCGGGCGACCACTGGGCCGCTCTCCCGAGGTTCGAGGTGCAGGCACCATTGCCCGAGAGTTGCTGATCGCTCGAACCGTCGACGGGCATGAGGTACAACGTCCAAACGAGCCTCGGCTCCCGGTTCGTGAGAAAGAGGAATCGCGTCCCGTCGGGTGACCACTCGAGACTGAAGTTTTCTCCCGGCATTGCTCGCACGAGCTTCACATTGGATCCGTCGGCGTTCATGACAAAGGGCTGGAAGCCCAGGCTCGGGACGAAACTGTCGAAGGAAATTCGGGTTCCGTCCGGCGACCAGCGTGGGTGTGCGGCCCCTGGCCCATCGGCACCCTGAAACAATCGATGGCTTCCGGAGCCGTCGACGTTCATCACGAAGACATCGCGCCGCCGAGCCGTCGCACCGGGGAGGCTGTCAACCGCGCTGATGTATACGATCTTGCTACCGTCCGGTGACCAATCGGGATCGTTGTCGAGGATAGTGTTGTGGGTGAGCTGCCGCCGATCAGTCCCGTCCGGACGCATCATGAAGATTTCTGATGCGGACCCTGTCCCGCTCGTCCCCAGCATGATTCCACGGGGATCGTTTGGCGGGGCAGTGGAATCGCCACCGCATGCGAAGAGACAGATTGCCAACCATGCACCGAGGGCAGGTGCGATACGGGTGCATCTCATAGGCGGCAACGGAACCTCTTTCAGAGTGCAATGCTGAATCTGTTGAGCCCGAACAGCCTCGGTCAAGCAGGATCCCAAACAACGCTCACATGAGTCGAAACGTTAATCCCCTGTGGGGCGTATTTAGACCAAGTGCCAACCTTTAGCCCCGTTCGGCCATCTAATAGGGGCTGACACGATAGCAGACTCATACCGTCCTCGATGCCATCTATCTCCGAACGCTTGCTTTCCGCACTGGGCGGAACCTACACCATTGAGCGCGAGCTCACTGGCGGCGGGATGGCGCTCGTGTTCGTGGGAATGGATCTCGATCTCGGACGCAGAGTCGTGATTAAGATCCTTCCGCCCGAGCTGGCGGCGAGCGTGTCGGCGGAGCGTTTTCGCCGCGAGATACTGACGGTAGCGAGACTGCAGCATCCGCACATCGTCCCGATACTGAAGGCGGGCGAGGTCGATGGGCTTCCGTATTTCGTGATGCCGTACGTCGACGGCGAGTCAATCGACATCAGGCTGCGGCGCGTTCGCACGCTTGGAGTTCGCGAGACGCTCGGCATCATGAAAGACGTGGCGCGCGCGCTGGCGTTCGCGCACGAGCACGGCGTCGTTCACCGCGACATCAAGCCCGGCAACGTTCTTCTCGCCGCAGGATCGGCGACGGTGACCGATTTCGGCGTTGCGAAAGCGCTGTCGACGGCGCTCAGGTCCGGCGAAAAGGGCAACGGCAACGGCAATGGGCTCACGAGCACCGGTATGTCGCTCGGCACCATTCAATACATGGCGCCCGAGCAAATCGCCGGCGATCCCAATATCGATGGACGCGCGGATATCTACGCCCTCGGAGTAACCGCGTACGAAATGCTGGCCGGCGCGGCTCCATTCGCGCGTCTCGGTCCACGCGAGATGCTGACGGCGAGGCTCACGCTTCCGCCGCCGCCGCTCTCGACGTTTCGCAAGGACGTGCCGGCTGGTCTCGAGCGATTGATCAGGCGCTGCCTGGCGATCGATCCCGCTGAACGCCCACAGACAGCAAACGCTCTTGTCGAGGCGTTGGAAGATCCGGAGACGTTGAGCGGATCCTTCACGCGCCCTCCGAGACTCGCGCTTCATGGGGCTCGCCTCAAGCGCGCGGTCATCGGCTCGCTGGCGCTGGTTGGTGCGATCGTGATCAGCGCGGGGATCTACGCGAAGGTGCACACCGGTAGTTCCGCCGCGTTCGCGGAGTCAGCAGCGGGCACTCGCAAGCCGGCCAACCTGGGCGTCATCGCCGTTCTGCCGTTCGTAAATCTCGGCGCCGATTCGGCGAATGCTTATCTCGCGACGGGCGTGACGAACGCCGTCGCCGGCAAGTTGATGAGGGCGCCCGGCCTCCGCGTTCTCGCGCCGGGGCGTCCGCGCTCAGTAAAGCGTCGGAGCGATTCCGCCGGCACCGCCAAGGTGGACGCGCGTCTCGTGCTCGAGGGAACCGTCGAGCGCATTGGCAACAGATTGCGCGTGACCGCGCGTCTGAGCAGCACCGATGATGACGTGATGCAGTGGGCTGACGTGTTCGACCGCGATGTCAAAGATGTCTTCACAGTCGAGGACGAAATCGCGGAAGCGATCGTGGCCTCAGTGTCTTCGATGACGGGGCACAGGTCTACCAGCCCCGGTTAGAAGGCCGACGCGACCGTTCGAGCTATTCGCTCAACGCTGGAGCGCGGCCTAGTTCGGCCTACTGTTTCTCGGGCCGCCAGGAATAACTGAACCGATAGGTGAACCCGCGGTCAAGACTTTTGGGCTCGACGCGCAACACCACGCGCCGCTGGCCAGCGCCGATTTTCACATTCGCCGGCCTCGGTTCGCATTGTTGCTTCACGTTCTCACAGTCTCGCAAAGCGACTCCGAAAACAATGATTGGAACAGTCGACTCGTTCACGACATAGATAGTTTGGGAGGGCGTGGTCCCATGCCCCTCTTCTGTCGTGCTGGTAATCGAGTCGTTGCTTGGCGCGACGTAAACGCGCTGGCCCTGGGAGGCGCAGCCAGCAATCACCAATGCGAGGAGAGCAATTGTTGAACGCATAACGGTGGGTTCGGATCGGTTAAGGGAAGGAAAATTCTAATCGATCCATCGTTGGCGCGCACGCCTTTACGAATCGGGGCTCAGCGTGCTGTCTTACCGTGGCCAAGCGGGATTCCCGCCGGCGCCGCTCGCCCATTGACCTTCATCGTTTCTTTCCTCGTTGGGGTTTGGAAGACTTGGCCTTGGGTTTCTTTCGCAGAGCCGCCAAGTCGGCCACGCGCGCCTTGACGAGGCGCTTCACCAGACCCGCCGGCGGCGGCTTCGTCAGAGGGAACTGAATCGTTCCCTTCGAGGTCTTGTATCCCTCGAGGTCGGCCGCGTGCGCGCGCCTGAACGTCCCACTTATTGGGTAGAGACTAACGTGGTTTTTCCACGCAGCGTACCACACGAGGATTCGCCCGTCGAGCTTGAAGGCGGGAATTCCGTAGCTGAAACTCTCGATGGCGGCGGGAGCGGCCGCGCGAATTGCCGTGTGCAGAGTCTTGAGCTTTCCGCGAGCGACTGCCGGCAGCGACGCAAAATAGGCTCGCGATTGTGAGCGACGCTTGGCGTCATCCGCCGCAGACGGGGATTTCAACTCAGAGCCTCCATGCGAACGTGAGAGGCAGGACCCCGCGCGAGGTTCCCAGGCGATTCGCAAACGCGACGTATCTGAGGTCGATCGTACCTCGCCTTTCCGGACCCAAATTGAGTCCCAGGCCGACAGTTCCCGCTATTGTCGATCGCCGCACAGCACGCTCGCCGTTGTTGTGAACGAACTCGGCCCCCACGATTGCACTCACCAGGCTGCGAGCAGCGTTCGGAGCGCGGAGACCCAGTCGGAGGCGGAAGCCATCGTAATAACCGCCTTCCTGACCCGGGACCGCGGGATAGGCGAAACTGACGAAAGATTTGGAGACACATGCACCCGCTTCGATATCCATTGCCCCAGCCTTCCGCGCGATCCCGACAAAGACCTCGATTGGCTCGGCATAGTTCCAGCCTCGGTCCCGGCTGAGAAACGTGCCGAACCCCAGTCTGATTTCCGTTTGACCGGACCGTTGCGCGACTACCGCGAGGGGCGAAATCATGGTCAACGCGATGCCGAGCGCTATCACGGAGCAATATCGGGCATTCGTGCGCGAGCGGCCCTTGCAAATACCAATACAAAGCTGGGTCATCTTTGCCTCCTGTCGCCTGTTAAAAGCTCTTCCATTCACCGCTGGTTCGGCTGCAAGCAAAATACCAGGCTCGAGCCGAAGCCGTCTTCAAGAAAGAGTGCCCGTAAGCTGAACTGTGGGCAGAGAGCAGTGTACCAGGAGCAGAAAAAAAATCTCGCAACGCCGTTTCCAACCCGATACTTTAGCAGTCCTTATAGTACAACCCGAAAGCGATCCAAAGCACAACCCGAAGACTCACTACAGTAGCCGTCTAGTCCGCTACTGTAGTCTGTCACGTTTCCGGCGTTTATACGCCGCAGGTCGAAGGAGCGAGAGTGGACGTCGGCAAATTTCTGAAGAATGGACTGATCGGCGCTTCGGCCCTGGTCCTCGTTGGAGCCCTCCTGGTTCCCAGTGCGGATTCGCACGGCCCGGTCCTCTTTGGGGCAACAACACTAATTGCTGCAACTCGGCCAACGATCTCAGTCGGCGG
>DATHHC010000149.1:0-2374 GCA_035317285.1 Gemmatimonadaceae bacterium | reverse complement strand
AGGATCCCCAGCACGACTTTCGTCGCGCCGGTGGAGCTCGTCACAAGCTCCAGCGGCGAGCTCGGCACTGCCTGAGCAATCAGGAAAAACTGGATGCTGTTGATCAACTCTTTTTGACTCCAGCCTTGGAGTGAACAAACCATTCGTAGGTCCTGGCGATGCCATCAGGCAGACCAACCTCTGGTACCCAGCCCAACACATCACGTGCCTTGCTGGGGTCAACAAATGACTCCTGCTGCTCTCCGGGGCGCTTAGGGGCGAGCTCGAGCGGTACGACGGTGCGCGCCGCTGCCTGCAGCAGCTTGGCGATCTCGAGGACAGAAGTGCCCTCACCGGTGCCGATATTGAACGCGCGCGCATCCAGGCGCGCCTTCTCGGGTAGCGGTTTCGTTGCCGCAAGCCAGACAGCGCGAGCGACATCGCCAACGTACACATAGTCTCGCGTCTGCAGTCCATCGCCAAAAACGGTCAGCGGCCGCTTGTCGAATACCCGCCCGCAGAAGATGGCAACGACGCCGGCTTCTCCATGCGGATCCTGGCGCGGGCCGTAAACATTGCCGAAGCGCACGGAGACTGCATCCTGTCCGTGAACGCGTCCGTAGTACGCGAGGTAGTACTCGATGCTCAATTTCGATATTGCGTACGGCGATTCCGGATCCTTTGCGAACGTCTCGACGTTCGGCGGCGTGTTGAATTCGCCGTAAAGGACTCCGCCGGTGGAAGTAAAGACGACTCGCGTCTTCGCATCGCTCTGCCTCAGCGCTTCCATGAGATTGAGAGTGCCGAGGATGTTGATGGTCGCATCGTTAATCGGATCGGCGACGCTTTTTCGAACATCCATTTGAGCCGCGAGGTGCGCCACTACATCGAACCTGCCTTCACGAACCACATTCGCAAACTCCTTGGAGTTCACGCCGATCTCGTGAAAGCGCGCCTTGGCCGGAAGGTTTTCCCTCTTTCCGCTGGACAGGTCATCGACCACGGTCACGTCGAATCCCTTCGCGAGAAAAAGATCGGCCACGTGTGAGCCGATAAATCCGGCTCCGCCCGTTACGAGGACCTTAGGCAATGTCGGTATTTTCTCCTTGCTCCGCATCGGAGCCAGATCTGTTTTCGAGAGCGAACAGGTATCGCGCCGCATCGACAACCCCGAGGCCCCGCCCGTTTGCGGCGGCGGCCTTCAGTCGCACACTTGGCTCATGCAGAAACTTGTTCATCAGTGATTTCGAGAAGTGTTCGATGGCGTCGGCCTGTTCAGGCGACAGCGGCCCCAGACGCCGGAATGCTGCAGCAAGCTCCGTACTCCGCAGGCGGTCCATCTCGTCCCGAAACTCACGCACGACGGGTACCGCCGCCAGTCCCGCCACCCAATCCCAGTATTTCTGAACCTCGTCAGCGATTATCGCGCGCGCGGCCGGCACATCTTCACCTCTCTGCTCGAGATTGGCCGCGGCTGCTGCGCGCAAGTCGTCGAGATCGTAGAGAAAAACATTGCCGATATCGCCGACGGCGGCCTCCACATCGCGTGGAAGCGCGATATCCAGTACGCAGAGAGGCCGGTCACCGCGCGCCGCAATCGAGCTTGCGACGCGAGGCACCGTCACCACGGGGACCGGTGACGCCGTAGAGCAGATCAGCACGTCTACGTCGCGGAGCGAAGCCCAGCACTCGTCGTAGTGCATCGCCGTCGCCCCGTGACGCTCGGCAAGCGTCTGCGCGCGCTCGTGCGTGCGGTTCGCAACGATCGCGACCCTCACACCTTCACTCAACAGGCATTCCAGGGCAAGCTCCGCAACGTCCCCGGCGCCAAGTATCATCGCCCGCCTTCCGCCAAGCCCGCCGAAGATTTTCTTGGCGAGCTGGACGGCGGCCGAGCTGACCGACGCAGCGCCCCGTCCGATGCCCGTCTCCTCTCGTGCCCTAGAAGCCGCCAGCAGCGCGCTCTGGAACATGCGGTTCAGGATCGGGCCTGATTCGGACCTGCATTGTTCCCAGGCATCCTTCACCTGACCATGAATCTGAGCCTCGCCGAGTATCATCGAATCGAGCCCGGCGGCGACACCGAACAGGTGCGAGGTCGCTTCGCGATCGCGGTGCACGTACATGAATCCGGAAGCGTCGCGACCGAGCCGCGTCGAAAGAATGGACGAGAAATCCGGAAGCGCGTCATTGGAGTGTTCGACCGCGTAGATCTCCGTTCGGTTGCAGGTCGAAAGGATGACTCCCTCGCGGATCAGCTTCCCGGCGCGCAGCTGGGCCAGCTCGCGGACGGCGTCCTTTGCGCCAAAGGTCAGCTTCTCGCGCACTTCGATCGGTGCGGTCGTATGGCTGACGCCGGCTACGATCAACGCCACGACTCGACCTTCTCGGTGAG
>DATHHC010000148.1:0-4474 GCA_035317285.1 Gemmatimonadaceae bacterium | reverse complement strand
GGCTCGCCGCTGTGGTGGCAATGTTCGTGGTTCTTTTTTACCTGTACGGGCGCTACCAGCGCCGGATGGAGTGGAACGCATGACCGACCGCATCGCGGTTGTCGGAGCGGGACAGATGGGGAACGGGATTGCGCACGTCTTCGCGCAATCGGGATTTGACGTCGTGATGATCGATGTCTCCCAGGATGCGCTCGACAAGGGCCGCGCGACGGTCGCGAAGAACATCGAGCGGCAAGTCAAAAAAGGGACTATCCCGCCCGAAGAACAGGTCAAGATCCTGTCGCGGATCGACCTCAGCATGGATCTCGAAACCGCGCGCGAGGCATCGCTCATCGTCGAAGCGGCGAGTGAGGACAGTGGGCTCAAGTATCGCATCTTCACCGATCTCGATCGAATCGTGAACGCGGACGCCATTCTCGCCACCAACACCAGCTCCATCTCGATCACCGAAATAGGACGACGCACTTCCCGCCCGGACAAAGTCATCGGCATGCACTTCATGAATCCGGTGCCGGTGATGAAGCTGGTCGAGATCATCCGTGGACTGGCGACATCCGACAAGACGATGAAGTACGTCACCGAGATCGCGCAGCGCCTCGGGAAGACACCCGTCGAGGTGAACGATTATCCCGGCTTCGTCTCCAATCGCGTGCTGATGCCGATGATCAACGAAGCGATCTACTGCGTGATGGAAGGAGTCGGCGAGCCCGAAGCCATCGATAAGGTGATGACACTCGGTATGAACCATCCGATGGGTCCGCTGGCGCTTGCCGACCTGATCGGACTCGACACCTGCCTCGCCATTCTCGAGGTCCTTCGCGATGGACTCGGCGATCCCAAGTATCGTCCGTGTCCGTTGCTCAAGAAGTACGTCGCCGCGGGTTGGCTCGGTAGAAAGAGCGGCCGCGGCTTCTATACCTATAGTAAGTAGGACCGCACGTGTCCTGGGCCCTCCACCCGCTCACCGAAGAACAAACCGAGGTTCAGAAGCTCGCGCACGACTTTGCGCGGGCCGAGATCGCTCCGCATGCGGCGGACTGGGATCAGCGGGCGTACTTCGAGCCGACGCTGGTGAAGAAGATGGGGGAGCTGGGATTCCTCGGAATGATGCTGCCCGAGGAATACGACGGACTCGGGACGGACACGGGCACCTACCTGATCGCGCTCGAGGAGATTGCGGCGGCGGACGCATCTGTCGCGGTGCTCATGAGCGTTCACAACTCGCTTCCGACGCAGATGATCCTTCGCTACGGAAACGCTGCACAGAAGGATCGGTTCCTGAGGAAGATGGCGCGCGGTGAAATACTGGGCGCTTTTGCTTTGTCGGAGCCGGACGCGGGGTCCGATGCGTCGGCGCTCGCGACGCAGGCGGTAAAGGACGGCAACACGTGGATCCTGAATGGCACCAAGAGCTGGGTGACGAACGGCAACGTTGCCGGAGCGATTCTTACGATGGCAAGAACGGATACGAGGGGAGTCAGGCGCGGCGCGCGGGGAATTGGCGCGTTCATCATCACGCCGGATCTCCCCGGATTCAAAGTCGGCAAGAAGGAAGACAAGCTTGGACTCCGGGGGTCGCCCACGGTGCAGCTCACCTTCGACAACATGCGCGTGCCGGCCGAGAACCTCCTCGGCGACGAGGCGCAGGGTTTCATCTATGCAATGCAATCGCTCGACAACGGTCGCCTGGGAATTGCAGCACAGGCGATAGGTATCGCGCGCGCGGCGCTGGAACACTCGGTTGCCTACGCCGCGGAGCGCAAACAGTTCGGAAAGGCGATCAAGGAGTTCGAGGCAATTCAGTTCAAGCTGGCGGACATGGCAACACGCGTGTCCGCGTCACGAGCACTGCTTCACGCGGCCGCCGCCGCGAAGGATCGCGGCCAGAACATTCGCCAGTTCAGCTCGATGGCAAAACTCATGGCGAGCGAAACCGCAATGTGGGTGACGACGCAGGCCGTGCAGATATTCGGTGGCTACGGCTACGTCAAGGATTATCCGGTGGAGCGACTTATGCGCGATGCGAAAGTCACCGAGATTTACGAGGGCACGTCCGAGATCCAGAGGATCGTGATCGCGCGCTCCCTCTACGGGCACACGTAAACTCACACTCAGAGATTAATGAAATTGTTCGACACGCTGGCAGAGATGGGTCACGAGGAAATCGTGATGTGCAGCGATCCCTCGGTTGGATACAAGGGCATTCTCGCGGTTCACAGCACGAAGCTCGGCCCCGCCCTCGGGGGAACCAGGTACTGGCAGTACGCGACCGACGATGAGGCGATCACGGATGCGCTCCGACTTTCGCGCGGCATGACCTACAAGAATGCGGTGGCGGGGCTCCATCTGGGCGGCGGCAAGTCGATCATCATCGGCGACAACAAAACGAAGGACCGTGAGAAGATCTTCCGTGCTCACGGTCGTTTTGTCGAGAGCCTGGGCGGCCGCTACATCACGGCCGAAGATGTGGGCACGAGCACCAAGGACATGGCCTACGTGCAAATGGAAACGAAACACGTCGCGGGACTCGCGGGAAAGTCCGGCGATCCGTCGCCCGTGACGGCGCACGGCGTTTTCCGCGCGGTGCAGGCGTCGGCCAATCGCAAGTGGGGCTCCGACAGTCTCGAGGGAAAGACGATCGCGGTCCAGGGTTGCGGGAGCGTGGGGAGCTATCTCGCCGGAGAGCTGCACGAAGCCGGCGCCAAGCTCATCGTTTCAGACATCGATGCAGCCAAGGTGGCCAGAGTGTCAAAGGCGACCGGCGCGAAGATCGTCGAAGGCGACGCGATCTTCTCGGTCGATGCCGACATATTCTCGCCATGCGCGCTCGGCGGAATCATCAACGACAAGACCATCCCGAAGCTCAAGGTCCAGATCGTCGCCGGCGGGGCGAATAACCAGCTGCTCGAGGAGCGGCACGGCGACGAGCTCGAGAGACGCGGCATTCTCTACGCGCCCGACTACGTCGCCAACGCTGGCGGCGTGATCAACGTTTTCGGAGAGGTCGCCGGCTGGGACGCCCAGCGCGCACTCGACGAAGCAGACAATATTTATGATACCATTCTGAAGGTTTTCGATATCGCCGAGGCAAAGCACATTCCGACGTATGAAGCGGCGGATCGCCTGGCCGAGCTACGATTGGCGGAGGCAAAATGAGCGAGACAATTCCCATTGCATCTGATCACGCCGGCGTCGAGATGAAGAACCGCCTAGTCGCCGAGCTGAAGAAGCTTGGTTACACGCCCGACGACCTCGGGGCGAGCGATCCGAACAAGCCCGATGACTATCCCGACTACGCGCATCCGCTCGCGAAAGAGGTTTCGAAGGGCCAGGTGCAACGCGGAATTCTGTTGTGTGGCAGTGGCGTCGGGATGGACATCGTCGCCAATCGTTATCCTGGAGTCCGAGCCGCGCTGGCGTGGGAGCCCGAGATCGGGGAGCTGTCGAGGAAGCACAATAACTCCAACGTGCTGGTGCTTCCGGCTCGATTTATGACCGACGATCAAGGGGTCGCGACCATGAAGGCGTGGCTTGACGCTAAATTTGAGGGTGGCCGCCACGAGCGGCGCGTCGAGAAGATCGAGCCCAAGGATATCTGATGCCGCAGACAACAGCAGCTCCGCCGAAATCAGGGCCGAAGATCCTCATGCCCGAAGGAACGCTGGCACAGTCCGACCCAGAGGTCGCCCGCATCATCGACCTCGAGGTCGACCGGCAGCGCCACGGACTCGAGTTGATCGCGAGCGAGAACTTTGTTTCGCCCGCCGTGCTCGAGGCGATGGGGACTCCGCTCACAAACAAGTACGCGGAAGGATTGCCAGGAAAGCGCTACTACGGCGGCTGTGAATTCGTTGACATGGTGGAGCAGCTCGCCATCGACCGCGTGAAGAAGCTGTTCGCCGCCGACCACGCCAACGTGCAGGCGCATTCGGGCGCGCAGGCGAATGCCGCGGTCTATCTCGCGTTTCTCAAGCCGGGCGACGTCGTCCTCGGACTCGACCTGTCTCAGGGCGGGCACCTCACCCACGGATCTCCGGTCAACTTCTCCGGGCTTCTCTACCACGCGATTCACTACGGCGTCGGCGAAGACGGCCGCATCGACTACGCGCAGATGCAGAAGATTGCGCGTGAGCAGAAACCGAAGATGATCATCGCGGGCGCGAGCGCGTACGCACGCATCATCGACTTCGAGCCGTTCGCGGAAGTCGCGCGCGAGATCGGCGCGAAGTTCATGGTGGACATGGCGCACTTCGCTGGTCTCGTGGCGACCGGATATCATCCGTCTCCGATCCCGCACGCGGATGCGGTCACGAGCACCACGCACAAGACGCTGCGCGGCCCGCGCGGCGGGCTGATCCTCTGCAAGGAGGAACACGCCAAGGTTGTCGACAAAGCAATGTTTCCGGGCACCCAAGGTGGGCCCCTGGAGCACATCATCGCGGCCAAGGCAGTCGCATTCAAGGAGGCGCTCGAC
>DATHHC010000147.1:0-17028 GCA_035317285.1 Gemmatimonadaceae bacterium | reverse complement strand
TTCCTGACCGAGGGCTACAACTCGAGCGCCGAGGAAGTGGTTGGCAAGGGGATATTCAAGGAAGAGCACGACAACATGATCATGGTGCGCGACATCGAGCTGTACTCGTTGTGCGAGCACCACATGCTGCCCTTCTTCGGCAAGGCGCACGTGGCCTACATCCCGAACGGGAAGATCGTGGGGCTTTCGAAGATCCCGCGAATCGTGGACGTCTACGCGAGGCGGCTACAGGTTCAGGAGCGGCTGACGGAGGAGATCGCCGAGGGTCTCTGCAACGTGCTCAACCCGAGCGGGGTGGGGGTGGTGATCGAGGCTTATCACCTGTGCATGATGATGCGCGGGGTGCAGAAGCAGAACTCGAAGACGATCACGTCGGCGCTGCGGGGTGCGTTCCGCGAAGATCCGAAGACGCGCGACGAATTCCTGCGCCTCGCGCATTCCTCCAGCGGGACGCTCAACTACTGAGTAGGCTGAGCCCTCTACGTTCCGATCGCGAACATGCGCGCGATATCCGCTTCGAAATCGCGGATACGCGCGTTTTTCGTCTCATCGTTCCAGCCGAGCTTAGGCGCGATGATGTCGGCGGCGCGGGGAGCGATGCTCTTACCGTGGTCGCGTGTCTCGAACGCCAGGTGCGTGCGCCGGATCAGCAAGTCGCTGAGGTCCTGCGCCATCTCACTCGCAATGCCGTACACGAGATGCGCTCCGGTATATGCGAGCCCTTCCACCAGTGGCTTCGAAAGGGCAGGGTCCTCGCGCTGTAGACGCGCAATCTCCTTCGGCCGATCCGCGCCCGGAAGCTCGACGGAATCTGTAAGAGCGGGCGTTTTCTCGCGGCCAAGCGCTTCCTGGACGCGATCCACGATCTCGGCCGCCATCGCCCGGTAGGTCGTGAGCTTTCCACCGGTGACGTTGATGACACCGGAGCTATCGGTCACGATGCTGTGCTCGCGGGAGACTGCGCTTGGGTTCGCGGCGTTAGCGGTCGCGAGCGGCCGGATTCCCGCCCAGGCGCTCACGACATCGTCCGGCGTGAGCTCGGCCCGCGGAAAGTACGCGTTCGCCGAGCGAAGGAGATAGCCCAGGTCGCCGGGTGATGCATGCACTGTCTCCGGAGAATCATCGGTCCACGTGTCAGTTGTGCCGATGATCGCCAGCGGACCCCCCGGGAGGCAGAACATCACGCGCCCATCTACCGGAGAGATGAGTGTAAGGGCATCGCGGTTTCCCACACGCTCTCGCGGCACGCCGATGTGAACTCCTTTGCTACCGCGCAACCGGGGCCGTTCGTCGCCGTTGAAGCTGTTGTGCCAGACGCCGGTTGCATTGACGATCGCGCGCGCACGAATCTCCCGACTTTCGCCGGAGTACTCCGATACCACGATTGCTCCCGCGGCCCTGGCACCGTCTCGAATCATCGAGGTCACCCGCGTATGACTAACGACGGTCGCGCCGAGGAGTTTGGCGGACACGGCATTAGCCACGGTGAGTCGCGCATCATCCGTACAGGCATCGTAGTAGACGGCCCCGCCCGTGAGTCCCGTGCTCTTGAGGTTTGGCTCGCGATCCAGCGTTTCCGCGGCGTTCAGTGTCGAATGCCGTCGTGATCTTCCTACCGCCATGAGCTGGTACACCAGCAGCCCGGCGCTCAACTTCACTTTTCCGACGCGCGCCCCTCGGTAGATCGGCCAGGTGAACGCCAACGGCTGCACGAGATGCGGCGCAATCCGAAGAAGCGTCTGCCGCTCGCGGATCGACTCGTGAACGAGGTGGAGCTGCCCCTGCTCCAGATACCGGATTCCGCCGTGAATCAGCCGCGAGGAGCGGCCTGATGTCCCGCTCGCGAAGTCGTCACGCTCCACGAGTGCGACGCTCAGTCCGCGCATCGCCGCATCGCGGGCGACGCCGCAGCCAGTGATTCCGCCTCCAACTACCAGCAGGTCGAATTGTTCTCCGGAGAGTCCAGTCATTCTCTTCGAGTGGTGGCTGAAATCGTGTATCGTGAAACACCGCCGAAATCCTCTTCTTACAGGCCCGTCGGACCTGGCCGAATAATAAGGAATTTGACCGCAAGATTCGGATATCGCGCCTCTCGAGGCACCGGCATCATTCGGCACGAACAGCAACACAGACCGTTCGACCAGAGAGGATACGATGCAAGCTTATAGCGTAGTGGCCGTGGGGACCGGCTGTTATGATGTTCTGATCGAAAGGATCAGCGAAGAAAAAGGCCTCGATGAAAGCAAGACATCAAACGGAGGAGCCTCCCATGAATGAAGCAATTGCCTGGGAGTCGGTACTCCACAGAGACCCAACCGCCGATGACCGTTTTCTGTATGGGGTCACCACGACGGGAATCTATTGCCGTCCATCCTGCCCCTCGCGCCGGCCAAAGCGCGACAATGTCGCATTCTTCTCTTCAGCCAGCGCAGCGGAACACGCCGGATTTCGCGCCTGCCAGCGTTGCCGCCCGAATCGCGCGAAGTCGCCCCACCTCGGGGTCCAGCGCGCGCGTGACTACATCGACAGCCATATCGCCGATCTCGGCGAGGAGCGCATCACGCTCGAGGTGCTCGGCAAGCAATCGGGACTCAGCCCTTATCATCTCCAGCGCAAGTTCAAGGAGATCGTCGGACTGACGCCGGCCCAGTACATCCGCGCCCGGAGGAGCGAGCTGCTCAAGGGCGAGCTCAAGCGCGGTGAGACTGTGAGCCGTGCTACCTTCGGCGCCGGGTACGGCTCGAGCAGCAGAGTGTACGGCGATTCGGACAAAAGGCTCGGAATGACACCGGCCACGTATCGTCGCGGCGGTGCGGGTGCGCACATCGACTTCGTGACTGCAAAGACTTCGCTCGGTACTCTGCTAGTCGGCGCAACCGATCGCGGCGTCTGCGCGGTGACTCTCGGCAACGACGTGAAGACTCTCGAGGCGGCGCTCGAGCGCGAGTATCCGGCCGCAACGCGCAAGCACGTCGCGCATCCGTCCAGCTCACTGGCCCTGTGGGTGTCGGAAATCATCGACGCCGTAGACAGCGATCGGGTGCGCCTCGACATTCCGCTGGACATCCAGGCCTCGGCGTTTCAGTGGAGAGTGTGGCGTGCTCTGCAGGAGATTCCGTTCGGCGAGACACGTTCATACAGCGAGATCGCCAGTGCGATCGGATCCCCCAAGGCGGTGCGGGCTGTGGCGAGCGCGTGCGCGAACAATCGAGCCGCTGTGGTCATCCCCTGCCATCGTGTCGTGAGGATGACCGGTGCGCTCGGAGGATACCGGTGGGGGATCGAGCGCAAGCGGCAACTGCTGGAGAAGGAACGTGCCACGCTAGAGGAGAGCACGTCCTAGATAGATAAACGGCGCCCGTCTAACTTCCCTGCATGGCAACATTCGGGAACGGGCGTCGCGTCGCGATAGTTGCGGGCGTGCGAACACCCTTTGCAAAAGCTGGAACCGCATTCAAGGCAATCTCCGCGATCGATCTGGGCAAGTTGTGCGTAGCGGAATTGTTGCAGCGTACGAATCTGGACGGAAAAGAGGTGCAGGCGCTGGTGTTCGGCACGGTGGTTCCGTCTGTCGTCGAGCCCAACATCGCGCGCGAAGTTTCGCTTATGCCTCTGCTGCCGAAGGGGGTCGAGGCGTACAGCGTGAGCAGAGCGTGCGCATCGGCGAACCAGGCGATCACCGACGCTGCCGACCAGATTGCGCTCGGCCACCACGATGTCGTGATTGCGGGCGGCTCTGAATCTCTCTCCAACATTCCGATTCTCCACTCGCGGCGATTCGCGGAAACGCTCGTTCTCGCGTCGAAAGCGAAATCGCTGCCTGCAAGGCTCAGGATTCTCGCTCGCCTGCGTCCAGCCGATTTTATTCCCATCACTCCGGCGATCGCCGAGCCGACGACCGGCGAGACGATGGGACAGTCGGCTGAGAAGATGGCCAAGCTCAACGCGATAACGCGCGAGGAGCAGGACCATTTCGCGCTGCGCTCGCACCGCCTTGCCGCAGCAGGGACAGCTGACGGAAGACTGACTGCTGAGATCATGCCCGTTTACGTGCCGCCCAAATTCGAGAGCGTGCTCACATCGGACAACGGCATCCGCGAGGACACGAGCTACGAGCAGCTCGCCGCCCTCAAGCCGGTGTTCGACAGAAAGTACGGCAGCGTGACGGCGGGCAATTCATCGCCCCTTACCGACGGCGGCGCGTGCGTTCTGCTCATGAACGAAGAAAAAGCAAAGGCATTCGGCTATCCTCCGCTCGGCATAATCAGGTCGTACGCCTACGCCGCTCTCGATCCTGGAGAGCAGCTTCTCCAGGCGCCGGTACTGGCGGCACCGGTCGCACTCAAGCGCGCGGGTCTCTCGCTGAAGGACATGGACCTGGTGGAGATGCACGAAGCGTTCGCTGCCCAGGTGTTGTCGAACCTGAAGGGATTCGAGTCCAAGGCGTGGGCCGAGCGTGCGGGCTTCTCCCAGCCGATGGGTGAGGTGGACAGGGCGAAGCTCAACGTCATGGGCGGGTCGATCGCGATCGGGCATCCATTCGGCGCGACGGGAGCTCGAATCACCACGACGCTCCTGCAGGAGCTGCGTCGCCGCGGCGGACAGTTCGGGCTGATGACGGTGTGCACGGCGGGCGGTATGGGCTTCGCCATGGTTGTAGAGAGAACGAAATGAGCTCGGGTTCCGAAGTCACGATCGGCGGGCTCGTGGGTACCCGGTGGAAGCCGGCGCTCTCGGTCGAGGTCACCGATGGCATCGCAATCATCACCTTCGATCTCCCGAATGAATCGGTCAACAAGCTCACCCGCGCGGTAAAGGACGAGTTCATCGCGCTGGTGAACAGGCTCGAGCGCGACACGACCGTCAACGCCGCGGTCTTCATCAGCGGCAAGCCCGACGTGTGGATTGCCGGTGCCGACATCGAAGAGTTCCTCGAGCTCAAGACGGCGACTGACGCCGAGCGGCTGAGCAGGGACGGTCAGATGATGCTCGATTCGGTCGAGCAGCTCCGGGTACCCGTAATCGCAGCGATACACGGCGCATGCCTGGGCGGGGGTCTCGAGACGGCGCTCGCCTGCCGTTACCGCATCGCCACCGACCATCCGAAAACAATCCTCGGCCTCCCGGAAGTTCAGCTGGGACTGATCCCCGGCGCGGGCGGTACGCAGCGGTTGCCACGCAGAATCGGACTCACCGCTGCGCTCGACATGATTCTCACGGGCAAACAGGTCCGAGCGAAGAAGGCACTGGACCTTGGGTTGGTCGACGAGATCGTGCACCCATCCATACTGCGCAGCATTGCGATTCAGCGAGCGCGTGAAGTGGCGGATGGGAAAAGGAAGAGTGAGCCGGGTGGTGGAGGATTGAAGGGGCTGCTCATCGATGGGAACCCGGCCGGGCGCGCGATCGTGCTGCGGAAAGCGCGCGAGCAGACACTCGCCAAATCGCGGGGGCACTATCCTGCGCTGATCGCCGCGATCGATGTCGTCGGCGCCGGTTACGAGAAGGGACCTTCGCACGGATTTCGCGAAGAGTCTCGCCGCTTCGGTGAGATGGCAATGACCGACGTCTCCCGGCAGTTGATTTTCCTCTTCTTCGCGACGAATGAGCTGAAGAAGGATCCGGGTGTCGAGCCCTCTGATTATCCGGACTTCCCTGTTTCCGCCTTCGAGCCGCTGCCCATCAACAAGATCGCGATCATCGGCGCCGGATTCATGGGAGCAGGCATCGCATCTATCGCGGTGCAGCACGGAAGCCTGGTTCGCCTCAAGGACGCGGATCATGCGCGCGTGGCGAAGGGATACGCAGCCGTACGCGACATCCTCAAGGTGAGGCTTACCAGGAAGCAGATCACGAAAATCCAGTACAGCGACTACATGGCGCTGCTCGGCGGCACAGTGGACTACTCCGGCTTCGGAAACGTCGACCTCGTGATCGAGGCGGTGTTCGAGGATCTCGCCGTCAAGCATCAGGTTCTTCGGGAGACGGAGGCGGCGATCCACCCTGGTGCGATCTTCGCCACCAATACATCTACCATTCCGATTTCCCTGATCGCGCAGGCATCGAGCCGTCCCGAACGCGTGCTCGGAATGCATTTTTTCTCGCCGGTTGAGAAAATGCCGCTGCTCGAGGTGATCACGACCCCGGAGACGCATCCGCAGGTGACGGCGACGGCGGTGGCGTACGGGAAGAGACTTGGAAAAACCGTCATCGTCGTGAGTGACGGGCCGGGGTTCTATGCAAACCGGATCCTCGGTCCCTACATCAACGAGGCGGCCATTCTCCTCGACCAGGGCGTCGCGGTGGACATCATCGACAAAGCGCTCGTCGATTTCGGATTTCCCGTTGGCCCGATCACGCTCATCGATGAAGTCGGGCTCGATGTCGCGACCAAGGCCGGAAAGATCATGGCTGATGCGTATCCGGACCGGATGCATCCGGCGAAATCGATTCAGGCCGTGGTTGCGGCCGGGCGGTACGGGCGAAAGTCGAAGAAGGGATTTTTCACCTACGACAAGGAAGGGAAGAAGGGCGAGGTTGATCCATCGGTGTACGGGTTGTTCCTCGCGCCTGGAAGCATTCCGATGGTGAAATCCATAGCGCCTCCTGCCGGAGCCGAAGGGAATGCGCGGCCGGAGATGCCGGCGGTACAGATTCAGCAGCGGACCGTGCTGGCGATGCTCAATGAGGCCGCGCGTTGCCTGAGCGACGGGATCATTCACTCATCGCGCGATGGCGACGTCGGAGCGGTATTCGGAATCGGCTTCCCGCCTTTTCGCGGTGGCCCGTTTCGCTACATGGATTCACTCGGCATTCAGATCGTGGTGCAGCGGCTGGAGGACCTCAACGCGCGCTTTCCGGGGCGGTTCGAGCCCGCGGAGCTGCTGCTCGAGATGGCTCGACGGAGGCAGGTCTTCTATCCCGACGAGCGCTCGTGAGGCGAGGAGTGCAGGCTGAAGTGCGTTCGTCGCTATTCACTGTCGTGACTATGCTCGCGCTCGCTGCGTGCGCTCCCGCCGCTGTGCGCGAGCCTCCGAGTCCGGCGGATTATCCTCGCACGCGCCCGGAGCGGACCCGGTATCGCGAGACCTCTCATTACGCCGACGTCAGGAAGTTTCTCGACTCGCTGCGCGTTTTGCGGGCGCCTCTGGCGTTCGGAACGATCGGGAAGACGAATGAAGGGCGCGAGATTCCCTATGTAATCGCGTCACGCCCACTCGTTTCCACGGCGTCCGAGGCTAAACGACTGGGCCGGCCGATCGTGTACGTCCAGGGCAACATCCACGCGGGTGAAGTGGAGGGGAAGGATGCGCTGCTCGCATTGCTTCGAGATCTCACCTTCTCGAGCAAACCGAACGTGCTCGACTCGATCGTTCTGATAGCGGTTCCGATCTACAACGCCGACGGCAACGAGCGCTTCGCGGCCCAATCGGTGAACCGGACGGAACAGAATGGGCCCGAGAGCGTTGGCATCCGGGCTAACGCGCAGAACCTCGATCTCAACCGCGACTACGTGAAGGCGGAAGCTCCGGAGACGCGCGCATCGCTGGCAATGTTCAACACCTGGGATCCGGACGTGTTTGTGGATCTCCACACGACAGACGGGAGCCTTCACGGCTACGCGCTCACGTATTCCCCATCGCTGAGTCCGGCTGCGGTGTTCGGGGGAGTCTACGCGCGCGACTCGCTGCTCCCCGTTCTGCGGGAGCGAATGCGGACGCGCGATGGCTTCGAGGTGTTCGATTACGGAAATTTTACTTCCGACGAGCCCATCGGGCGGGCGGATACGAGTGCGCGCGAGAGCTGGGCGACCTACGACTCGCGCCCGCGCTTCGGCACCAACTATTACGGAATTCGCGGTCGTATCGGGATCCTGAGCGAAGCCTACTCGCACGATTCACTCGCGCGCCGTATCGCTTCCACCTACGCGTTCGTCAACGAGACTCTCTCGCTCATCGCGGAAAAAGGAGCTGCGATCAGATCGCTGACTGCGCGCGCCGACAGCCAGCCGCTTGCCTGGGGCCGGTCCCCTGATTCCTTGCAGATGGTAGCCATTCGCTCCGAGCTCATCGCGACGCCGCGAATGATGGATGTCATCAAGGAGGATCTGGAAAAGACCGGTGATTCGTCGCTGACACAGCCCGGCGTCAAGCGCGGCGAGCGACGTACGGGACGGTTCAGAACGATTCGCATGCCTGTCTATGACCGGTTTGTGTCGACGCTCGACCGGACGCCGCCGGCTGCGTATGTCGTGGCGCCTGGCGACACCGCCGTCGCCACGCTCCTCCGGCTCCACGGAATTCGTGTCGAGCGTTCAGACTCTGCCTGGACTGCGCGCGGAGAGTCTTTCGTCATTGATTCGATCATCACGGCTCCGCGAATCTTTCAGGGACACCACGAAGTCCGTCTCACTGGGCGCTGGGATCGGGGATTGCAGGCTCTTCCAGCAAAATCGTTCATCGTGTCTACCGCACAGGCGCGCGGCGCGCTCGCCGTTTATCTGCTCGAGCCGGAGAGCGATGATGGGTTCACGACGTGGAATCTGTTCGACGCCGATATCAGGAAAGGTGGCCGGTTCCCGGTGACGAGAATCTTCGATTTGTCGCGGCGCGGCCGCGGCGCCGGTCGCCGGACTTCGGCGTCAGTCACACAGCCACTTCAGCACTGATGCTTCGTAGCGCTTTCCTCTATCTCGCGGGCCAGCAGCAGATTTTCAAATTTGTTCGCAATAACCGACTGGCGAAGAGTTTCGCCAATCGGTTCGTTGCCGGCGAGACCGTCGACTCCGCGCTCGCCGCTGTCACCAGGCTCAACCCGCGCGGCATCACTGCTTCCCTCGACCTGCTGGGCGAAAGCGTTCACAACGAGGCGGAAGCGCGAGCGGCGGGCGAGTCGTACATCGCGATGCTCGACCGCATCCACGAGCAGAAGGCGGATGCCAACGTCTCAGTGAAGCTCACCGCGATGGGCCTCGACATTTCCGAAGACCTCTGCGTCGCGACCATGCACAAGATCCTGCAGCGCGCCCGCGACTACGGCTCGTTCGTGCGGATCGACATGGAGTCGAGTGAATACACGCAGCGCACGATCGACCTGTTCGAGCAGCGGCTCTATCCGGCGTACCGCGAGAACGTGGGAATAGTGCTCCAGAGCTACCTCTATCGCACCTTCGCCGACGTCGAGCGTGCCATTCTGATCAAGGCTCGAGTCCGCCTCTGCAAGGGAGCGTACAAGGAACCGGAGACCGTCGCTTTCCCCGAAAAGAAGGACGTCGATGCGAGCTACGTTCGGTGCATGCACGAGCTGATGCAGCACGGGAACTACCCTGGCATTGCCACGCACGACGAGGCGATCATCCGGGAGGCCAAGCGATTCGCAAAGGCCAACGACATCGCACCCGACCGCTACGAGTTCCAGATGCTTTACGGAGTGCGCCGCGATCTCCAGGACGAGTTGGTTCGCGAAGGCTACCGCATGCGTGTGTACGTGCCGTTTGGAACTCAGTGGTATCCGTATCTGATGCGCCGCCTCGCGGAGCGGCCGGCCAACGTCGCGTTCCTAACCGGCAGCGTGTTCAAGGAGATGGTCGGCAAACGCCGGCGCTGACGATGGGCAGATTTCTTCCCCCCGATCCCTCGAAAGGCGATCCGAATACGATCGGCGGGTATATGGCGGTGCACGATCGGCCGGCCGCGTTCGAGGGAAGCGACGGCGCTTCGTACAGCGTGGAGATCGTAACCGACACGAGCGGAGAAAAGGAACGACCCTTCGCCGCCTATCTGCTATTCGTACGCTGGGGCCAGGGCGATCCGGTCGCGCGCGGACACCTGGAGACGGAATTCCTCGCCTTCGCGGAAACCGAAGACGAGGCTCGCAGAATGGTGGGTGCGCTGTTGCTCAACGAAGTGAAGCTACGCCTCGATCAACTGATCGCCGAGAGCCGTGCGAAGCTCCTGCCGTGGTGGGATTCGATGCGGCAAGAGGGTACCAGTTGACGCGCAAGGAGGGCGTCGTACTCCAGGGGACGGGCGGAGTTTGGCACGTCCGTACCGACTCGGGAGAGACGCACGAGGCATCGCTCCGCGGCAGGCTCAAGCAGGAGCGCAAGCAAGACCGAAAGCTGGCAGTCGGCGACCGGGTGGTTCTCGAGATCGACGAGCGGGGCGCCCACTGGGCCATCGCCGAGATTCTGCCACGCCACTCGAAGCTCGCTCGGCGTGAGCCGGGAGAAGGGCAAGGCGAGCGAATTGTCGCCGCCAACGTCGATCAGGTCGTCGTCGTCTTTTCGGCCGCGAAGCCGGCCCCGCACCGCCGGATGCTCGACCGGTTTCTGGTGATCGCTGAAGGGAATTCGCTTCAGTCGCGGATCGTGATCAACAAGATCGAACTGGTGGACAAGGCAGAAACCGAGCGCGCATTCTCCGACTATGTCGCAGCCGGTTATCCTGTGCACCTGACCAGCGTCAAGCAGCGCATCGGTCTGGACGAGCTCCACGACGAGCTCGCGGGGAAGACGTCGGTGCTCACTGGGCCATCAGGAGTGGGCAAGTCCTCACTGATGAACGCCATGTACCCCGGACTGGACCTCCGCGTCGGCGAGATCAGCGAGTCGGTGGGGAAGGGCCGGCATACGACGGTCGGCGCGCTCCTGCATCCTCTGCCCGACGCGGGCTACGTCGTGGACACCGCGGGCCTGCGCGAGGTCGGAATGTGGGGACTCGCGTCCGAGCACCTCGATGAATGCTTCCGCGAGTTTCGCCCGCACATTGCGGAGTGCAAGTTCGGCGACTGCACGCACCGGGTAGAGCCCGGGTGCGGCGTAAAGCGCGCGGTGCAGGAGGGCTCGATCAGTGCCGAGCGTTACGACAGTTATGTGAAGCTGCGCGAGGAGATCGAGGAGACCGAGAAGAAGTGGGCGCCGTACTCTGCGGCTTCAAAGGCTAAGAAGCGACGCTCGTAACTCGCAACTGACAACTCCGCCCGTTCAATTGCAGTTATCAGCTACTCCGCCCCAATCTCGACTGTCCAGGCAACGGGGATATCGCTTCGCAACGAATCCCTGACTGAGCAGTACTTCGTCGCGGCCAGCTCGATGGCGCGCAGTGCCTGGTCCTTTTCGATGCCCTTGCCGGCGATACGAAAGTTGAGCGTGATGGCCTTGTACCGCCGGGGAATCGTATCGACGCGCTCGCCAACGACGTCGATCTCGAGCGAGCTGAGCGGCGTGCGCTGCTTCGCAAGGATGTCGACGACGTCGTAAGAGATGCACGTGGCGAGGGCACTGAGCAGAGTCTCGGGCGGGCTCTGCCCCGTTTCACCGTCGCCGTCGATGCGAGCCATCGGGCCATTGGGACGTCCCGCATCGAACCGATGGCCGCCCGCCCACTCAACGTGTATCAGGGACGGTTTCGTCGCGATTTTCGGCGCCGGCGCGCCGGCTGTCACATCCGTCACTTCTCTGGCCCTTTCTCGATCGGAGCACGAACCGCATTTCCCCACTCGGTCCAGCTGCCATCGTAGTTTCTCACGCGGTCGTACCCGAGGAGGTAGGTGAGGACGAACCAGGTATGGGAGGATCTTTCGCCAATGCGACAGTAGGCAACGATGTCGTCGCCCTTCTTGAGTCCCTTTTCCTGCTCGTAGATGGCGCGCAGCGAGGCTGCATCCTTGAAGCTTCCATCCGGATTTGCGGCGCGCGCCCACGGAATGCTGCGCGCTCCCTTGATGTGGCCGCCCCGCAGCGTTCCTTCCTGCGGATAGTCCGGCATGTGCGTGCGCTGCCCCGTGTATTCCTCGGGTGAGCGCACGTCTATCAGAGGCTTGCCGGCCGCCGAATGCTCCCGCACCTGCTGGAAGAAGGCCCTGATCCTTTCGTCTGACCGCTTCGGCGCTTTGTAGCTCGTTTTCGCCAGGCGCGGAACGTCGGTATTGAAGGGACGGCCCTCCTGCTCCCACTTGATGCGTCCGCCATCCAGCAGCTTCGCATTCGTGAATCCGAACAACTGGAATACCCAGAAAGCGTACGCCGCCCACCAGTTGTTCTTGTCGCCATAAAACACGACCATCGTGCTCTCGTCGATGCCCTTTTCGCGGAGAAGCTTCTCGAACTGCTCCGATGAGACGTAGTCGCGCAGGACTGGATCGTTGAGGTCCTGGTGCCAGTCGACCTTCTGCGCGCCCGGAATGTGTCCGGTGTCGTAGAGCAGGACGTCTTCGTCGCTCTCGATTATCCTGATATTCGGATCGTCGATATGCTCGGCGAGCCAGTTCGTGCTGACGAGAACTTCAGGGTGTACATAACCCTTGCCGGCGATGCCGGGATCGACAGCGGATGCGTTGCCTGTGATTGTCGCCCCCATGGTCCGCTCCTGAAAAAAGGAGTTCTTCAAGCATAATCACGGGGAATCCACGGCGGTGCAAGTATGGCTGAGTGTAAGCATGTGTATCTTTGCTGAATGGGTGGCCTTAAGCAGGCGGAGATGGAGCCGTATTCGCACCACGTGCTCATTTGCACGGGCGATTTCTGTTCGCCCAATCGTCGCGGCCGCCAGCTCTACTCGCAGCTCGCCGAGCTGCTCCAGCGCGAAGATATGCTCTTTGGGCCGGATCGCGTGAAGCGGGGCGAGACGCCCTGTCTCGGCGTTTGCAGCAACGGGCCGATCGTTGTCGTTTATCCGGAAGGCATCTGGTATTCCGAGGTCACACCCGCGCTGCTGGAGCGAATCGTCGTCGAGCACCTCAAGGGAGGAAAGCCCGTTGATGAGGCGGTCTTTCATCGACTCCAGCCCCTGCCTTAACTTTCACCTCATCCAGCACCAGTCGCAGTAATGACTCCATCGCCTTTCAATCCACGCAGGCTCGCGCTCGGGGCTGCGAAAAAACTGATTTTCGAGAACGAAGATCCGGAGACCGCGCTCGAGCGCATCGCCGGTCTCACGTCGGTCGACAATCGCGGCGCCTTGAGCCCGGAGAGCAAGTCAATGTCACGCACGCGCAGCACCATTCTGGACAACCTCGACGAGATGTACCGCGAAGCATTCGAGCGCGCGAAAGCCACGGGTGATGCGACCCAGATGGCGACCCTCGACTTCGCCTATCGGAGAGAGCAGCTCTACTTCGAGATCCTTCTCGACGTTCGCGACGCGCTTGAGCGTCGCTAGCTCGCGCGCACGTCACGCCCGGCCGTCCGGGCAGTGAACAGTCTCTGGGGCTGGGTCGGATTCAACGTCGTCGTGCTCGCGATTCTCGCGCTCGACCTGGGCGTTCTCCACCGCAGATCGGAAAAGGTCTCCGTCAAGGAAGCCGCAACCTGGAGCGGAGTCTGGGTGGCTCTCTCCCTCTGCTTCGCGTTCGCCATCTATCTCACCATGGGGAGGGAATCCGGACTCGAGTTCCTGACCGGATACCTCATCGAGTACGCGCTTTCGATAGACAACATCTTCGTCTTCGTGCTGATCTTCACGTACTTCAACGTTCCGGAGAAGTACCAGCACCGCGTGCTGTTCTGGGGAATCATCGGGGCACTGGTTCTCCGCGGAGTGATGATCGTCGCCGGATCGGCGCTGGTCACGCGGTTCTCGTGGACGCTCTACTTCTTCGGCGCTTTTCTGGTTTTCACCGGCTTGAAAATGGCGCTGCAGAAGGATGACGTCGCGTACAACCCTGACCACGACCCGGTTCTCCGGCTGGCGCGCAAGCTGATTCCCGTCACACCTGACTACCGTGGCGACAAATTCTTTGTCCGCGAGCCCGACGCCGCGGGCAGGCTCCGGTGGTGGGCCACTCCGCTCTTCATCGTGCTCATCATCGTGGACACGACCGACGTGATTTTCGCCACGGACTCCATCCCCGCGATTTTTGCCGTCACGCGCGACCCGTTCATCGTCTACACCTCGAACATCTGTGCCGTGCTTGGCCTTAGGGCTCTCTATTTCCTCCTCGCGGGCGTGGTGGACAAGTTCGTGTACCTGAAGCTCGGCCTATCGATCGTTCTCATCTTCATCGGCGCGAAGATGCTCCTGGAGCCTTTCATCCATATCCCGATCATTGCGGCACTTGGCGTGGTGGGAGTGGTTTTGGGGACATCCGTCGTTGCCTCGATAAAATGGCCCGGAGAGGGCACTAATTGATGTCTCGGGGTTACCGATAGTCAGACCCGAACGTCTTTTTTTCGTACCTCCCTCACGTCTCACACACAAAAATCGGGAATCTCAGAATGAGACTCACTCTGCGCCTTGCGAGCGCCGCACTCGTGCTCGCGCCGCTGCCTTACCTCAATGCTCAGTCTTCCCCCGCCCCTGTAGGCGCTCCCGCGGTTACCCCCGCGGCCACCCCCGCAGGGAAGAACCTGGCGATGGACTTTCGCACCGTGGTGACCACGCAGGGAATGGCCGATACCGGAGTCATTCAAGGGCACGCCGTCGGATCTGCCGACAAGCTTCGTATGGATCTGACCATGAAGGGACCCGGCGCCCAGATCAGCCCACTCGGCGGGCCCGGCGGCGAGATCACCATGATCCTCTCCGATAGCGGGAAGACGGTCACGTACCTCGATTCAAAGGTCAGCCACTACCTTCGCGTTCGCCCGGCCGACATGCTCGCCCAGGCGCAGAAGACCGGCGTGAAGATGAACTTCTCCGGAACGGAGGCGAAGGTCGACAATCTTGGCGCGGGTCCGGTCATACTCGGCCACCCAACCTCGCACTACCGTATTGGCACCGGCATGACGATGACCATCAGCGCGATGGGCCAGGAGCAGGTCGTGAAGATCTCGAGTACCTCCGACTACTACTACGCCAACGACATCAAGGGCATAGTGAATCCATTTGCCAGCCTGAACGGCGGCGACATGGCTGCGATGTTCGGCAGCTCCAACAAGGAATTCGCCGACAAGATGAAGGCGATGCAGGCAAAGCTTCCAAATGGCACGCCGCTCCGCGGCTCGAGCACTTCGACGATGACGTCACAGGGCCAGACACGGGTGACGACCACCCTGGGCGAAGTCACTTCCGTTCAATGGGTCGATGCGAATCCCACGCTGTTCGAGGTTCCTTCGACCTACACGTCGGTGACCCTTCCAGGCATGACCGGAGCACAAGGCGGCGCCGTGCCGCCCGCGAAGTAAGGGCAGCGTATCAAAAGGAAAAGGCGGGCTCATTAGAGCCCGCCTTTTTTGCTGTCAGGAGCGAGATCACGGCGCCAACTCAGAAAGTCATGATTTCCTCATAAGCTTTCCTGAAATCCTCTACCTGCGGAAGAATTGCATCCTCGAGGCTCGGGGCGTACCCGACAAACGTATCGTCTGACGCAACACGCTTCACTGGTGCATCCAGCCACGCGAAGCACTCGTCGGCAATCGACGCCGAGATCTCGGCGCCGAATCCCCACGACAGAGAGTCCTCGTAGGCAACTATGACGCGCGAGTTCTTCTTCACCGATTCGAAAACGGTTTCCCTGTCCCACGGGCTCAGGGTGCGGAGGTCGATCACCTCGACCGAGATTCCGTTGTCGGCAACTGCGTTCGCGGCCACTACAGCGCGCCGAACCGTCGCACCGTAAGTCACGACAGTCACGTCAGTCCCTTCGCGAACAACCTTCGCTTTGCCGAAGGGGATCATGAAATTGGGGCCGGGAACGGCCGACTTGTTGTATGTCTGGCGATAGAGATGCTTGTGCTCGAGGAAGAGTACGGGATCGTCGCACCTGATTGCCGTGCGCAGCAACCCGTTCGCATCGAGCGCGGTCGATGGACACACGACGCGCAGCCCCGGACAGTGCGTGAAGATCGAGGCGCCGGTCTGCGAGTGGTAGACTGCGCCGCGAATGTATCCGCCGTATGTGGTCCTCACGACGACCGGAGCAGAGAAGTTATTGTTTGACCGCCAGCGCATCGTCGCCAGCTCGTTCCGGAGCTGCATGTAGGCGGGCCAGATGTAGTCGAAGAATTGAATCTCGACTACCGGTTTGAAGCCGCGCACCGCCAGCCCGATCGCGCGCCCAATAATGTTCGCTTCCGCCAGCGGGGAGTTGTAAACCCGCGAGCCACCGAACTCCTTCTGGAGTCCCCATGTAACCTTGAACACTCCACCCTTGCCCTTGACCTTGCCGAGGTGCTCCTCTCGCGACACATCGGCGACGTCCTGGCCGAAGACGAGAATCTTCTTGTCGCGCCGCATCTCTTCCTTCATGCAGGAGTTGAGCAGATCGACCATCGTCGTCGGATCACCCGTGAATTGCGGATCATCCTCCGTATCGAATTGCTCGCTGGTGGGATCCACATCGGGGGAATAGACTGCGAAGTTCACCGTCTCCGGGCCCGGCTGCGGCTGAGCGAGCGCGTCGTCGGTCGCCGCCAGGACGACTGAATCAACCTCCGCCTGTATTCTCTTTATGTCGTCATCCGTTGCGTGCCCTTCGCTGATCAGCCACTTCGGGAATTGCGTCACCGGATCGCGCGCGGCATCCGCGTCCCGCTCGGCCGTCGGGCGGTACAGCTTCTCGTCGTCGGACAAGGAATGAGAGTACGGACGGATGACCTTCGCGTGCACGAGCGCCGGCCCTTTTCGCGATCTCGCGTGGTCGACGGCGCGCTGCATGGTGTCGTAGCTGGCGAGCAGATCGCAGCCGTCCACCTCTTCAATGAAGAAATCCGGGAAGGAGCGCACCAGCCTGGAAATGCTCCCGCCGGCGGTGTTCACTTCGACCGGGACGGAAATGGCGTAACCGTTGTCCTCGACCAGGTAGACGACGGGCAACTTCAGGTTCGACGCCGTGTTCAGAGACTCCCAGAACTCGCCTTCGCTGGTGGTGCCCTCGCCGGTCGTGACCAGAACAACCTCATCCTTCTGAAAGCCTTCGGAGATGTTGAGCAGCTTGGCACGAAGTGAGGCTTCCGCGGATCCTACGCCCTGAAGGAATTGGGTGCCCGTAGGTGAAGATGCCGATACGATGTTGTAGGCCTTGTGTCCCCAATGGCTCGGCATCTGACGCCCGCCGGAAGCGGGATCGATCGCGGCCCCAACCGCCTCA
>DATHHC010000146.1:0-4742 GCA_035317285.1 Gemmatimonadaceae bacterium | reverse complement strand
GCGGTATCGCTCCCGGTACGGACGCGAATACGGTCCGAACATCTTTCGCCAATCGGGCCGGTCGTAGAGACGATACGCGTAATTGAAGGCGTGCCCAGCCTCGTGTCGCAAATACCGCATTGATTCCTCGGCGTTCTCGAGCGCGGATGAGTAATCCTCTTCGATTTTCGAAAGACGCGCATCCGCGAGGTAGAATGGAACGCCGATAAGGGGAGTCCCGTCCGGACACCCCCATTGGTCGCTCAAGTAGACCGGCGGACGGAATTCGAGGCTCTTGGCGGCCAGCTCCTCGTAGAGTTGGCCGACCAGCTTCTCGAGCAGCGTTCCACGTATCTCCAGTCCAATGTCGGAGATACGCTGCGACAGGAGCGCGTGACGCTCGCCTTCCCAGTTTGGGGCCGCTTCTTCCACACCCGGGCACTCGGGCAAGCTGCGTACCCGTTGCCAGGCCTTTAACTGCACTTACGACTACCGGCCCGGGGCTTTGGGCGGGCCGGCCTGGGGCTGCGTGCGGGCTGTCCCTCTGCGTGACACCATTCAAGGGGGGTGGGCTCGAATGATCGCACGCCCCATGCGCCGGCTTGTGTGTACCAAACAGCTAGCGCGGAGCCCCCGGCCGGCTCGGCCCGCAGCCCTCGGCCGGTAGTCATAGTTTGTAGTTAGGCAGTGGATGCAAAAAGGCCCCTCTCACAGAAGGGCCCGATTCACTTGAGGGACCAGCGACTACTTCAATATGGTATCGCCGAGTTACGCAGCCCTGGTCGCAGAATCCTGAACTGCTTCCGGAACCGGCCCCCAGATATAAGCGGAGAATACCGGAGTGGGCTCCGTCTTGTCTCCTCTGGAGATGATGATGCCGATGGGCTCCGAAGATGCGATTTCCTTACGATCCTTCTTCATTGTGCTCTCACGTTGAATGATTGCAATCTGTTGCTCGGGCCTATAGAAAGCACCGGACATGCCGAGTGCCAAGCCTTGGGCAAGTGGTTGCCATTCAACGACTTCCAAATTGGTAGTTTTTTCGTGGCGGCGTAAGTGTCGCAAAATGACACGCGCCTGGAGGACACCTGTGTCTTTCCGACACGGGGTCAGCTCGCGATCTTTCTCGCGATAAAGCTCTTGGAAGAACTGGAATCGTCTTCGACCGAGATCGACCAGCCCTTGTACTGGCGGCGCAACTCGGCCACCGAGACACCCCGCTGGCCGCGAACGATGGTTCCGACCAGGTGAACTCCGCCGTCCCGGGTCGCCCCCTGAAGCAGCTCGAAGGCGCGGCCGCGCTCTTCGAGGTTGAGCCCGACGAATGCCGCTGGCGTGCAGACGAGCGCGCCAAGAGGTACGTCGGGCGACCAGTCGGTGATGTCAGCGACGTAGCTCTGGATACGGTCACCGAGTCCCGCGGCATGAGCGGCGTTCATCACGCGCTCGAGCGGAATCACCTCGCGATCGACCGCCGTGACATCGCAGCCGTGCGCCGCGAGGTAGAGCGCCGTTCGATCGATCTCGCCGCCGGCGACCAGAACCTTCGATTCGGCCGGAGGATGAATCTCGCGCGCGAGCATTCCATCGGCGGGGATTCCCCAGTGCTCGGGACGACGATACTCCGCGAGCAGCTTGACGCGTTTTTTCCGCCACGTGTCATAGGCCGGGATCCGGAGCCGCTTCCGGATAATGCGATCGACCTCTGCCCAGAGGAGAATCTCGTCCATCGAGAACTGTTCGCCGGCGCGCAATACGGCTGCCGCTTCGTCGCCGATCTTGAGGATGGCGGAGCGTGACACCGACTCCTTGTAATTCTCGATCTCGTTCTCTACGTAGAGTTCGTACTCGTATTTGAGAGAGCGAGGACTGGTTTGCGCCATTGCGTGGGGCAGGGGACGGTGCTGAAGCCAAGTGTTTAAGGTAGGCCACCTGGCCCATCCCGCAAGAGCGAGTTCGCGCAAGCTCAACTGTCCCTGATACTTGGGTCGGAGCCACCGTGCCCGTTCATACGGAGTGCAGGGAGGAAACTTTCCGGCGCCAACGTCACCGTCAGGTGCTGCTCGGGGCAACTCCAGATGCTGACGTTATCAAACCAACGCGGGCGGCGTAGCGGACCAGGGTTACAACATCGTGCATGCCGAGTCGCTTCATGACTTCGCCGCGGTGACTCTCGACGGTCTTCACGCTGAGCTTCAGCTCGCTCGCGATGTCGCGGGTGCGGCGACCCTCGGCCACCATGCGCAGCACCTCGATCTGGCGGGGAGTGAGTTTTTGCAGCGGCCGGCGGATGGAGACCGCGCGCGAGATCGTATCGGGGAGACGACTGAGCGAATTCTTGACGATGACGTCCTCGGCGCCGGCCCGAACGAACGCAACTGTGTGCTCGCCGTTGTTCGCGCCGCTGACGATGATCAGTGGCGTGATGGGGCGCAGCGTTCGCAGAAGCTTGAGCGCGGCACAGACGTTGAATTGCGCGGGGGAGTCGTCCGAGAGAACCACGTCGGGAGAGAATTCGCGAAGAGCCGATGTGAAATCGCTTTCGGAGCCGACGGTTCTGGTCACAGGGGCCAAGCCCGCCCGGCTCAACTCCTGCTTGATCATCTCTGCGTCCGACTCGCTGTTCTTCAGCATCAGAACGCGTAGGGTCTGGGTCATGTTAGGGACACACTTCTCACTTCGCTTCCATCTCCACCGATTGGTTTTGCCACAAGAACGAGATCGTTGCCCGGGGCGCGATCATCGCGAAATTGACGATGTCTGATCTTTCTTTTACTATACTTTGTTGTACTTTGTTGAGCAACGTCCGGGCCGTTACCTACGGTAGAGGTTCGACAATGCAGTCTGGGCAGAGAGCTTATCACGACTCGAGCGAGGTGCCTATTGGGTAAATCCCTGAGGCCTCATGAGATAGCTGATGCCAATGAGCTCCTCGACATCGGCCAGGCCGCCGCATTCCTCAACGTCAGCGAAGCTTCGCTGAGGCGCTGGACCAACTCTGGACGGCTTCCCTGCATGCGAGTCGGACAGCGGCGAGAGCGGCGATTCCGACGCGAGGACCTCATTGGTTTTCTCGAGAATGGCGCGTCGGGCATTGGCGCGGCCGTCGGTCGCGAGGCTGGGAAGAAGCTGGAGAATCTGCCGGAGATGCCAGTGACAGTCACCCATGGGAGCCATCTCTGTGGGATGTACGCGTCCGATCTCGGCCGCATCACGCTCACTGTTCCCTTTCTGCTCGATGGGCTTAACGAGGGCAGCGTCTGCTTTCTGGTCGGGCCGACCCGTTTTCGTAATGAGATTCTGAAAGGCTTGAAGAAAAAACGGCCGTCTCTTCAAACCGACATCGACGCGGGACGCCTGCTCCTTTCCGAGTATCACCATGCCCTTCGGGCGCAGAACAAATACTTTCGTGCAGTCGTCGACAAAAAAATTGCCGAGGGCGCTCAGTCCTTCCGCATTGTCGGCGACGTCTGGGGCATGCGCGCAAGGGTGAGTGAGGAATTCCTGGTCGAGTACGAAGCCGACTACGATCGCCTCATCGCTCGGAAGTACCCCGTCGTGACGCTCTGCCTGTACGATGCGCGGAGATTCTCAGGGGTGGAGATGCTGAATGCGCTTAAGGGGCACCGCGACACCTTTCGATATCCCCTCGAGAGAGCGCTCGCCTGACCTGAGCTTCCCTGAATCAGCTCCACGAGCCTGGTCTTTGCTACACGGGTTCATCTTCTCTGGGCTTACATCGCGAGCGCCGTTTGTTTCGTGCAGAATTATTGGCGCCCATCGAAAACCCGCTTTACACCACGCGTGTAACGGAAGGGGGTTTCAATGATCGTTCAGGAAGCCAGAGACGAATCTGTAGCTGCCATCCACGGGAATCACCTGTGCGGCATTTACGGAAGTGATGCCGGCCGGCTCGAGCTCATTGTGCCATTTCTCCTCGAAGGCCTGGAGAAGAAGAGTGTCTGTTTCCTCATTGCTCCAGTGGGCGCGCAGAAACCTGTCCTGAAGGCGATGAAGCGGAAACGCACTTCCCTCGACTCGGACATCAAGGCTGGCCGCTTCATCGTGAGCGAGCACCAGAAATCTCCCGCGGCCCAGTGCCGCTTCTTCGAGAAGGCGATGAAGAAGGCCGAGGACGAGGGTGTGGAGTCGTTCCGTGTCGTGGGCGATATGTGGGGCCTTCGCCTGAAAGTGTCAGCGAAGCAAATGATCAAGCTTGAGGTCGGATTCGAGCGGCTTATCGTCCCCCGTTTCCCGGTTGTCGCGCTCTGCGCGTACGACGCGCGAAAGTTCTCCGGGGTCGAGTTGCTGGATGCGCTCAAGGACCACAATCACGCGTACAATCTGCCAATGGGAGAGTCGCTCGCTCGATGAGCTGAGCGCGGTCGATGCCAGAGCTTCCTGAAGTCGAGGGGGCGGCCCGGCGACTCAGGCGCGCGGCCCTCGGAAAATCGATCGCGTCCGTAAGGGCGATCCATCCGGCTCTCAGGCGGAAGCTGTCGCCGTCGCGGGCGCGCGCGGCGAAGGGAAAGCGGATCGAGAGCATCGAGCGTCGCGGAAAGCATCAGCTGATCCACCTCGACAGCGGTGACACGCTGGTCGTGCACTTTCGCATGAACGGCGATTGGGAGATCGGCACGACCGCCGACGCTCTCGACCGCTTCACTCGCGCCGTGATCGAGCTCGGGGATGGCACCCGCATCTCGCTCGTCGATCGGCGCGCCCTCTCCTCGATCACGCTCGACAAGAAGGGACAATCATCG
>DATHHC010000145.1:0-4764 GCA_035317285.1 Gemmatimonadaceae bacterium | reverse complement strand
CCGACGTATCAGGAGGCTTACGCCACGGCGATAGTGCGTGGCCTCGAGACCTACTTCGCGTCACTGGCCCTCAAGCCGTGAGATCGTTCGCGCTCGCGGCCGCGTTGTTCCTGTGCGCGGCGCGGGCCGCGGATGCACAGCTAGCTCCCAACGAAGATTGGCGCACGCTCCGCACGCGACACTTCCGCGTGCATTTTACGCCGGCGGTCGAAGAGGAAGCACGCCGGGCTGCAGTCAACGCCGAGCGTGCGTACGCCGAGCTGTCGACGGAGCTGGTTCCCCCACGTGGCACGATCGATCTCGTGATCTCGGACAATGTCGATTTTGTGAACGGGTACGCGACCCCATTTCCGGCGAATCGAATCGTCGTGTACGCGCATCCGCCAACGGACGCCTCGGGTCTCCGCAACTACGATGACTGGAACGCGCTCGTCGTAACGCACGAGCTCACGCACATTTTCCACCTCGACCGGTCGCGCGGAATCTGGCGATTCGGCCAGGGAATCTTCGGCAGGAATCCTCTTCTCTTTCCCAGCATCTGGGAGCCGAGCTGGGTGATAGAGGGACTCGCGGTTTATTTCGAGTCGCGATTGACAGGGGTGGGCAGGCTCGAAAGCTCCGAACATTCGATGACGGCGAGGGCGGCGGCGCTCGCGAATCGAGTGCCGACGCTCCAGGAGCTGTCGCCGGCCACGTCGCGGTTCCCAGGCGGAAACGTCGTCTACATCTACGGCTCGCTGATGTTCGACTACCTGTCGCGGACGCGCGGCCCGGGCAGCATTCGCCAGTTCATCGAGAGCGGTGCGAAGACTCCGCTCCCCTTCATTCTCACGCTGACATCGCGAAACGCCTTCGGGATGTCGTTCCAGACGGCGTGGGAACACTGGCGCGACTCGCTGACGGGCGCGATCAACGTGCCGCACGACGCGATGCCGGGGTGGCGCCAGCTCACTAGCACCGGACGCGAAGCGCAGTTCCCCCGCTGGCTCGACGACTCGACACTCGTGTACGCGGGCGACAAAGGCCGCGAGCTGCCGTCAGCGTACCAGGTCACCTTGTCGGGACACGAGACGCGACTCGGCCGGCGCGACGGCATCAGTCCCAACGTGAGAATGCCGGACGGGGGCTATCTCTTCTCACAGCCCGACTACCTGGATCCGTATCACATCCGGAACGATCTGTACGTGGAGCGAGGCGGATCGCAGACGCGACTCACGATCGGTGCCCGCCTGACTGCACCCGACGTGCGCTCGGACGGCGAGATCGTCGCGGTTCAGGACCAGCCTGCCACAACGAGGCTCGTCAGGCTCTCGCGCGATGGACGCACCCTCGCGCCGATCACACCGACCAGCATCGACGTGCAGTGGGCCGATCCGCGGTGGTCACCCGATGGCACCCGCATCGCGGCGGTCAGACAGAGTCGAGGGAGATCCGAGATAGCGATCCTGGATCCCGATGGGAAGTTGATCGATTCCTTCGGTGCGACTCACGCGATCAACTCGAACCCGAGCTGGTCCCCGGACGGGCGCCGCATCTACTTCTCCTCCGAGCGCAGCGGCTCGCCACAGATCTACATGGCGGAGGTGACGACGTTTGCGCCGACTGTGGGACGGATCAGCGACGCGTCATCCGGCGTATTCTCTCCCGAGGCATCGCCTGACAACACCCAGCTGGCGACCCTGCTGTTCAAGGCGGACGGATTTCACCTCGGCGTCGCACCGCTCTCGTCCCTGGTTCGCGTCGATGCCGACAGCACGAGAACGAGCCCGCGTTCGGGCTGCGCAAACTGCGTCGCGATCGCCCAAGGACTCGCTCCACTCGGCGCGGCCGATTCTTCGCGCGCGACGAAATATTCGCCCTGGCTGTCGCTCCTGCCTCGCTATTGGATGCCTGTCATCGAAAGCAACACTACCGACGGCACATCCTGGGGCGCGTCCACCAGCGGTTACGACATTGTGGACCGCCACAGCTATACGGCCGTAGTGCTCCACAATTCCAGATGGGCCCAAAACTCGGCGTGGCTGTGGTATCGGTACTCGGGGTTCGGCTTGCCTCTCATTGACCTGTATGCGTCGCAGAACTACTCCAACGCCGACCTCGCTTTCGTGGACCAGAACGGGGTTATCAGCCCGTCGTTCGGATTCACCGAGCGCGAGAGAATAGTCTCCCTCCTGGCGACATTCATTCGCCCGCGTTTCCGAACCTACACGACCGCATCGATCGGGGGTGAGATCGAGGGCCTCTCCTACTCCACGCGGCCAGACACCGTGATTCAGCAGCTGTCGTCCTTCTATTCGCGCACGCACAACTATCCCGCGATAGTAGCGTCGGCGGGGTGGTCGAATGCGGAGCGCCCGAGCCTGAGCATCTCGCCTGAGGATGGGATCAGCCTCAGCGCTTCCGGGCGTCAACGCTGGCACAACGGCACCACGGGTGGTGCAACGCGCAGCGTTGTCGGCGTGTCCTCGCTTTACAAGTCGCTCGATCTCCCGGGATTTGCTCACCACGTGCTAGCCTTGCGCGCTGCGGGCGGCCTCACAGACGACAGGAGTCCCGACCTCTTCTCGGCTGGCGGAATCAGTGGGACCTCGCTCGAGGTCTTTCCCGGCGTAACAGCCGGCCAAAGGCGTCGAACTTTCGGCGTGCGCGGATATCCTGCCGGGGCCGAGGGCGGAATCCGTGCGTACTCGGCGGCGGTCGAGTATAGAGCACCTCTCGCCGCACCGTCCCGAGGTATTCGATTCATTCCCGTCTTCATTGATAAGACTTCGATGACTATTTTCGGAGAGACCGGCCGCGCGTTCTGTCCCGCGGGCGCTGACACGCAGAACGGAGTCTGCGGCACCGCCAACATCGCTAATCCTGCGATGGCCTCCGCGGGTGCCGAGCTCAACATCGACACGGGACTGCAGCTCGATTTGCAGGCGCGGTTTCGCCTCGGGGTCGCATTTCCGCTGATCAATCGAGAGCAGCTCCAGGCGAGTAGAGCCCAGGTTTATGCCACGTTCGGTTCTTCTTTTTGAGGTGCGAATCGCCGCGTGTGTCTAAGCAAGAAGAATTTTCCAGAGGTGAGTCCGGCTGAGCCTCGAGCGTAGGCAGATGCGTTTCTCTACACGTCGATCGCCCTCTTTTTGTGTTCGCGGCGATCTAACCGCTGCCCCACGGTGTACTTAGAAGGACGAAGGAGGTTACACGTCTTGTTTTTATGCGCGGTGCGCGAGGTGCACCTTGCTTGATAAATCGCTCTTCACCTCAAAGTGGAAAAATGAGGGTCGAGTCTCAATTCGTGATGTGGAATACGTAAGTCGTTGTCACGTAAGGAGATAGATTTACACTGGCGCGGACTCACGAATACCGGTAGAATGCCTGCCCGCATCGAAATCGTCGATGCCCAATCGTGTAGTCCCAAGTCGGTCGTCTTCTTCCTTGACAACCTTTTTATACTGCGGAGAGTTGTACTAATGCCCATACCTGCTGTCCCGCCCCAGGGCGAAGCCCAGTTGAATGACAATGCGCGAACCGTGATCAGCAAACGGTATCTGATCAAGGACGCTACGGGCACGCCTGTGGAGCAGCCGGAAGACATGTTCTGGCGAGTAGCGGGAACCGTCGCCGAAGCAGATCGCCGGTACGGCGCACGAGACAATGAAGTCTCGGAGATGGCGGAGAGTTTCTATCGCTTGATGACCGAGCGCCGCTTCGAGCCGAACTCGCCGACCCTCATGAACGCCGGACGCCCGCTTGGGCAGCTTTCCGCATGCTTCGTGCTGCCGGTCGAAGACGCGCTTTCCAACGGCCGCGACGGGATCTACGACACGCTCCGCGCGATGGCACTGATACATCAGTCGGGGGGAGGCACCGGTTTCGGCTTCTCGAAGTTGCGCGGCAAGGGCTCGATGGTTCGCTCGACGACGGGCGTTGCTTCGGGTCCGGTGTCGTTCATGAAGCTCTACGATGCGTCGACCGATGCGGTGAAGCAGGGTGGGACGCGCCGCGGCGCCAACATGGGAATTTTGCGCGTCGATCATCCTGATATCATGGACTTCATTACCTGCAAGGAAGACCTGACGCAGATAACGAACTTCAACATCTCCGTCGCCGTCACCGACAAGTTCATGACGGCTGTGAAAGCGGGGACGAGCTACGAGCTCGTCGATCCGAGCAGCGGCAAGATTACCGGTGAGCTCGACGCGCGCGCCGTCTGGGAGAAGATGATCGACGGGGCCTGGAGAACCGGCGAGCCAGGTTGCTTCTTCATCGATGAAGCGAACCGCTACAATCCAGTCCCGCACGTCGGACAGTACGAGGCGACGAATCCGTGCGGCGAGCAACCACTCCTGCCGTACGACGTCTGCAACCTCGGCTCGATCAACGTCGGCTACTATGTGAAGAACGAGCAGATGGATTGGGACGCGCTCGAGCGCGACATCCACCTCTCGGTTCGCTTCCTCGACAACATCATCGACGTCAACAAATATCCGCTGCCCGAAATCGACGCGCTGTCGAAGCGAATCCGCCGTATCGGCTTCGGCGTGATGGGCTTTGCGGACGCGCTCGTGCGCCTCGGCATCGCCTACAACAGCATCGAGGGGGTCGAGTTCGGACGCCAGCTGCAGAAGTTCGTGGACGTCGAATCGAAGCGTGAGAGCGAGCGGCTCGCCAACGAGCGCGGCCCGTTCCCCGAGTGGGCGAGATCCATCTGGGGCCCGGACGAGACCTGCGCGCGCGACGCGAAGGGAAATCGCGTTCGCCCAATGCAGATGC
>DATHHC010000144.1:0-10339 GCA_035317285.1 Gemmatimonadaceae bacterium | reverse complement strand
CGCGAGTGTTTCGATTCGTCCTCGACCTCCTTCGGCCTGGCCCATGTGATAACCAGGCGGCGCGGAGGTGTGCTCTCGACGACCTTGCCGACAACGTCGACCGTGCGCGTATCGTCGGCGCGTTGGTGCTCCCATCGAGAGCCGGGCTTCCAATCCGAAACGTTCACATGTGCGGGACCACTCGCGCCTTGCCAATACTGGCGGGCCACATCCGGGTCGACCACCGCCCGCCACGCCTTCTCCGGCGTCGTCGCGATGTAGGTCACGTATACGTAGCTAGGTTTTGTCATCGTCATCACCTTCAAGTCTCCTTTTGAGGTCGCGCAGCGAACGGAGGCGGCCGCGCTCGAATTTTTCGATCCAGCGCCCGTAGATCTCGTACAGCGGCACCGGGTTCAGGTAGTGAAGCTTTTCTCGACCTCGCCGAACGATCACGACGAGGTTCGCGTCCTCGAGCTGTTGCAGGTGCTGTGTCACGGCCTGGCGTGTCATGTCCATGTGCTCACAGAGCGCCACCAGCGTCTGGCCGTTTTCCCGATACAGCAGGTCGAGCAGTCGCCTGCGGGTCGGATCGGCCAGCGCTTTGAAGACTTTGTCTGCGTCCAATCAGCCCCCGCAAGCTCAAGACATTCGTTGGTAGTGCCTCAATCCGGTCCGTCGCCGCTGACGTGCGTGTCGTTCGGATTGGGGGCGCCTTTCCCGTTTTCGATGAGCGACTTCAAGCTCATCAGATAAATCGCCCATTTGGTGCTGCAATGGTGCATGAACTCCACCGGCTCCTTCCAACCCTGGTGTTTGAAAAGGACGATGGCATAGTCGCCTGATTTTTTGATATCAAAAACTACCTTGGTGCCGATCCATTCCGCGGGCCCATCGACCACCTGCCAGAGCACCCGCTTGCCGGGATCGAGCTCGAGAACCTTCATGTCGAAACCGCCGATCTCGGCGCCACCGGCGCTGAAGCGGAACAGCAGCACTCCGCCGACTTTGCTTTCTCCCTGCGTGTTGCTCGTCCACCAGGCGGCAAGGCCTTCACGGGTCGCCAATGCCTTATAAACCCGATCCGTGGACGATTTGATTCCGACTCTGTTCAGAATGTCCGGCATCTGAAACTTCTCCGTGCTGATTGTTAGAGGCAAGTATTTCCTTGCCTGAATAATAGGCAAGTAAATACTTGCCTGTCAAGTCCCAACAATCAGCCCTACCCACCTTTCTCGTCAACTACGCTGCTGCCTGCTTCCCGCTTTACGCTGTTCGCTTAGCGCCGCAAACGTATAGACCGTCCGCTTTGGCGTAATGTCCACAATCAACTGCCTTTGCTTTCTCGCCACCGAGGTCGGTCCCTCGGTAGTTAGCGAATAGCGGAAAAGCGTTCAGCGGGCAGCGGGTAGCAGCGTAGTTGACAAACCAATCGGTCTGCCGAGATCTCTGAGCCTCCTCTGTCCACGGCGGGGGCCTTAATGCAGTTTTTGGCTTGCCGCAGTCCGTCGGTCGTCCCCCGAGCACTGGACCGCACATGAAAAGACTCGTCCCGCTCGCGCTTCTCGTCGCTTCGATCTGCGCTCCGGTCGCCGCACGGACCCAGGACTCCCGCGTACTCGTCTTCTCGAAGACCGCCGGATTCCGCCACAGCTCCATCGGAGTTGGCCGCGCCACGATACGGAAGCTCGGACAAGAGAATGGCTTCTCCGTCGACACCACCGAAGACGCCGCCGCGTTTACCTCGAAGAATCTCGCGCGATACCGGGCAGTCGTTTTCCTGAACACGACCGGCGACGTACTCGACGCCGCACAGCAGGACGATTTCGAGCGCTACATCCAGGCCGGCGGCGGATACGTGGGAATTCACGCCGCCTCGGACACCGAGTACGACTGGCCATGGTACGGCCGGCTCGTCGGCGCCTACTTCACCAGCCATCCGAACAACCCGAACGTTCGCAAAGCCACGTACCGGGTTCTCGACAAGAGTCACCCGTCGACTGAGGGATTTCCCGACACGTTGGTGCGCGAAGACGAGTTCTACAACTTCAAGTCGATCGATCCCACTATCCACGTACTCATCGAGATCGACGAAAAGAGCTACCAGGGCGGGACGAACGGCGACCACCATCCCATGAGCTGGTATCACGACTTCGATGGCGGGCGCGCGTGGTACACCAACATGGGTCACACCGAGGCGACCTATTCAGAGCCGCTCTTCCTCAAGCATCTGCTCGGTGGTTTGCGCTACGCGATGGGGACGGGGAAGGTCGACTTCGCCCGCGCGCGACCGGAGGAGAATCGCTTCACACGAGTCGTTCTCGCCGAGAAGCTGGACGAGCCCGTCGAGTTGGCGGTCCTTCCGGGGGAGCGTGTGCTCTTTGTCGAGCGACATGGGTACGTCAACCTGTATTCGCCCTCGACCGCCCGCGTGAAACGGATCGCGACGATTCCCGTCAGCACGAAGTACACGGACAGCAGCCAGGCGGAGGACGGCCTCCTTGGCCTCGTCGCTGACCCGCACTTCGCGACGAACGGCTGGGTCTACATGTACTACTCGCCCGCGGGACCCGAGCCCAGGAACGTGATCGCTCGCTTCCAAATGAAGGGCGATTCGCTCGACCTCGGCTCCAAAAAAATTCTCCTCGAGGTCGGAACGCAGCGCCTGAAGTGCTGCCACACCGGCGGCTCGATGGCGTTCGACAACAAGGGCAACCTTTTCGTTTCCACCGGCGACAACTCGAATCCGTTCGCATCCGGGTACGCCCCCGTCGACGAACGGCCAGGGCGTATGCCATGGGACGCGCAGAAATCCTCCGGGAACACGAACGACCTTCGCGGCAAGATCATCCGCATCCATCCCGAACCGGACGGAACCTACACCATCCCTGCGGGAAACCTCTTTCCGTCGGGCACGGCAAAGACGCGACCTGAGATCTACACGATGGGCCATCGCAATCCTTACCGGATCTCGGTGGACTCGCACACCGGATTTCTCTACTGGGGCGACGTCGGCCCCGACGCGAACGTCGATTCTGCTGCGCGCGGTCCGCGCGGCTATGACGAGATCAATCAGGCGCGGAGTCCCGGCAACTATGGGTGGCCGTACTTCGTCGGCGACAACAAGGCGTACTTCAGGACGACGTTCAGCGATTCGGTAACGGTGATACCGGGACCGGTATTCGACCCGGCGCACCCGATCAATCGCTCACCCAACAACACAGGCTTGAACGAGCTGCCGCCGGCGCGCAGCGCCTACATCTGGTATCCGTACGCACCGTCACCGGATTTCCCGATCGTCGGCACCGGCGGACGTGCTTCCGCCGCAGGTCCTGTTTATCACCGTGACGATTTCCGCAGCGCGGCCCGGCCATTTCCGCAGTACTACGACGGCAAGCTTTTCATCTACGAATTCATGCGCCACTGGATTATGGCGGTGTCCATGGATCCGAAGGGTGACCTCGTTTCCATCGAGCGCTTTATGCCAAGCGCGAATTTCAGCGCCCCAATCGAGATGGAATTTGCGCCGAGCGGAGATCTCTACGTCCTGGAGTACGGCACCCGCTGGTTCCAGGGTAACGACGACGCCCGCCTCGTCCGCATCGAGTACAACGCGGGCAATCGCAAGCCGATCATAGCGGTCGCGGTCGATCAGCCAGCCGGAGCGTTGCCGATGCGCGTGAAGCTTTCGTCGGCGGGCACCTTGGATCTCGACGAAGATTCGCTGCGATACGCGTGGACCATTGCGCGGAAAAGCGGCGCCGTCTTGCAGCGGTTGAACGAGCCCAATCCGTCGTTCACTTTCACTCGGCCGGGCATGTACACAGCTTCTCTCACGGTGACCGATCCGAGCGGCGCGCACGCCACCGCCGAAGTGCCGATCGTGGCGGGAAATGAGCCGCCCACTGTGGATATTGATCTCGCCGGCAGCAACAAGACGTTCTTTTTCCCGGGCATTCCCGTCCGCTACGCGGCGCTTGTGACGGATCGCGAGGACGGGTCGCTGCGAAGCGGAACCATCCCGGCGAGCAGAGTGAGTGTGAGCGCGCAGTATCTGAAGGACGGGTCCGCGTCGAGCCCGGTCGCGACGGGGCGGCGACTGATTGAAGGAAGCGACTGCCTTTCGTGCCACCAGTTCAACAGGAAGTCCATCGGCCCCGCCTACGTTGATGTCGCGCGAAAATATCGGAGCGACAGCACGGCGACCGCGCGTCTCGTCCGGAAAATCCGTGGAGGTGGATCCGGCGTGTGGGGCAACGTGGCGATGCCCGCGCATCCCGCTCTCACGAATGCTCAGGCGTCGGCGATGGTCGCCTATATAATGAGCCTCGCCGACCCGAAGACGACCGCGCCATCGCTGCCTGTTCGAGGCACGTACGTCCCTCCGGCCGGATCGAGTGACTCACCGCAGGGCGCTCTCGTGCTGCGCGCGGCGTACACCGACCGCGGCGCGAACCTGATGCCCGCGATCACGAAGGAGAAGTCGATTGTATTCCGCTCGCCGAACGTGGTCGTTGCGAGCGGTGATCTGTCGGATGGAGTGTCGAAGCAGAGCGTGCCGGAGCAACCGGTCGAGATCACCGTCGTGAATCGTTCGGGTGCGTCCGTCGCGCTGAAACAGATCGACCTCACAGGGATCAACGCAGTCGTGTTCACCGCGGTGGCGCCTGCCCAATACCAGGCAAAGGGTGGCAAGATCGAAGTGCATCTCGATTCGCCGACGGGTGCCTTGCTGGGTGAGACCGGCCTGATTAGCCCGACCACGGACTCGGCTGCGCCCCCATCACGCCTTCGTACGCCGCTCAAACAGACGCCGGGATTGCATGACGTGCATCTGGTTTTCCGGAATCCCGATGCAAAAAGCGATGGATTCCTGTTTGGTTTGTTGACGGCGGGCTTCGAAGCCGCGAGGTGAAGGGGAAGAGGGGAAGCGGAAAGCGAGTCGTTCCCGCTTCCCGCTTCCCGCTCTAGTTGCCGCCGTAGTGAAAAGTCGCCAACCCCGCATTCCCGTTCTGGTAGGAAATCACGTACACCCTGTCGAACACGCTGTCCTTCCATTTCGGGGGCCGAGGTTTCACGCCGAGGGCTGACGCGAGCCTCGGTATCTCCTCGTGGGTCCAACAGATGAGGACGGTCTTTCCCGCGTACGCAGGGTTCGCAAGAATCATCCTGGCTAGCGCGGCGTAATCCTTACTGCGAAAGGGTGCCTGCACCTGAAGCTTGAGAGCCCTCGCCAGTGGTGCGACGGTTTCCTGGCTGCGCTGCCCGTTGTCGTGTTTCGTGGTCTGTGAGGCGAACACCGCGACTGGCAAGCCAAATCTGGACATTGCCGGATCTTTCATGATGAAAGGCACGAGTTGCTCGGCGCGCTTCACGCCAGCCGGCGACAGATGGGAATCGTCCGGGTCCGCCGGCTTCTCGGCGTGTCGGAGCAGGATGATCTGTGCCGGCCGCGCCACCTGCGATTTTACTGGCGCCGATGACAGGCCTGCGAGCAGAAGGTTGGCTGCGGCTAACCATCGTGTCGTATTCATACATTGACAGTAGTGCGAGACGTATGCCGACGTCGCCTGAAATCCTAACTATCCTTGATCTCCCCGAGCGCCTCCGCCGCCGCCTTCCTCACCTCCGGATCACGATCGCTGAGCGCCTTGGTTAACGCCTGAACGGCAACTGGCGATCCGATGTTGCCCAAAGCCTCGACTGCGTCCTTTCGCAGTTCCGCATCACCGTTCGACAGAAGCCCAATGAGCGCCGACGTCGTCGCGGGATCGGCGATCGAAGAGAGTGACTTCGCCGCGCGATATCGCAGCTCTGCATCGCTGGACGAGAGTGCCGCCACCAGACCTGCAGGGGCAACGTGCAGCTCGTCCAGGGAACCGAGCGCCTCCGCAGCGGCGCGACGGACCGCAATGTCCGCATCTGACAAAGCTCTCCCGAGCGCGGGGCCCGACGACGGAGAACTGATCTGCCCGAGCGAAGCGGCGGCTTCGGCGCGGACTCTCGCGTCGGTATCGCTTGCAAGCGCACGCTCGAGTGGTCCGGTCGCGTCGGCTTTCTCGAAATCGCCAAGCACGTCGGCCGACATTTCCCTGATCGTCGCGTTGGGATCCCGCAGGGTGGCGATGATGTCAGGCACGGCTCGCGCGTCTTCGAGCTGGCCGAGCGCCCAGATCGCGGACAGTCGCACCCGCGCATCACCTGCTCGCACGAACTTCAACAACGCCGGAACAGACGCGTGATCCTCGATCTCGCCGAGTGCCCACGCCGCCATCGCTGCTACCGCGGGCGACCTGTCGTCGAGCGCGCGCTCGAGAGCTATCCTCGTGTCGTGATGTTCACCGTTGCCGGCGGCCAGCGCCGCCGACTCTCGAACGTTGGCCGATGCGTCGCCCAGGAGGGCATTCAACCGCGTGCTGCTGATTGCGCTGTGACCGAGCAGCTTGCTCGCGACGCGCCGGGTGCACGCATTTGAGCCATCGAGCTCTGCCACGAGCCGCTTGATCGCGCGCTCGTCGGTGATCGTGCCGCCAATCGAGTCCTTCGCGACCTGCACCGTCGTCGATGCCGCCGCCAGACGGCCGACGCCGTCGCGGCCACCGCCCCACCAGAAATTGCCAAGCTGGTCGGCGATCAGCTCACATACGACGGGATCCGTGCGGCCGAGCGCGTCGACCAGAATCGCGACGCGACCGGAATCGGGACCCGGACGGCTTCGCTCCCAATCGTGGTCTTCGCTGAACGTGGCCGGCGCGGGGCTCAGCTTCACGGCCGCTCCAATCGCGCCAGCGCTGAGCGCGGCGGAGGTGAGTAGTACCGCAAGCACGCGCATAATCATGGCCTCCTCTCACCGAGCGCTTCGGCGGCGGCGCGCCGCACCTTCGCGTCCTTCGATGTCAGCGCCGAGCGCAACGCATCGTATGCCGCGCCGTCGGCGATGTTGCCGAGCGCGTCGACCGCGCCCTCTCGCACGTCAGCGTTTGGATCGTCGAGCATGCTGCGCAACGTTGGAATCGCGCCGACCACTGAGCGATCCCCCGCCAGACTTGCGGCCTTCTGCCGAACATCGGGATCGCGATCGCGCATGAGACCGATGAGCGTCGCCTCGGCGATAGGCGCCTTGAGCTGCTCCATAGTGTTGATCGCCTGCTGACGGACGTCGGCATCGGCGTCGGATAGGCCGGGCACAACGGCGACTGCCGCTGCGGGATCCCCCAAGTCACCGATCGCCTCGATTGCGGCGCCTCGCACGTCCGCGGAAGGATCTCCCACCAGCTTAGCCAACGCCCCCGTCGCGGACCTGTCGTGCAATTTTCCCGCGAGATGCGCAGCGTTATGGCGAACTTCGGCGTCCGGGTCATTCAGCACACGTATGATCGCCGCGGATGGAAGGTTGTCTTCGAAATGCGACAATGCGTCGATCGCGCTTCGTTTCACTTCCGTCGATGGATCGCTGAGCAACGCTGCAAGCGGTGCAATTGCGCGAGAATCCTCGAATTCCGCGAGCGCCTCCGCGGCCGCCGCCCGGACCTTCGGCTCTGAATCCTTCAACGCTCCGATCAACCCGGGCACGGCGCGCGAATCCTTCAGTCGCCCGAGGGAATGGGCTGCGGCGCGACGCACGTCCGCGTTCTCGTCGTCGAGACGGGCGATGAGCGCGTTCACGACTCCGGTATCGGTGTTCATGCCTTGCTTCGCAGTCGACTCAAGGGTGTTGACCGATTCGACGCTGGGCGACTGCGATGGCGCGACCGAACGTGCGCTGTGGTCACCGTCGTTGCTTCCGTCCGAAGCGCCGGACTTCTGCGTCTCGTCGGCGAGCAACAACCTGGCGGGACTACCAGAGACGCCCGGCGCGACGAGGATCGTAACTACGAGTACGGCTGCCGCCGCGATCGCAAGGCCACGTCTCGACCGAGTCGTCGGCTTCACGCCCTCGACCAACCGGGCGACGCGCGACACGAGCAACGAACGCTCCTCCGCCATGCCAGCGACTGGAACTCCGAGCGGCGACGCCTGAATCCACTCTGCGACTTGCGCGAGACAACGCGCGAGAGGGACACCCGAGCCCGTTCGACGCACTGCCCAGTCGTCACACAGGTATTCCGCCGACGTTGCGATCTGCCGATTCGCTACGCGGTTCAACGGTTGAATCCAGAAGACACGCTCGACCAGGCTCCCGGCGACGAGCCACACGGGATCGCGACGCGCCAGGTGTGCCAATTCGTGTGCGAGCAGGCTCCGCTGCTGCTCGATATCGAGATCAGTGAGAGCGGTGTCCGGAATGCAGATCTCACGAATGCCGAGCGCGACTGGACTGGAGATTTGCGACGTGGAGGTGAGCCGCGGCGTGCGACGCAATCCTGCGTCGCGGGCGAGCTCGGTGAGCATATCGAGCAACCGGCCGTCGGGTACCGCGCGCCGGTCGCCGAGCCGCCCGACCAGAATCAGTCGTCGCGCCACGTAGCTGAGGCCGAGGATGAAGGCGACCAACGCCCAAGCCAGAACCGCGGCGGAAGATCTCGTCATGGTAATGGCCGGTCCCGATCGCTCGGCCGAAGCCTGCGGCGGCGATGGGTTGTTCGCTTCCCGCGTCCCGCTTCCCGCGTCCCGCAGCTTCCCGCTTCCCGCTTCCCCCACGTGATCAATCGGTGTGACTGACGCTGCGGGTGCCGCTATCGCTTGAGGTGCGAGCAAAACCGTTCCCGCAGGACGCAGGTCGAGGCGCAGTTGCACGCTCGCCGTGAGAATCCCGCCGAGCATCGCCGACTTCCATAGAAGCTCGGACGCGCCGGGAGACCAGTGTCGGGCGCGCACGAGCAGCCACGCGAGCGACAGGAGAACGGTGCTGTGAATGGCGTAGGTGAGCAGCCAGGCGAGCGCGGTGGAGGATATGGAGCCGGTCATGCGGAGTCTCCGGTTTTTGGGCGATTGCCTTGGAGGATCATCTTCCTTACGCGCGCGAGATCGCCAGGAGTCATGTCACGCGCCGAGAGCAGGTGGCTAACGAGCGCGGTGACGTCACCGGCGAAGAGACGCTCGGTGAGCTCGCTTACCATTGAATGCTGTACGTCAGCCTCGGTGACGAGGGCGTGATAGACGAACTGGCGGTCTCGCGTTCGCCGGGCGAGGATTCGGCGGCGCTGAAGCCGGGCGACGATCGTCGCGACAGTCGTCTGCGCCAGCTTTCGCTCGGCGTACAGCTGCTCCCAGATCTGCGCGACGGTCAGCTCGCCCTGTTCCCAGAGGAGGCGAAGGACGGCGGTCTGAAGGTCCGTGAGCTCGTGGCGATCAGGCATTTACAATCCTCTCGAGTTCGTCTACACGTGTAGATTCTACACTTGTAGAACGAACTGTCAAGGGGAAAGTTTCGGAGCTACGGTTCCGGGGGGTAAATCAGGGCGCGGGCTGGCGCCGCGCCTGATTCCCGTTGTCCATGTCCGAGAAGATCTCCCATGGTCCGCCGCGTGGCCGTCGCAGCGTCAGCGTGAACTTGCCGATGTCCCCGGGCGTGGCGCCATAACTATACGCGCCGATGATGTACCCGACCGTATCGGTGAGAGCATATCCCAGCGCGCGGAGCCGTAATTCACCGCCGGCCTGTCCAGTGTAGGCTTTAGCGATTGCGGCGCGACCGCGCACAGGCGCGCGTCCATTCTGGAGCACGAAGCCGTCGACAGAGAACAGAGCCGCAACGTTGGAGGCGTCGCCGCTCCGCCAGGCCTTCTCATAGTCGCGAAGCACGCGATCCAGATCCGCGGGAAGGGATGCGGACTGCAACACGAGATCACCCGCCGAGGGTGATTGCGCAATCGCTGGTGATAGCGGTGCCGCTAAGCAGAGCAGCGTTGCAACTGAGATCGTAATTCGCATGTTCACTCCCATCGTGGTGGCGGTTCTCCAACGCGCCAATGATTAGTCACGCGCCGCGGGAGAAAGGGCCGCAAAAGTCTCGAGAGACAACCAGACGAAGTGGAATGCGATAGCGATTCGGACAATCCCGAGCGCTCCCATTGACTCGAACACCTGAAGTGAAGAGAGCGCCGCGATCAGAGGGGGACAGTGCGCGAGTGCTCCAACCACATTCCATTTTCTCGGATTCGGCTCACGGGAGCCAATTATCAGCAACACTGCGATAATCGTCATCAGCAGGTACGCCTGGATCAGCCCAACCCAGACCATTGGGTTCTTCTGCATGAAGCCAAAAACGCCGGCTCCGGTCCTCCAGCCGATGGTCGTCGCGACAGCGCTGGCCAGGGCAACCAGCGTCAGGATTACCCCATGGATTCGCAGTAGCCGCCGCCGGAATCTGGCTATTGTGCCGGTCTCCCATCGACGAATGTTTGCTCAATGCGCATCG
>DATHHC010000143.1:0-6228 GCA_035317285.1 Gemmatimonadaceae bacterium | reverse complement strand
GGTTCGCATCAACGCACAGGCAAGGTCGGTGAGCGCCGCCGGCTTCGATCTCGACAGCGTCGGCGCGAAGCTGACTTACCAGAAGCCGAATGGCACCGTGCAGCTCGTCGTCAACCAGGACAACTCGCGCACGTACACCGCGGATGCGGCGTTCACGCTGGATAAGCTTCGCAACGCGCTGACGCTCAATACGCTCAAGCTCAAGTTCGACACGAGCGTGTGGGCGAGCACCCGCGTCGCGGCGCTGCATTGGGGTCAGGCCGGGATCGATGTCGAGAATCTCGAGCTGCGCAACGGCGTGAACGGACGCATCTACGTCAACGGGAACATTCCGAAAGAGGGCAATGCCAACCTGGACATCGCGGTCGACAACCTGAACGTCGCCGACGTGATCGCGCTCACTCAGAGCAGCGTCAACGCGAATGGATTGTTCTCGCTCAACATCCACGGGACGGGCACGCTCGAGAATCCGCAATTCAAGGGAGTGTTTAGCGCAACTGACCTTGTCTACAACGGGAGTCCCGTAGCCGAGCTGCATGGCAACGTGGACTACGCAAATCAGACGCTCACTGGGCACGCTGAAGCACTGCGCGCGGGCCAGGTGCCGTTCCTGACCGCCGAGGGAACGATCCCGATCAATCTGGCGCTGTCTGGTGTGACGGGATCGCGATTCCCGACTGACCGGCAGATCGCGCTCAACATCAAGGCCGACAGCCTGCCGCTCGATCTCGTGCCGCAGTTCAGTCAATTCGTCACGAACCTGAAGGGACGCGCCAGCGGCTCGTTCAAGGTCGGTGGCAGTCTCAATCGTCCGCAGCTCACCGGAACGTTCGCTCTTCATCAGGGCCAGGCGAGAGTCATTCCTGCCGGGATCAATCTGACCGGGATCGAAGCATCGATCCGGATGCTGGGTGACACCGTCGCGATCGATTCGCTCGCGGCCTACAGCAAGGGCCCGATCTCGATCACTGGTGGCCTGGGGCTGGGCTCCCTCACGACGCCGAGCTTCGATCTCAAGCTCAGTGCGCGTAATGCGCAGGTGATCAACAACCATCACGGAGAGCTTCGGGTCAACGCGGATCTCGCGATGAACGGGCCATTCAAGGATGCGCACGTCACCGGCAATGTCCGGATTCTCGAAGGCGTGCTCGATATTCCGCCCTCGCAGAACAAGAACCTCGTTGGCGCGACCGACCCTGCGGTTTTCAATGTGCTCGACACGGCGGTGATGAGCGACCGCGAGCTCTTCCCCACGCAATCACCGCTGCTCGCGAATCTGCGGATGGATGTGAATCTCCGCGTCGATCGCGATGTCTTCGTCCGCTCGCGCGAGGCGAACATCGAGGTGTACAGCGATGGCGATCTGGGCGTACACGTCAATCGCGCGAAGGAGACGCTGGTGCTGGACGGCGTGCTCCTGAGCGAGCGAGGCACGTACACGTTCATGACTCGCCGTTTCAACATCAAGCGCGGGTCGGCCACCTTCATTAATTCCACGGAGCTGAATCCGACGCTGCAGGGAACGGCGGAATACCAGGTGCTGCAGCCGAATCGCGAAGCAATCAGCATTCAGATCGTGGTGGGCGGAACAGTGCGGACACCCAACATCTCGCTCACGAGCGACGCGCAGCCGCCGATCGCGCAGAGCGATCTCCTCAGCTACCTGGCATTCGGTCAAACCTCGTCGTCGCTGGTTCAGCTCGAGGGCTCGGGCCTCACGAACGGCAGTGGCGGCTCGAACCTCGTAGGTACCGGCGCGGCTCTCGCCAGCCGCCAGCTGGCGGGCATCGCGATCGGTGTCCTGGCCGATCAGTTCACGGGCGAAGCGGCCCGCTCGATAGGCGTCGACGTGTTCAACATCACGCCTGCCGACGTGCAGACGGATGTCGGCACCTTCCTGCGCGCGACACAATTCGAGCTCGGGAAGTACATCAAGTCGCACACGTTCGTCGCGGTGAAGTCGCCGCTCGATCCCCAGGCGCTGGTGAGGCCGGGCATCCAGATCGTGCACCGCTTTGGCGGACTTCGCGGGTACAGGCTGGAGACGGGCGTGGATACCCGTTACCTGCTGCGGGAGCCGACGCTTTCGCGAGACCAGACCGTAGCGACTACCAGCGCCTTTGGAGCATTCCTCATTCGGGAATGGCGGTTCTAACAACGAACTGGGAACCGACGCGATGTTCGGCATCGGCCTCCACTAGCGGCGCCAACTCGCGAGCGCACCACCGGCTCGCCGAGGTGACCGCCACAGGGTCATCATTCAGCGCATCTGCGTGCTCAACGAGAAGCGTCGCCGCCTCAGTGCGCGCGATTGCAAATGCAAATCCACGAGCGCCCGCCTGCTGAAATTCGCTTCCTGCCTTGCCTGCGCGCGCGGCGTATTGCTCGATGCGCAGCAGCGCACTGAGCGTCCGCTCGATACAGGGCGACAGCCCGGGCCGCTTAACGCCGCCAAGCCTGCGCCTCGCATCGGCCACCCATTCGCCCAGCACGTCGCTTCGTTCGATCGCGCGGAGCGCATCCAGGCTTAAAATGTTGGTCGTGCCCTCCCAGATCGACAGCACCTGCGCGTCTCGCAGCAGACGGGGAAGTCCGGTGTCCTCCAGGTAGCCGGCGCCGCCGAACGCCTCGAGCGCCTCGCTGGCGACCGTTATCGCCTGCTTGGCAGAGTAGAGCTTGGCCACCGGAATCAGCAGTCTCAATAGCCGTAATTCGGATTCATTTGCTTCGCCACACTCTTCCTTGCCGAGCAGCTCCACGACGCGAAAGGCAAGAAGAAAGGCGGCTCGAAGCTCCAGGTGCATCTCGGCCAGCGTCTCGACGTGCAGTGGATGCTCAATGAGCAGTTTCCCAAATGCTCGCCGTCGCTGGGCGTAATCGCTCGCGAGCGCGACTGCCCGGCGCATTCCCGCCACTGCGGCTACGGCGTTGTACACTCGCGTGACATTGAACAGCGTGGCAATCTTGCGAACTCCATCACCTGCGCCACCTACCAGCTGTGCGGGCGTGCCCTCCAGCGTCAGCTCGGCGGTAGGTAATGAACGCGTACCCAGCTTGTCCTTGAGTCGCTCGACTCGAATGTTGCGAAGCATTCCGTCCTTGCCACGCAGCTGGATGAGAAACGCGCTCAGCCCACGGCTTCCAGGCGGCGCACCTTCGATGCGCGCGAGTGTCATGGCGACCTGCGAGGTCGTGGCCGACGTGAACCACTTCGAGCCGTAGAGGCTGTAAGTGTCACCTTCCTCGCACGCAGCAATCGTTGACGTGCTTCCCACATCGGAGCCGCCGGTGCGCTCGGTCATCCATTGGCCGGAAGTCCAGAACTCATTCGGATCGCGCGACGTCAAGCGCGCGAGCACCGGTTTCACGCTCTCGTCGCCATGGACTTCGAGAAACCTGGCCGCGCCGTCCGTCATCGCGAGCGGGCAGCTGTACAACGCGGATGACGGGGCAAATAGATACAATCGCGCAAATTGGTGGATGCGCGAATGCGCTCCATGCCTGCGCTCATAGGCGGTCGCGACGATGCCTTCGGTTGCTGAGATCCGATCGAGCTCGCGCCACGCCTCGCTGGTCTCGATCCGGTCAACGCGATGACCCCACGCGTCGTACGGTACGTGACGGGGTGGGGACGACTCCGCCGATTCGCCGAGCGCCAGAATATCCGTGCTCGCACGAGCCCCAAGCCGCTGGAGATCGGGCTCGATCTCGGCGAGCATGTTCGCTGGCAGTCGCCAACGCAGGTACGCGCGGAGAAGCGCGTCGTCGTCGTACTGATTGCCGAGCCTTGGCGGATCCTGAAAGAACTCGGACATAGGATCGTCTGTTGCCTCTCGCCGGAGAAACTCCCTACCTTCGCAAATTAACCCTCTGATCGCGGACGAACAGCAACTGAACAAGAGGAAGCTGTAAGCTGTTGCAGTTCAGGGCGGAGCCACATACCGTTGTCTTCATGTGCGGACGCGCCACAGTCATCAATCCCGACGGAATCACCGAGAAGCTGTACGGCTTCACGAAAAAGTTCGTCCCAACCGACTGGAAGCCGCGCTACAATCTGAATCCCCACGAGGACATTCCGGCAGTCTACTACGACCCCTTCCTGAAGGAGAGGGCCCTGAGGACGATGCACTGGAATCTCATCCCGTCGAAGCTCGACACCAGGGCCGACGTCGTCGCGTTCGATTCCCAGTACTCGACGTTCAACGCCAGGCTCGAAACAATCGCCTCGGCTCCGACCTTCGAGCAGCCATGGCGCAGCCAACGCTGTCTCGTAGTGGTCGACGGCATCATCGAATGGGTTGGCGAGAAGAAGCGAAAAACTCCTCACCTCATCAGGCGCAGAGACCGGACTCCATTCGCGATGGCGGGACTGTGGAGCCGCTGGCAGGACAGGACGGGCGGTGAAGAACTGTGGTCGAGCACAGTCATCGTCAAAGATGCGGACGACTGGTACCGCCAGTTCCACGACAGGATGGCGGTGCTGCTTCCGCCGGAATCATACGAGCAGTGGCTCGACCCGCAGACGAAGGGTCAGCTCGAGCTGCTCAACAAATCGGCGTACCACAATAATGAAGAGCTTGAGTTCTTCCCGATCTCCACGCTGGTCAACAATGCGCGCAATGATTCCGCGGACTGCCTGGAGGAGGTAACGCCTTCCGAGCTCGCGAAGACATCCGAATTGCTGTTGGATCTCTAGCGAGCTCGGTTTCGCTCCGCGCTTCTCCGGCTTCTCCGAGTGCAGTTGCGGGGGATGGACTCACTTCAGTGACGATTCCACACGATCAGAGCAGCTTGCCGAAATTTGCGCGGCCCAGTGGCGCGAATTCAATAAGGCTGCGGCTTGCTTCCATCTACTTCGTCGTAACCGGCGTTTGGACGATTCTCGCTATCTGCTGGGCGCTCGTCGCCGGTGCTTCCGCCAAGCCGGGGCTGGCGGTCGCTGTGAAGGAGAGCCCGCTGGGATACTTCCTCGGTCCGGGGTTGAGAATCCTCTTCGGGGTTGCATGGATATGGACCGGTGTTCTGCTCGCCAGGTGCTCTCGGCGAGGAGGAATACTGGCGGTCGTGCTCCTTGTCCTCCCACTGGTCGCTGTCGCCGCCTCGGTCCGTCCTCCCAGCACACTCTTCCTTGTTCTGAGCGTCTTCGGTTTGTTGCTCGTCGCCAGCGTGTGGAAGGAGCTCGGCTAGCGTCTTACACTTTCGCCCGAAGGCCGCACAGCACGCACTCCTAGGTCTGCCGGCGGAGTTAAACCGTGGAGCAGCGAGAGGATGACCGGATACACTGCTTTCGTGTTGCCACCGTATTCATCCGGATCAATGATGTCGTGCGGCAGTCGAAGGGAATCCGGCAACTCGAACATCGACACGCGCCCGCCGGTGCCCGACCAATGCGCTACGAGCTCGTCGATTGCATCGCGGTTGACGGTTTCGTCGTTCGCATTCACCAGCACCCGAATGTCGCGTGCGCTGGGCGCGTGTTCGTCGGCGGCACCTCGTACGGCCGTACCAAATCGGAGCATCTGCCCGACCCCGCGTGTGCTCCAACCCGATGCACGTTCCCGGCGCAGAGTGTCAGCGGGATCTGCCTGCGAGTAGTTCGGCAGGCGCAGCGTGAGATTCATCACGGGTGTCTGCCCGACGGTCGACAGGTGTGAAAGACCGAGCGCGGGAGAGACGATCACCACCCGGGCCACCGGCCGGTACTGCGCGGTCCAGGCGGCCATGTTGCCGCCAAGGCTGAACCCGAGTACGACGACCGTGTCGCCGAGGCCGCTTGCAAGATCGATCGCCGCGTCCGCGACGTCCCGCAATGATTCCGCTTTCAACCGCTTGAGATCGCCGACCGTGCCTCCTCGAAGCGCGTGCTGGGGAAGTCTCGGCGCGAATACATTGTCACCAGCGGCGTACAGCGTCGCGGCAAGCTCGCCATATTGACGCGGCGAGTTTGCGAAGCCGTGAAACAGAACGAACGCTCGCGGCGTGCGATGACCGTGAAGGAGGACGATCGACTCACCACCAATTGCGGCCGCCGTGTCGGCGCGTCAAAAAACTTGTAGAAGCTGCGCAGCTGCTTCGTAATCACGCGCTGGTTTCGGGTGAGGCCCGAGTGAGGCGGTGCTCGTAGGCAACGCCGCCGCCAGGCCCAGATACAACACGGCGGCACGCCAGAGAATTCCGAAGGCTCCCATGCGATTCTCTACTTCAAGCCCTGCCAGTCGCTCCGTACTC
>DATHHC010000142.1:0-4106 GCA_035317285.1 Gemmatimonadaceae bacterium | reverse complement strand
CTCTCGATGGGAGCACCAACGCGCCGACGATACGCGCACGGTCGACGTTGTCGGCAAGGTCGTCGAGAGCACACCTCCGCGCCGCCTGGTTATCACATGGGCCAGGCCGAAGGAGGTCGAGGACGAATCGAAACACTCGCGTGTGACGTTCGATATCGAGCCGCAAGGCGCCGGGCTCGTTCGTTTGACGGTTACGCACGAAGATCTCGAGCGCGACCTTCCGATGCTCGCGGGCATTTCGAGCGGATGGCCGATTGTCCTTTCGAATCTCAAGTCGTTCCTCGAAACCGGTCGCGCGCTACCACGCTCGTAACGGAGATCTCGGCACGGGTACGGGTCTGTCAACTACGCTGCTTCCCGCTGCCCGCTCGACGCTGACTGCCGTTCGCTGCAAGCGCATGGACCGATCGCGTGGCGCGAGAGCACAAGCAGTTGCTTGTGGGCATTACGCCACAACGGACGGTCTATACGTTCGCAGCGCTTAGCAAACAGCGTCGAGCGGGCAGCAGGCAGCAGCGTAGTTGCAGTCAGGGTTTGCTCGCCATCGCCGCAGTGCGCCACGCGTTCAGTCCGCCACGTCGCTCCCGCTCCACGGCGTACCGGGCCACTACCCTTCCGAGCGCCAGGCCTTCGTCGTCGTCGAAGCGATAGTGAATCCCTCCGTAGAGACGAGACATGGCTTGCTCCTCCGCGATCCGTGTGAACTCCGCACGCTCGTCGGGGAAGTAGTGTCCGAGCGCTGCGTCGAACGCGCCGGCGCTGCAGGCGTGGCCGGAGGGATAGGACGGAAAGTTCGGCAGGTCGACAGTTTCAGCAAGCTTAATGGTCGTGTCGGCCTGCGAAGGCCGGATGGTCCAGTAGTGGTACTTGGCCTCGAAGCAAGCGATGACGGCATCCGACGCGGCGATGTTAAGCACGGCGAACACTCGCGCGGCTTCGGCGTTCGAAGCGTGGTGGCGGAGAAGCGCGGCGGATGCGGTCGCGTTCCACGGCGCCCACGGGTCCACGGAATTCCATTTTTGCGCGAGCTTCGTCTGTTCAGGGGTCCTCTCTCTGGCGATGCGTCGGACCTCTTCGAGCGCTGCGTTATGCGCGGGCGAACCGAACGCCGGCGGCGGCCCGGAACGGAACTGGGACGCCGAGTCGAGCAACCATCCGCGCGACGTCGCCAGAGTGACTCCGAGCGGAGGGACGCCAGGGGCGCTGTACCACATCCCGGACCCCGTAGGAATGGTGCCTTTCCAGGGAGCCACGAAGTTGAACGGCGGTGCCCAGGCGATGACGCGACGGGCGACATCTTCTCCCAGACGCTTGCCGGCGAGTGTCCGCTCCGCTCCGCGCGATCCGGCTCGGGTCTGCTCGAGGTCTCGAGCCATCTCGCGCGCAATCGAGGCGCGCACGGTGGAGTCCGTGAACAGCTCCGTCAACACTGCGGCGGAGGCGCTGGCGACGGCTGCGTCGGGGGAGACGGCGCGGTCGTCTCGCGCGGAATTCACTGCGCCGTACTGGCCGAGGCTCAAGATCGAGTAAACACGGAAGAGTATCAGCGGCGGCGTCTGCGCGATTCGGCGCAACGCGGCGGAGTCGCCTGCGGCCGCCGCGGCGGCCCTGGCCGCTCGCCGGCTGGCGGCGGCCTCATCGACGAATCCGGGGACGAGCCGGTTCCAACGGATACTTACGGGGATGCTTTCTGCCTGTGCGCTGGTTTGCGCGGTGAGTGCCGCGCGCTCCGGGTAGCCGATGAGCAATGGGAGCAGGAGCAGTCGTGTGGGAAATCGCATAAGAGCCTCGGTGTGAGGAAAAGGTGCTGGGGAAGGCCGCGACCGAGCCGGTCGCGGGCCACTACCCCGATCCCTGGTCACTACGCGATGCCTTATAACTTAGTTTCTAGTTATTGCCAGAACCGATTGAGGCCCCAATCACCCAGTACGCTGCTCCCGCTTGGTTGACAGACCCGTAACACCACCGAGATCTTCCTGACCGTGTCACACCTCGAGCTCGTCGCCATGGTTGTGCGTGAGTACCAACCGGCGATCGACTTTTTTGTGAACGTCCTGCAGTTCGAGCTCGTCGAAGACGCTCCGTCGCTGACGAATGAAGGACGCCCGAAACGCTGGGTGGTTGTTCGTCCCGTCGGCGCCAGCACCGGCATTCTGCTCGCACGCGCCGATGGGGAGCATCAGTCGTCGCTCATTGGCGAGCAGTTTGCCGGCAGGGTCGGCTTCTTCCTTCGCGTTGATGATTTCGAAATGATGCACGCGCGGATGGTCGCGGCCGGCGTGAGATTCGTCACCGCCCCGCGCGTTGAGCCTTACGGAAAGGTTGCGGTATTCCTTGATCTCGAGGGCAACCGCTGGGACCTGCTTGGGCGCGCAAGTGACGCATAGCGACTCTCAGTACACCATATGATTCCCGAAGAACGGCAACTGGCGGTCGCGGGCGCGCTCGACCAGGCATTCGGTGTCCGGGAGTTCGATGAGATTCGCCCGCTGACCGGAGGACTCTCCACCGCCCTCGTCTTCCGCATCGTTGTACGAAATCACCCGTATCTGCTGCGCCTGGTGATGCCTGGCGCCCCCTCGGGGGATCCCGCGGGACAGTTCGCCTCGCTGCAGACGGCCGCCGCCGCGGGCCTCGCTCCGCACATCTGGTACGTCGACATGCAAGACGGCGTGCTGATCGCCGATTTTGTCGAGGCTCGACCATTCCCTGCTGACGTGGGGCTTCGCCTTGCTCCCATTTTCCGTCGGGTTCACTCACTTCGGGGCTTTCAGAAACCGAAGATCGGCAACTACTTCGACGCCATGGACCGGCTCGTCAGCGCGTTCCGCACCGCCAACATCCTGCCGCAAGACAATACCGACGAGCTGTTTCGTCGTTACGCAGAGCTGATGAAGGTCTATCCCCGCGGCGACTCGGAGCTCGTTGCCAGTCATAACGACGTCAAGCCGCAGAACATCATATTCGATGGAGACCGGCTGTGGCTCGTCGACTGGGAAGCTGCGTTCCTCAATGACCGGTATGTCGACCTGGCCATCGCGGCGAACTTCTTCGTTCAGCACGATCAGGAAACGGCCTACCTCGACGCCTATTTCGGAGCGCCAGCCGATCCGTACCAGCACGCTCGCTTCTACCTGATGCGTCAGGCGCTTCACGTTTTCTACGCGGCGATGCTGATCGTGACCCTTGCCCGATCAGGCGCGCATATCGATCCAGAGGCGCCCGCGTCTGACTTCCAGGACTTCCATCGGCGCCTGATCTCAGGCGAGGTGAGCCTCGCCACGCCTGATGAGAAGCTGGAGTACGCGCGCGTGCACCTTGCTGCGGCACAGCGACAGGTCCGCACCCGGCGGTTCGAGGAATCCCTCGCGCTCGTGGCCGGTGTCGCGCCAAGTTTGTAGAACCCCGAAAGCAGGAGCATCTCTCCCATGAGCCGTCGAACGAATTTCATCGCCCTCGCCGCGGCGTGCTTGCTCCCACACGGCGCGTTTGCCCAAGCTCCGGCGCCCGCGTCGAGTCCCGTCGGGGTCTGGCGCGGAACATCGTTGTGCCGCGTGCGTCCTTCGCCCTGCAAGGACGAGATCGTCGTCTATCGCATCACGCGCGTGAATGCTAGCGACAGCCTGTCGCTCGACGGGCGCAGGATCGTGAATGGACAGGAAGAGGAGATGGGTATCCTCGGCTGCCGAGTCGCCACCTCGGGCGCGCAGCTCACGTGCACAATGCCGAATGGCGCGTGGCACTTCGCAGTTCGCGGCGATAGCCTCGTCGGCGAGTTGAGGTTGCCAGACAACACGAAGTTTCGCGACGTCAACGCCGCTCGGTCGCACTAGGTGCATCGCCACCGACCAATCCACCCCATCACTCCGGTTCGACTACTCACCGTGTGCCATCTGAGATGACCAACCCTCGTGAGCCGTCGCGGCGCGAGTTCCTTGGCGCGTCGGCGGTCGGTCTCTTCGCGCTCGCCCGCGACTCCGACAGTATCGCGCGAGGGGAGCACTCGCAGCCCGACGATGATCTCCTTTACGTCGGGACATACACCGAAGACACCAAGTCTGAGGGCATCTACCTCGTTCGCATGGACCCGCGCTCGGGGAAACTGC
>DATHHC010000141.1:0-4100 GCA_035317285.1 Gemmatimonadaceae bacterium | reverse complement strand
TCCATCGTCGAGAAGGAAGCGCGCCTCCCCGAGGAGCGTCCCGTCATCGCGGCGGTATACTACAATCGTCTCCGCAGAGGGATGCGACTCCAGGCGGATCCAACGGTCCAGTACGCGCTCGGCCATCACGTGGGACGTGTGCTGTATAAGGATCTGGCGGTCGAGTCGCCTTACAACACGTATTTGCACAAGGGTCTTCCGCCGGGGCCAGTAGCATCTCCCGGTGTAGCGAGTCTGGCGGCGGCGGCTAATCCGGCGAACGTCCCGTATCTGTACTTCGTCGCGACCCGGGATGGGCACCACGAATTTCGCATGACGCTCGACGAGCATACGAGCGCAATCAGGCAGGTGCGCGCAGCGAGTCCCAAGAAGAAGACGGCGCCTCGGATGGTTGCCCTGGCTTCGACTACTTCGCGCACGGCGATCAAGCCTACGTCGCGCACGGCGAGCAAAATTCCCGTGAAGACGGTTAGCAAGACAGTCTCGAAGCCCACGGGTACCGCAAAGGCCACCGGTACCGCGAAGTCCACCGGCACCGCCGTGAAGTCGCCGGCGAAGAAGTTGACCACCGGCACATCGAGCACGAAAAAGCGTTCCTCCAGCAGGACGACGACCACGAGTCGATAGCGCTTTAGATGCTCGATCCAAAGATCCTGCGTCTGGTCGCCATTACGGACGACGCCGAGGATCGGCGCGCGACGCTGGTGGATCGGGTGACGGCAGCGGTTCGGGGCGGGGCCACCAGCGTCCAGGTAAGACTCAAGAGCGCGACGCCGCGTGAAGTGGTCGAGATCACACGATCCATCATGAGCAAAGTGTCCGTGCCGGTCATCGTCAACGACCGAGCTGACATCGCCCTTGCCGCCGGTGCGGCCGGCGTTCACGTGGGCGAGGCAGATCTTCCTGTATCGGCCATTCGCAGATTTACCCCCGCGAACTTCATAGTGGGAGCTTCGCTGGGCAGCGACGCCGAGCTGATGAATGCGAAGGATGCCGACTACGTGGGAATCGGACCTGTCTACGGCTCGGACTCGAAGAGCGACGCCGGCTCAGCGATTGGCGTCGAGGGCTTCAAGCGACTGGCGGCGCTGGTGCCGCATCCCGCGGTCGCGGTGGGTGGGATAACCACCGACCGCGCGCTTCAGATCACTGTCGCCGGAGCGGCGGGTGTCGCGGTCATCAACGCGATATTCATGGCTGACGATCCGGAGAGCGCGACGCGGGCAATCGCGGCCGCCATCGGAAAGTGATGTCGGGCGCGGGCTGACGCTCGCCGCGCCTCCTGTTCCCCTCCGATTTCTTTCGGGGCATGTGCCAGTGTCGCATCGCCCTTTCGATTTTCCTCAGTACGGGTGAGCTCAGGAAGAGCTCGGCCAACTCCGGGTCGAACTGTGTTCCCTTTCCCTCGGCGATCGCGCGCGTGGCGTCGGTGAAGCTGCGCGCATGACTGTAGCGGCGCCGGTGCGTTATGGCGTCGAAGCTGTCGGCGATCGCGACAACGCGGGCCTCGAGTGGAATTCGCTTGCCTTTGAGCCCGCGCGGATAACCCGAGCCATCCCAGCGCTCGTGATGAGCGAGCACGCCCTTGCCCAGCTCAGGATAGAACACGCTGAGCGGCGCGAGCACCTCGGCGCCTCGCTGGGGGTGGGTCATCACGGCTCTCCGTTCCTCCGGAGTGAGCTTGGACTGCTCGTGGAAGATGTCCGTGAGTGCTCCGTGCAGCTTGCCGATGTCGTGGAAGAGCGCGACCCGTTCGATGCTGCGCAGCGTGTGCTCGTCGAATCCTGCCGCTTCGCCGAGTATGAGCGCGTAGGTCGCGACGCGTCGAACGTGGGCGCCGGTTTCCGCATCGTTGGCAGCGATCGCGTTGAGCAGCGTCTCGAGCGTCGCCGCGCTCAGTCGCTCGGCCTGGGTGCGCATCCCGCGCTCGCGGAAGAGCAGCCCGGTTGCCGCCGCGCTGACCGAGAGTGGGAGGATGCCCTTCATCTACTTGCTGCCTGGTCGGGGATCATCGCTGACATAAACATACAGAATACCAAAGCAGGGGGCCGTTAGCTCGCAGCAGCTACGCCGGGAGCTTTTCCGGCGGGGTCCGGGAACTGCGCTGCCAAACTTGGCGTGCTAATGAATGAGTCGGGTTGGTGGAGAACCGCGCCATCGTGATGCGCGTAACCGAAGCGCCAGTATGAATGCTCCCAGCCAAGCTGCGTAGTTGGCTAACGGCCCCCTGCTTAAGTATTCGTGAGGCCAGTACGCGCAAAGTCACTTCGACAAGGCAGCAAACAGTCAAATTAGATTTTTCAGATGACAGTTGCGCGCGTGAATGCAAAGGGAGCACGTCGGTGGATCAGCGGACATCCGTGGATCTATCGCACGGACGTGACAGAGCGGCCCCTGATGGAAGCCGGAGCCGTGCTCGTGCACGACAATCGAGGCAAACCCATCGGCTGGGCCCTGTGGAGTCCGCTGTCCGAGATCTCCCTGAGGCTCCTCGACCGGAACCCCGATGCGGTGATCGACCAGGCGTGGTGGGACGAGCGGATCGCGTCCGCGATCGCGCGACGAGTGCCACTCGAGGATCACACCAACGCGCTTCGGCTCGTGCACGGCGAAGCCGATGGATGTCCTTCACTCGTCTGCGATCGCTACGACCAATGGCTCGTCGTGCAGTTCATGAGCGCCGGGCTCGAGCGATTCAGGGAGGAGATACTCACTTCGCTTCGCTCGCTGGCGGAGCCTTCGGGAATACTCGCGCGCAACGACGTGCCGTTGCGCGCGAAGGAAGGATTACCGCGAGAGACTGTGGTCCTGCACGGTGAGGTCCCGCGCGAGATCGAGGTGCACGAGTACGGCGTCAGGTTTCTCGCCGCGCCCTGGACCGGACAAAAGACGGGCGCATTCCTGGATCAGAGAGAAAACAGACACTTCGTCGGAACCGTGGCGCGGGGCAGAGCGCTCGACTGCTTCAGCTACCACGGCTCGTTCGCGCTGCACCTGGCGAAGAAAGCCACGCACGTCACCGCTCTTGATGCATCCGGGCCGGCTCTCATGAGGGCCGCAGAAAATGCGGCACGCAATTCCCTCGACAACATCTCGTTCGTCGAGGCGAACGCGTTCGACTATCTGCGCGAGAAAGAGCGCGAGGGAATCACCTTCGACACGATCGTGCTCGATCCTCCCGCTTTCGCGAAGACGCGATCGGCACTGCCGGGAGCGATGCGCGGTTACAAGGACATCAACCTGCGCGCGATTCGCCTTCTTGCTCCGGGCGGCCTCCTCTACACTGCGAGCTGCAGCTTTCATCTGACGAAGCCACTCTTTCTGGAGATGTTGCAGGATGCGGCTGCGGACAGCGGGCGACGAGTGGCGATCCGGGCGTTCACCGGCCAGCCACTCGACCATCCCGAGGTGCTGACGATTCCCGAGACGGGCTACATCAAAGGTGCGCTGCTCGAGGTTATGGATTGACGTGGACTGTGGTTGCGTTACGACTCGTCACACGAACACAAAAGCTGGAAGCCGGTGGCTTGCAGCACGAAGCTGGAAGCTTTAGTACCTAGCCGCGCTGACATTTCGGGCAGAAGTAGGTTGAGCGCCCGCCCTGGACGATTCGTTTGATCGTGCCCCCACAACGACGGCATATCTGTCCCGCGCGATCGTACACGGCAAACCGGCTTGCGCCTCTCTTGTCCGTGTACCGGCCCGGCAGGCGCTTCTTCGGACTCAACACCAGCGTGATCGCGTCAACGAGCTTCGCCAGCTTCGCCAAACTCGCTTTAGCCGCGGGTTTGCGCGGATCCATCTCCGCCTCCCACAGTGCCTCGGCGGCGTAGATGTTACCGAGTCCGGCGAGTACGGATTGATCCATGAGTGCGGGCTTGATCGCGATCTTCTTTCGCGAGAGCGCCGAGCGCAGGTAGTTCGCATCCAGCGACGGATCGCTCGCCTCCAATCCCAGTTGGGGAAGCGATGATTGTCCCTTCTTGTCGAGCGTGATCGAGGAGAGGGCGCGCCGATCGACGAGCGAGATGCGGGTGCCATCCCCGAGCTCGATCACGGCGCGAGTGAAGCGGTCGAGAGCGTCGGCGGTCGTGCCGATC
>DATHHC010000140.1:0-12261 GCA_035317285.1 Gemmatimonadaceae bacterium | reverse complement strand
CCAGATTTTCTTCTCGGTGGTGCACGACCCGACGCAGCTCAATCGTCAGGGACCCGACCGCGGCACCCAGTACCGCTCGGCGATCTTCTACAACAACGCGCAGCAGCAGCAGGTCGCGGAGAGCTACATCAAGCAGCTGACGGCGGCGAAGACGTTCTCGCGCCCGATCGTGACGCAGGTCGCGAAGCTCAAGGGGTTCTACCCCGCCGAGGCGTACCACCAGAATTATCTGGCGCAGCACCCGGATCAGCCGTACATCGTGATCAACGATCAGCCGAAGGTCGCCGCTCTCAAGAAGCAGTTTCCCGACATCTACAACAACTAGAGTTCCGCAGATTGCGAAACTTCACTTCCGGACAAGCCGTAGAGCAGGAAGTCCCCCTCGTCCGGAGCTTCTGAATGAAGTCCAGCCTCGTCGCCTGTCTTAGTCTCGCCACGCTCATCGCTGCTCCAGGGCGCGCGCAGGATTCGGCCACAATGCATGTCACTGTCCATGTCCCCGATTCGGTTGCGCACGTGACGGACAGAGAGCTGCCGAGTAACGCCCGGTTTGCGATCGTCAGCAGAGATGGGCAGGCGGCTCTCCTTCTCATGGACACGACGATCGTTGCACAGATGACCGACCGCGGGCTCGCGCGAATCAACGCGAAAGAGACGACGGATACGATCAAGGGCGCGGTCAACCGCGTTTTTGCTCGCATGGCGCTCGGCGCGCTGGTGCCGCTGTTCGACCATGGCATCGCGTACCACCTGCGCGATCTCGCCGACGCCAGGTACGCGGACGGGCGCCTTCAGCTGGTCCGGGCGAATGGGGATGAGGTCTTCCACGACGTGGAAATCGGGAAGGGGCCGCTCATGGAGAGTTTCTCTGCTGGCGATGCCAAGGCGTTTGCGGCCAGGGCGCGCGAGGCGAGAGCCCGCATCCGATAGTAGTTCCCTGCTCCACGCCGAACTGCAACTGAACGAGAGGGTAGCTGTAAGCTTCCCTCTCGTTCTGTTGTTTTTGTTCTGCGGCTAGTTTTAGCCCCATGAACGTCCAATTGTTGGCGGTCCCGTACGATTCCGGGAACCACCGCATGCGCATGGGAGCGGGCCCTGAAGCGCTGCTCGAAGCGGGACTCGAGCGCGCTCTCAAGGAAAGCGGGCACAGTGTGCACACCAAGGTGGCCGAGCTGCCCGACGATTGGTGGCACTCGGAGATTCAGACGAGCTTCGAGCTGATGCGGATGCTCTCGGTTGCCGTTGCACAAGCGCGCGAAGCCGACCTTCTTCCCATGGTTCTCGCGGGCAACTGCAATACCGCAGTCGGAACGCTCGCCGGACTTGGCCCCGGCGTCGGTGTCGCATGGTTCGACGCGCACGGCGACTTCAACACACCCGAGACGACGACGAGTGGATTTCTCGACGGCACGGCCGTCGCGATCATCACCGGGCGCTGCTGGAAGCAGATTGCGGCCACCATTCCCGGATACCAGCCGATCGCGGACGAGCGTGTCTGCCTCGTGGGTGCCCGCGATATCGATCCCCTCGAAGGGCGCCTCCTCGCGGAATCCAACGTCGATGTCATTTCGCCGGAGAATATTCAATTGGACCTGCCGCGCAGCCTGAATTCCATCGGGCAGCACGTCGAGAGGATGTACGTGCACCTGGATCTCGACGTCCTCGATGCCGATGTGGCAGCCGCAAACAAGTTCGCGGTTTCGGGTGGGCTCACGATCGAGGACGTCGAATACGCGCTCTCAGAGATCGCACGGACATTTCGGATCGCCGGCGTCACGCTGTCCGCCTACGATCCAGCGGGGGATACTGATGGTGCTGCCGCGAGGGCGGCTATTCGGCTGATTTGCAGTGCTGCGGGTTTCGCGGGCGGAGCATAGATTCTGTGGGCTCACCCCCACCAATTACCGACGGAGGTTTTGCAATGCATTTCCCCCCGGTCAACTACCTCGCAGTTTTCGTCGTAGCCATCGTGATCTTCATGCTCGGCGCACTCTGGTACTCGCCCGTCCTGTTCATGAGGAAATGGCTCGCGCTGCAGGCGAGAACCGAAGAAGAAATGAGGGCCCAGGCCGCGAGCGCCAACATGCCACTGATGTATACGAGTGCCTTCATAACGGCACTACTTACGTCGTGGGTGATGGCCCACTTGCTCGGACATTTTGCTGCCGCCGTCGATCCTGGCGTCATGAGTCTCAACGCTACGCACGGCGCACTGTTCGGCTTCGTCTGCTGGCTCGGCTTCGCCGGCCCGACGAGTTACGCCACCGCGCTGTTCTCGGGCAAGCCGAAGCAGTTGTGGCTCATTGATTCGACCTATAATCTCGTCTGTTTCATGCTGGCGGGGCTCGTTCTCGCGGTGTGGAGATAGCACGATCTTCGTTCAACCAACAAGGGAAAGGAGGATGGACATGATCTCCAAATCAGGTCGCCCTGGGCGAGTGGCGGTTGCCGCTGCCGCGATGATTCTCGGAGTAGCGTCGGTCGCTGCCGGCCAGGGACAGAAACCCGTACCGACTCAGCGACACGGGCGCTTCACGCTGACGGCGCCGGATCTTGAATCCAGGGGGCGCGTAGCGGTCACCCACGTTTTCAATGGCATGGGGTGCACCGGACAGAACATTTCACCAGCGCTCCAATGGGCGAATCCGCCGGCCGGAACGAAATCCTTCGCCGTCACCGCCTACGATCCTGATGCGCCGACCGGCAGTGGCTGGTGGCACTGGGTGATGTACAACATCCCGTCATCAGTCACCGCACTCCCGGCGGGTGCGGGAAACGGACGCAACGCACCGCGCGGAAGCGCGCAGGGACAGACAGACTTTGGTTCGAAGGGTTATGGCGGGCCGTGTCCGCCGGCGGGCGACAGGCCGCATCACTACCAGTTTACGGTCTTCGCGCTGAAAGTTGATCGACTCGACCTACCCGGGAATGCGACAGCCGCGATGGTTGGGTATAACCTGAACGCCAACAAGCTGGGGACCGCGCGCGTTACAGGCCTTTACGCACGGTAGTTGAGTCCGGAGCCGGCTTGAGGAGATCCTTCGCGTTGACGTAGAAATTCACATCGACACGAAAGTCCTCAGGCCGGCTCAGCTTCACAACCGCCGTCTTCCACGATTGGGTCGGCCTGATCCAAGAGTAGCCGGTCGTCGATGTCGTGACTTTCACCGGCATCGCAAATCCCGGTACGACATTGGCCCAGCGATACGAGAGGGTTGGTCCCTCGAGCTTGTACTCGAGCGTCGGGATCATTGTCGTCCGCAGATACTCGTCGAACACCTTGCTCAAATCCATTCCCGAGCCGCGGCTGATGTAGCTCTCGACCTGTTTGGTGGTCACGGTCTGATGCCAGAACGTCTTGTTCAAGCCGCGGAGGATTCCGCGCCAGCGGGAGTCGTCGTCGACTAGCTGGCGGATGGTGTGCAGCATGTTGCCGCCCTTGTCGTACATGTCGCCCGAGCCTTCGTGGTTCAAGCCGTACACGCCGATGATGGGCACATCGTTGCGAATCAGTTTCCTCTGACCAACTGTGTATTCCGCACCGGCCTTCTTGCCCTGTTGGCATTCCGTGTACAGGCCCTCGGCGTAGGTCGCGAAGCTCTCGTGGATCCACATGTCGGCAGCGTCCTTCATCGTGATGCTGTTGCCGAACCACTCGTGCGCGCTCTCGTGGATGATGATGAAGTCCCACTGCAGTCCGTGCCCCGTCGCCGAGCGATCGCGCCCGAGGTAGCCGTTCTGGTAGTGATTGCCGTAGGCGACGGCGCTCTGGTGCTCCATGCCCAGGTGCGGAGTCTCGACGAGCTTGTAGCCGTCCTCGTACCACGGGTACGGGCCGAACCAGCTCTCGAAGCACTGCAGCATCGGCTTTACCTGCTGGAACTGTTTTTTCGCGGTGTCGAGATGGTAGTCGATCGGATAGAAATCGAGCGAGAGCCTCCCCTTCTCTCCGTCGTACACGTCAGCGAAATGCGCGTAATGTCCGGAGTTCACGGCGACGTTGTAGTTGTTGATCGGGTTGACGACTGCCCACTGGTACGTCGTCGTTCCGTCAGCGTTGAGCGTGGTGCGGCGCAATCTTCCGTTCGAGACGTCGAGTAGCGGGTTGGGAACCGTGATCGCCACGCGCTGGCTATCCGGCTCGTCGGAGTAGATGTCCTTGTTCGGCCACCAGACGCTCGCGCCGAGCCCTTCGTTGGCAGTCACGACCCAGTTGCGGGCGAGGCTGTCGCGCGCCCACACGAACCCGCCATCCCAGGGCGCGCGCGTCGCGACGACTGGCTTTCCGTGGTAGTAGACCGATATCACTTTCTTCGCGCCAGTCCTCTGGGGCGTGATGAGGGTCACGAAGAAAGCGTTGCCGTCCCGCCGAGCGCTCAGCTCGAGTCCGTCCTGGACGATGCTGTCGACGACGAGCGGCATCTGTAGGTCGATCTGCATCTCGCGGGCGGGCTTGAGTACGCGGTAGGTGATTGCGTTGTAGCCGGTGATGCTGCTGTCGGCGGGATTGACCTTGACGTGCAGATCGTAAAAAGCGGCGTCCCACCACGCGCGTTGCGGGGTATTCGAGCCACGAATGGTATCGGCGTGCGTGAACACCGGTGGGGCCGGGACAGCCTGTGCCGCGAGAATCACCGGCTTTATTACAAGGAAACTACAAACGAAGAATGCAGTTTTCATCATTGGACGGGGCGCCCGCCGATCCGGTATTCACGCGGCGGCTCCGCGCCGAGCAGATTCTTGACGAAGTAATCCCAGCGCCGCCGAACCATGTACGCCTCGTTCCCAAATCCGTGGGCGCGGTTGGGCAGCAGGATCAGATCGAAATCCTTGTTCGCGGCGATCAGCTCGTTGACGACGAGTAGCGTGTTGTACGGCGGAACGTTGTCGTCCATGGTGCCGTGCGCGAGGAGCAGCTTGCCCTTCAGGTTTTTCGCGAGGGGCTGATTCGCTTCCGGCGCGTAGTTGTCGCTGCCGTCCGCGTTTCGTGTGAGCAGGCCCTGATACCTCTCGCCCCAGTCGTCTTCGTATTCGCGCTGATCGTGATTGCCGGCCTCAGAGATGCCAACCTTGAAGAAATCCGGGTAGCGGAACATCGCGTCGGCGGTGGCGAATCCCCCGCCGGAGTGCCCGTAGATTCCAGCGCGATTGAGGTCGATCCACGGGTAGCGGGCCGCGAGCTCCTTCATCCCCGCGACCTGATCGGGAAGCGTGTTGTCGCCCATCTTCCCGTAGTACGCGTCGTGGAAGGATTTCGATCTCCACGGCGTTCCCATTCCGTCGATTTCCACGACGATGAATCCGAGCTCGGCCAGCGCCTGCGCATCGCCGCGTGCGGGTGAGAAACTGCGTCCTCCGACACTTCCCGTTTGGGGTCCTGGATAGATGTGGTTGACGATCGGATACTTTTTCGTGCGATCCAGATTCGTCGGCACGTACATCAGGCCGTAGAGATCAGTCTTTCCGTCACGCGCCTTGACCGTAATTGGGATCGGTGGCTTCCAGCCGGTCGCGCGCAGTCGCGTTATGTCACCGGTCTCGAGCGTTACGATGGTCTTCCCATTCAGATCGCGCACGACCGTGACGGGTGGCACATCGGGCGTCGAGTATGCGTCGATGAAGAATTGCCCCGATGGCGACAGCGCGATGTCGTGATCCGCGTTTTCAGGAGTGAGAAGGGCGAGCCCCGTCCCATCGAGGCGGATCTTGTAGAAATGACGGAAGTACGGGTCGCGCCCGCGCTCCTTCGCGTTGCCGACGAACCAGATTGTTCTCGTCTTCTCATCCACGCGTCGCAGTTGTGCGACGTTCCCTTCTCCGCTCGTGATCTTGTTCTTGAGCTGGCCCGTCGCGAGATCGTACAGGTAGAGCTGTCCCCAGTCGTCGCGCTCGGAGAACCAGATCACCTCGTTGGACGCCGGGAGAGCGCGCCAGTTCACGACTCCGTTTCCTGATTCGTACTGCGTCGCGACGTCTTCCCGAAACACGTCGCGAACCGCCCCGGTTGCCGCATCGGCAACGCGGAAAACCTCGTGCTTGTGGTCGCGCGACGTCGAGACAAACGCGATGTGGGAGCCATCCGGATACCACTGAACGTCGGCCCACTCGGTTCCCCGACAGATCACGTGATCGCAGAGCGTGGAGCGGTGAGCATCCGGCGGCATCTGGAACCGGATGACGCGCGGCGTATCGACATTGATCACGACGCGCTGGATCATCGCGATGACGCTGTCACCCGGCAGCGGATACTTCCACGCCTGGAGCTCGGGGTGCCCGACCTTTGTCGTGACGAGATACATCTCTCCGACATGGCGCTCGTCCTGCTGGAACGTCGCGATTTTCCGCGAGTCCGGTGACCAGATGAGAACCGGCCGGTCGCTCTTGACCCAGCCGGCGTTGTCGGTGGCGTAGCCGAAATCCTTTTGCCCGTCGGTGGTGAGCTGAGTCTCGCGGTTAGTGGCGATGTCGCGCACCCACAGGTTGTAGCCGCGGATGAAGGCCGCGCGCTTCCCGTCGGGAGAGACGGATTCCGCACGCGGGGCGGACGGCCGGCTTCCGGTCTGAACGCGTGACACTTCGCGTGGATCGAGCGCCCCGCCGCAGCGGTCGGTCTCCGGGCTGCAAACAACCCGGGTACCCTTCGAAGGGTCGACGAGAACAAACTGGCGTCCAGCACGAGTTGCAGTGCGATAGCCAAAGCGGTCGCCGGAGAGCCAGATCGGTTGAACGACGCCCATCCCCGAAACCAGCGGCAGCACGCTGTCTCTCAGGAATCGCTCCGCACGTGCGTAGTCGGCGGCAGTGATCACCGGTGCCTGCTGTGCATGGACTTCGGTCGCGATCAGCGCGATCGCGAACACGACCGAGCAATGTCGAACTGCTGAACGGACGCGCATCGGCTAGTTCCCCCCGGCCGGCTTGGTGGCCGCAGGAACCCGCGGCCACACGTTGTCGCTCGCGTCGTGGTCCGGGAATCGTCCATTCGGATCGAGCGTGAACTTCGTGATCGCGCGGCCTCCGAAATCCAGATTCGCAACGAAGGTCCGACTACCAGCGAACCAGACATCAACCGGCCAGGTGACGATCGCGCTGTTCGCGTCGAGCATTTTGCTGTTGGTCATTGGCCTGATTGCAGGACCGGTCGTCGCGAATTCGACTTTCAGAATCACGGGCGACGGCATCTCCCCGGCCTGCCTGATTGTCACCGCCGTTCGCCGCCCCGATGTCTGCACGCTCTGTATCGACCCGTCGACTGACTCCGTCGTGAACAGCCAGTAGTTCCAGAACCAGCCGAGGTCCTGGTGGAGCGCGTTGCTCATGAAGTTCGCGTAGTCCCATGGTGATGGATGCTTGAAACGCCACGCCTTGGCGTAATCGCTCATCGCACGCCACACCGCGCTGTCGCCGACGACTCCGCCAAGCGATGAGAGCATCAGCGGCGCCTTACCGTACGCCTGAAAACCATACAACGGGCCGGCGTAGTTGCCGTCCCACATGAGAGGCGGCTCCAGCTCGTTGCCGCTGATGCTTCCATACGACATGCCGAGGCTGTCCAGCTTATACGGCTTTTTGTCGAGATCGGCGTCCGAGAGGATGTTCATGTACTGGTTGAATCCTTCATCCATCCATCCGTACCATGTCTCGTTCACGCCGACCATCATAGGCCACCACTCGTGGCCGACCTCGTGGTCGGCCGCGAATACCGCGGACATGATGAACATCGGGTACTCCATTCCGAGCTCCGGTCCGTCGACCATCGTGAGCTGCGGGAATGCGTACGGCATCCAGAGCTTCGAGTAGAACTCGAGCGCGTGGCGCACCACGCCCGGTCCGTCGGCATAAGTCTGGGCATGCCCAGGGAGATACATGACATTCACGGGTACCGGACCGCGTCCCGGGATCGTGGCGCGGGTCGCGTCCCACACGAACTGGTTCGAGGTTGCCCACGCGAAGTCGCCGACCGTGTCTGCGGCGAAGCGCCAGACGAGCCGTCCGTTCGCGCCCGCGGCGGTTGACTTACCGGGACCACGCTCGGCGGCCGAGACGATGCTGCGGGTGGAATCAGATTCGAGCACGTGTGACAGTCGGTCGCGCGCCGTGGGCGTGAGAACCTGCGTCGGATTCTGGAGGACTCCCGTCGCGCCGACTATCCATCCCGCCGGCACATCGATGCTTACGTCGAAATGGCCGAAGTTGTTGTAGAACTCGCCGTTCCCGAGATACGGATCGGTGTCCCACCCTCCCTCGCGGAGGTCGTCGAACACGGCAACCCGTGGATACCACTGGGCGACCTGATAAAGCGAGTCGGCCCAACGTCCCATGCGGAACCCCCGCGCGCCTTCGATGCGCGGGACCTGGAAACTCCAGTCCGCCTCGATTGTTCCGGCGGAGTGCGCGCCTATCGGTGCGGTCAGGGCGATGCGAGCCGAGGTCTGTTTGAGAACTCGAGAAAGAGGAGGCGTGCGGCGCGTCGTGCCCGGAATTGGATTCCCGACGGTGTCTGTCACCGGCAACGTCTGCCCGTTGACGACGAGCCTCGTGATCCTCATCCCGTCGGTGAGCGCATCCATCGCACTGACGTGAGGCGCTTCGGGTCGGAAAATATTCTGATCGAGTCGCAGCACCACGGATCGCATCGCCGAATCGCTGTTGTTGCGGAACGTGACGGTCTCGCGGCCGGTGACGACAGATGTCGCAGCGTCGAGGCGTGCTTCGATCTTGTAGTCGGTCCAGAGCTGCCAGTAATTGCGACCCGGACGACCGGTCGCATCTCTCGTCCCCGCAGCGAACGCGCGCCGGATCGTGCTCGTCATCGGAATGTCTCGGCGCACTGCGCGCTCCGGCAATCCCGTGGATTGAGGTCTCGCCGCACCGGCGGCAGGAGAAGCCACGGCAGTGGCTTGAGCCGCCGAAGATGAAGGTGCGAGCGCGATGAGGACTGGGATGGCGAGAGCGATCAGGATTCGTGCGGACATTCTTACTCCAAAAAAGAGAGACGGCCGCGCACGGAGCAGGCAGTGCGGGCCGGCGAAACAATTTAGCGCAGAGAAAAGTAGTTGACGAACGCACAAGCGCGTATCATTCGGACATGGACTTCAACCTGGACGAAGCGATTCCGGTTCTGGAGCGCACGCCGGCAGTGTTGTCAGCGCTGCTCGACGAGCTGCCGGAGGATTGGACGCGGGTGGACGAAGGCCCCGATACCTGGAGTCCTCGCGAAGTTGTCGCACACCTCATCCATGGTGAGAGGACGGACTGGATTCCGCGGGCCCGCATCATTATCAAGCAGGAGGCCTACCGCCGGTTCGATCCATTCGACCGTTTCGCCGTGCTTAAATCGGATCGGCCGCTCAGAGATCTGCTGGAAGAGTTCGACCATCTGCGCTCGGGAAATGTCGCGACACTGCGCGGGTGGAATCTCAAGGAGAAGGACATGGAGTTGACCGGCGAGCATCCGGAGTTCGGTGCTGTCACCATGCGGCAGCTGCTCGCCACGTGGGTCGTGCACGATCTCTCGCATATTGCTCAGATCACGAGGACCATGGCTCGCGCGTATACCAAGCCCGTGGGGCCGTGGACAGCCTACTTCAGAGTTCTGCAGCGAGACATTCGGCAGTGATCAGCATCCGTCGGTCCGCGGCTATGGACCATCGCGCGGGTCAGTCGGGCGAGGATCCTCTCCAGCGGCTACGCTCGCTTGGTCGGAGCCCCTAACTGCGCTCCCTCGCTCCGCTCGGTCGCGGGTCTCCTCCTCGCGCTCGCTTTGGAAGCCGCTTACGAGGACCCTCACCCTCCTTCCCACTAATCTCTCAAACCGTCTCCGACAGGATTTGACCCATGCGCTACGTGATGCGGCAGAAGCTGCTGTCGCTGGCAGATAGTTTCACGATCAAGGACGAGAACGAACGCGATACTTACATCGTTAAGGGGAAGGTCTTCAGTTTCGGCGACAAGCTTTCGTTTCAGGATACGGCGGGGAACGAGCTCGTTTACATCGACCAACGGCTCTTGAACTGGGGGCCAACGTACGAGCTATGGCGCGGAGCTGACTTACTCGCCGTCGTGAAGCGCGAGTTGTTCTCCTTCATTCACCACCGCTTCACCGTCGACGTCCCTGGGCCCGACGATCTCGAAGCCGAGGGGGATTTCCTGGATCACGAGTACGCCTTCACGCGCGGTGATCACGTCGTGGCCACCGTCTCGAAGAAGTGGTTCAGCTGGACGGACACCTACGGAATCGACATCGCGGACGGTGAAGATCCCGTGCTCATTCTCGCGAGCGCTGTCGTCGTGGACATGGTCTGCCACGACGACAGCAAGCGTCGGTAGCCCGCTTCCCGCTTCCCCCTTCCCCGCTCCTACGGATTGAACCAGTACGAAGCCTTGATCAGAAGAGTATTGCTTGGATGCAGACTGAACAGGTTCCCGAGACCGTGGCGGACGTTGAACTCGTCGGGCTGATCGCTCGAGAGCTCGCGTCCCTGTTGCCAGACGAAGAAGACGGTCGAGCCCGGACGATACTCCCACCTGATGACCGTGTTGGACCGGAGCTGCTTGAAGTCGAATCCACCCGGATCGCCGCCCAGGTACGGCTTGTAGCGATCGTCGTACTTGTCGGCGCGCGGGTTCGCGAGCTCGCGCCAGTTGGAGTACTTGCCCGTGGTCATGAACGGCTGCGCGTAGAACTGGAGCGAAAGCGTGGGCGACGCGGTGAAGTTCAGGCGCGAGCTGAGACTCAGCGTGTTCTGGTCCAGGTGCGCGAAGGTGTAATGCGTCGTGTCGGAGCCGGTATCGCCGAAGTTGCCGACCCACTGGTTGTCATCGATCGCGTGCTCGTAGTTGGCGCCGAGTGAGGCGGAGAAACTGCTGGAGACCCGGAAATCGACGCTGGGATTGATCCAGCGGCCGTGCGAGTTCCCGTCATCGCTTCCATAGGCGCCGGCGAACATGTAGGGCGTCCACTTCTTGCGCCCGTCGCCTTCGACGCCAGTCCATGTGTCGAAGTCGCGAGACCGGCGCACCGCCGGGCCGCCACGGGCTTCGCGGTCAGCGTACGTCGCAACAAAATTCCCGAAGTTCCCGCCGATGTGGCCCCACATCTGGTTGGGGAACTGCACGTGCCAATTGGTGTTGAGCGACATGTTGGTCGGCAGTCCCGCTGTCGACCACGTCTGGAAGGTGTTGAAGTTGAAGAAGCCTTGCCGGTACACTTTCGTCGGATTGGTCATCTGCAGCGCGAACCAGTTTCGGAACATCTGCTCGTCGGCGCGGGACTGGAATCCAAGATCGTTCGTTTCGAAACCCGGCGAGAAGCGCTGGTAAACACTCTGGAATCGCGTATGGCCGCCGCCGAATTTGCTGAGCGTGAGCCGCTGTGCGTTTCCGGTTAGAGATGTGCGGGTTGGATCGAACCCAATGCCGTCATCGGGACGCTGGTAGCGATGAACGCCGTCGAGCTGCGTCGACGCTATCGCTTCCTGCGAGCCTCGCACGAGGCTTCCGGCCACGTAGGCCGTCAGCTCGTACTTCTTGTCGAAGAAGCGCTTTCTGAGATCGATTCCCCCCGTGTAAGCACCGCTCCGCAGATACGGCGTGCTCTGCGCGTCGAGCGCGCGATCGACAGCGGTGAACATCGCACCCACATCGCCCGAGCCGCCGAAGAGTGGCTGCTGCAGTCTCGCGACGCTGTAATTCGTTTGTGGCTCGATCGTCGCGCCCTGAGCACCCTGCTCGCGCTGCGTCACCGCGTCGAGCAGTCCGACGGAGAGTCCACGTCCCAGACGCCCGCCGACTTTAGCCGCGCCGAGAATGGTCGTGTTGGTGGCGCTCGTCTCGTCTCCATAGATGCCCGCGAGCTGAGGGGACCTGCCAATGCGCCGCGAGTAGAAGAGTCCGGTGCACTGCGTATCGATGTCACCGCAGGCAGTCCGGAAGCTGAATATCCCGGCGCCTTCCAGGAAGAATGGCCGCCGCTCCTCGAAGAAGCTCTCGAACGCCGAGAGATTCAGGACCGCGGGATCTGCCTCGACCTGGCCGAAGTCAGGATTGATCGTTGCGTCGAGCGTGAGGTTGGTCGACAGGCCGTATTTGACGTCCGCACCGGCGGACATCGACTGGGGATGATTGAATGAGGAACCGCTGGGACGCGTCTCGTTCCTGGTGACGACGTACGGCATCACCTCGAGGCGGCGCGGTGATGCCGTACGTCGTCACCAGGAACGAGACGCGTCCCAGCGGTTCCTCATTCAATCATCCCCAGTC
>DATHHC010000139.1:0-4914 GCA_035317285.1 Gemmatimonadaceae bacterium | reverse complement strand
GTCGATCACGAAGAGTTCCACAAGCTTCTAGTCACTGCATCGAAGGGTGATTTCTCGTTTCAGGCAAACACCGTCTCGCGCGAAAAGGGGCTTCCGACCGGCGCGTACGCCACGATCTTCAACGACGGGAGAACCCGCACGACAGACGGGCTGAGCCTGGCGAGCCTGACCTACCACCGCGCGCTTTCGAACAGCGCTTCGTTCTCGACTCGTCTTCATGCCGGACGGTACACGTACGACGGCGAGTACGCCTACTATACGGATCAACTCCCTAACAAGGACATCTCAGTCGGAGAGTGGGTCGGGCTCGAACTTGATGCGGCCCGCAAGATCGGGACACGCCAGTTTCTCACAGTCGGCGCCGAGTTTCGGGACAACTTCAAACAGTTCCTGACGAACTACGATCCCGAGCCGTACGTCCTCTACTCGGAGACGCGAAACAGCTCCATGCGCGAAGGCGTGTTCGCGCAGGACGAGATCAAGCTTGCCGACCCGCTCATGCTCTACGCTGGCGTGCGGCTCGACCATTACGACGGATTCGGCCTCGCGACGAGCCCGCGTCTCGCCCTGATTTACACCCCGACTCCGGCCACCACGTTAAAGCTTCTCGCCGGCAGAGCGTTCCGGGCGCCCAACGAGTTCGAGCTGTATTCAGTGAGCCCCGGGTACACGTCGAATCGAACCCTCGAGCCCGAGCACATCGAGACACTCGAGCTGATAGCTCAGCAGTTCATAGGCGGAGGCGTCCAGATATCGGCGTCCGCCTTCAGGAATCGGCTTACTGATCTCATTGAGCCGAGTGTCGACCCAGCGAATCCCTATTTCTACGGGAACCTGGCATCGACCCACTCCCGCGGGCTCGAGCTGGGACTCGAGGTAAACCGTGGTCATGGCCTGGAAGGACAGCTGTCGTATTCCCTCCAGCGCACGGAGGACCGGGCGACGAGCACAACGCTGACCAATTCACCTGGACAAATGGTCCAGGCGCAGCTGCGCTCTCCAATCCCTGGCACTGGCGTGATCGCCGCAATGGACGCGCAATACATGAGTGACCGGCGCACCGTTGCCGGCAACGTGGCGGGCGCCCACACGCTCACCAATTTCTCGCTCTTCGCGCCGCGGACTCTCGGCAGATTCGATCTGAGCGCCACGGTCTACAACGTCTTCGGGACCCGATACGGAGACCCGGTGCGCGAGGGATTTGCTCAGGACGTCATTGCACAGGACGGCCGGAGCTTCCGTGTCAGAACGACGCTCCATTATTAAGCGACTTCTGATCCTCGCGACGCTGCTGTTTGGCGTTCGCGTGGAGGCGCAGAACCCGATGAGCGAGTCGCAGGTAAAGGCGATGTTCGTCTACAATTTCCTCAAGTTCGTCGAGTGGCCGGTGGACACGTCCGCCGGCGCAAAGGATCCGTTCGTCGTCCTCATCATTGGAGAGGGCGCCACCGCGGACGCCACTGAGCACTTTCTCGAGTCGAAAACGATCGGGGAGCGGCCACTGGTCGTTCGCCGCATCCGTTGGGATCAGTCTCTTGCCGGCGTGCGCGCGGCGTTCGTGGTCGAGCCCGACGTCAGGAGACTCCATCACATCCTCGACGCGGCCGCAGCCGCCGGCGTTCTCACGATCGGTGAGGGCGAGAGCTTCACGACCCGCGGCGGCGTGATCGCGCTGCTCGTCGAGGATCGAAAGGTGCGCTTCGATGTGGACACTGCCGCCGCGCAATCCGCTCGCGTGCGTGTCAGCTCCAAGCTACTCGCGCTGACCCGCGTCGTTCGCTCGTCCACCGATCGGTCTCAACGATGAAGCTGGCACTGAGCGTACGCGCCAAGCTCCTGGCGATTTTGATGGTGACGTCCGGGACAGCGGTTCTGCTCGCCTCCGCCGCGACGTTTGTCTACGAATCCCGCAGCATGCGGCGTGTCATGTCGGAGGACCTCAACTCGCTTGCCGACGTCGCCGGAGCCAACAGCGTCGCGGCGATGGCGTTCGGGGACGTAACCGCATCGAAGGAGATTCTCGCCGCCCTCGCGCTCAAGCCGGGTGTGAACGCTGCCGCACTCTATGAAAGGGACGGAAAACTCTTTGCCTCATTTCAACGGAGCAAAGTATCAGCCGAGCGCATTCCACTGCGTGCACCGACACCGGTCGTCGAGAAGGACCGCACGATGGTCGTGCGCACGATCAAGCTCGGCGCCGAGGTCGCGGGCTTCATCTACATCTCTTCCGATCATTCCGAGATCGTGCGGCGGCAGATCCAGAGTGCGTGGCTGTTCCTCGCGATAATGATCGGAACGATGTTCGTGCTCTACCTTCTGTCGCTGACACTGCAGAAGATCATTTCCGTGCCGATTCTGGCCCTCGCCAACACCGCCCACGAGGTCGCCCAGACAAAGGACTACTCTCTTCGTGCGATCGGTACGGAACGCGGCGACGAGATAGGCGCACTCGTCCACAGTGTCAACGGCATGATCGCACAGATGCAGGACCACGAGAGTCGCCTGCTGGGACACGGAGTTGAGCTCGAACGCGAGGTTACTGCCCGGACATCAGAGCTGGTCGGCGCAAGGGAGCGCGCGGAAGTCGCCAACCAGGCCAAGAGCGAATTCCTGGCGAACATGAGTCACGAGATTCGGACACCGATGAACGGCATCATGGGAATGACCGGCCTGGTTCTGCAGTCGGATCTCACGGGAGAGCAGCGTGGCTACCTCGAGATCGTCGAGAGCTCGGCGGACTCCCTGCTGGTCATCATCGACGACATTCTCGACTTCTCCAAAATGGAAGCTGGAAAGCTTTCGCTCGATCCCATCGAGTTCGGCCTGGCGGCGAAGATCGACGAGATCATGCAGCTCATGGCCCCTCGCGCCGCGGAGAAGAAAATCGGGCTCACACACACGATCGGGCGGGATGTACCTGCCCGTTTGATCGGCGATCCCGGCCGCTGGCGGCAAATTGTCGTCAATCTTGTCGGCAATGCAATCAAGTTCACCGAGCGCGGCGGCGTAGTCGTGCGCGTGGAGCTTGGCGCCCGCGATTCCGACGGGGATACCATCCACGTCAGCGTGGCGGACACGGGCATTGGCATTCCGGTCGATAAGCAGTCATCGATCTTCGACTCATTTTCGCAGGCCGACGCCTCCACGACGCGAAGGTTCGGCGGCACCGGCCTCGGCCTCTCCATCGCGTCGCAGCTGACGCGATTGATGGGCGGCCGTATCTGGGTCAAGAGCGTGCCTCGGGTCGGAAGCGTCTTCCATGTGGAGATCCCGTTCCAGCTCTCACCAGTGGAGGCCTTGGCTATCGTGCCGATTGCAGCCATTGCACATGCCGAAGGGTTCAGGCCCCTGCGCGTCCTGCTGGCCGAGGACAACGCGGTGAACGCTTTGCTCGCGTCGGTGCTGTTGAAAAAGGTTGGGCACCAGGTCACGCACGTCGTCACCGGCCGAAAGGCTCTCGACGCGCTGGCGATGGGCCAATTCGACCTCATTCTCATGGACGTACAGATGCCGGAGATGGACGGGCTCGAAGCGACCGCGGTGATTCGCCAGTTGGAGGTCAGCACAGGACGGCACATTCCGATCGTCGCGTTCACTGCGCACGCGATGGCTGAGGATCGCAAGCGGTTTCTTGCGGCTGGAGTGGATGGGTACCTCACCAAGCCCTTTTCTCCGGACCAGCTGCACGCCGTGATAGGCTCATTGCGTCCGCTGATCGACGAGCAAATCGCGCAAGGCGAGCGGCCGGCGACAGCGGCGTAGCAGCGGGATAACCGCAACTGAATGGGATCCGACAACCGAAAAGAATGGGATCCGAGACCTGACTGAACTGAACAGAACGGGATCCGAGATCTGAGAAGCACAGATCTGTGGGTTTAGTCACTGCGCTACGACCTTACTATCGATCCTCCTATAAGTAGGCAGGGGCAGTGACTCTCGCTCCACCGAGGTCGGTCGGCGCGGCTGTGACTAGAACCTGGTATCTACGCCTCTCAGATCTCGGATCGCATTCTTTTCGGTTGTCTTCCAGTCATATCCCGTTCGGTTCGGTTCCAATCTCGTGGTTCGCGATGCTTGCTGAACCGAAGCACTAGTCGGAATTTTTCACCGATGGCAACTCAGGCTGACGTCCGTCGCATTGCCATGCGGCTGCCCACGGTCGAGGAGGGGAAGGATCATTTCGCCTTCTCGGTTCCGATCAAGGGAAAGCTCAAGGGATTCGTCTGGGTGTGGATGGAACGGGTCACGCCAAAAAAACCTCGCGTGGCAAACCCCGGCGTGTTAGCGGTGCGCGTCGCCAACCTCGGCCAGAAGGACGCGCTGATATCCGCCGAGCCGGCGAAGTTTTTTACCGAACCCCACTACAACGGATTTCCGGCTGTGCTTGTGCGGCTGGATGCCGTAACCGTCGCGGATCTCAAGGTGCTCATCGCGGAAGCGTGGCGGTGTCAGGTGGAGGCGGCGCCAGCGAAACGCCGGAAACGGAAAGTCTAGGGTCCGCACCTAACGCGGCGGCGGCGCTGCCCTGACTCGAAGTTGTTTCAAACTCCGAACTGCCTTAGGTGGTGATCCATGTGGCGATAGCCGAACACACCCCATGCCCTCGGACTCATCTTCCCGAACACAGGATGCTCGGGCCATATCGCCTTCGGGTACCGCTTCTCGAACGACCGGACGTGCTCGCGCACCGCGGCTTGCTCATTCGCCCAGTCCGCGTAACCGCTGATGATCAGCTCGGGCGCCGTCTGCACCCCCTTCGGGAATGGAAGCCAGTAAATGATCAATTGCTTGAGCGGCGGATACCGCATGAACGGCATTCTCGGCGACGCCCTCAGCTCCCCCTTCGCCATCCGCATCCAGCTGGCCAAGTGTGCGAGCATCTGCGGCGCGGTCATCGTTCCCCACCGCGGCTTG
>DATHHC010000138.1:0-17860 GCA_035317285.1 Gemmatimonadaceae bacterium | reverse complement strand
AAGTTCGCGAACACGAAGGACAAGGCGTATGTCGCAGCGATGAAGTCTGACCTGCGCAACATGGCGACCTACGAAGAGCAGTACGCAGCTGACCAGGGTGGCGCGTATTTCGGTGGAACCGCGACCTCGCTGGCTCCTCTGCAGGGTTTCAGCCCGTCGCAGAACGTGACCGTCGTTGTGACCAACGTCGCCGGCCCGCCGCCTTCATGGAGCGCGACCGCAACGCATTCGCAGTCTGCGAAGCTTTGCGACATGACCAACGGTGTGATCACCTGCGTCTAAGTTGATCTGGTTGGGTAGGAAAGGGGGGAGCGGCTTGCCGCTTCCCCCTTCTCTTTTTGGCGGGAGTAAGCGCCCGATCAGCCAGTCGAATTTCTCCGCGTGGATTTGGCTTCGCGCGTCGACGACGAATGACGCAACCCCTGGCGAATGATTCATTGTCAGGACATGCAGAAGGCCCGAATTGCCGGATACACGCTGATCGAGACAATAGTCGCGCTGCTGCTATTTACAGTCGGTGGTCTGGCAATGGTGAGCACCAGTGCCTTGATCGAGCGGCAGATGAGCTCAAACGCGCTTCGCGAGCGAGCCGGAAGGATGGCCGCTAGCCGTCTCGAGATCCTTGGCGCCGAGTGTCGGATTGCGGCGAGCGGGCGTGAGTCATTTCAGCAAATCGAATCTGAATGGTCCGTCGCGGTGGTCGATTCGGCGCGCCTGAGTGTCGCCGGGTCGGTTAGCTACCCCACGGCCCGGGGCCGACGAACAGACCTGTTTCGCGCGGTGCTGCCGTGCACCCGTTGAGCGGCCGGGATGGAGCCGTCCAGTTTCGGGATGGAGCTCTCCAGTATCGGAATCGAGCCCTCCAGTGTCGGCCGCGCGGATTTACACTCATCGAGCTGGCGGTGGTGCTCCTCATCCTGGGGCTCGTCGGCAGCACTATCGGGCTCACTCTACTGCGGCAACAGCGCTTCTATCGTGGAGCGACGGAGCTGCTCTATGCTCGTGAAGGGGTGCGCGACGCGATCGAGCTCTTGTCCACCGACATTCGCGGAATGGCGACCGCCGATACAGCGAGGCTGCTAGCCGATTCCGCGATCGAGATGTTCGCGAGCATCGGCAGCTCAGTGGTCTGTCAGGTCGCGGGTACCGAGGTCGGTTTGGCCGGCGGAACCCCTCCGCCGCGAAATACTCTCAGTGCCTTCGTAACGGAGCCCGACACTGGCGACCTCGCAGTCTTCTACCGGGATTCGATCGAGGCCGGCGCTCAGTGGGAGCGGCATCGAATAGCTGCCTTCAGCTCGCGCTCGCTTGCGATCACGTGCCCTCCGTCGACCGGGCTTTCCAAGGTCGAGGACATCAACGCGGGTGCGACGGGATTCCTTCTGACGTTATCGACCCCGTTATCCAGCCATGTTGCCCGTGGCGCACCGGTCCGCTTCATAAGACACGGCAGGTACAGCCTGTACCGTGCCGGCGACGGCGACACATACCTCGGGTATCGTCGGTGCAATGCGGTCGGGTTGCCCGTGTGTGGCTCCATCCAGCCATTGAGCGGGCCATACCGAGCCTACAGTCCGGCACCGGGCTCGACCGGGCTGCTGCTCGAGTACTTCGACGACCATGGAGAGCGCCTTGGAGCGAGCGCATCTCCATCGATGCTCGCTCGAGTCGACGTCACCGCACGGGCAGAAAGCCGCCAGCGAGTCGTCATCGAAGGCCACTCCCGGGCGTCCGGTGACTCGGCGATGCTCGCGGTATGGGTGCGGAACAGGTCGCCTTGAGCGCCGGCACCCGAACCTGTGCTCCCGCGCCACGGTGTTCTGAGCGAGAGGGGCGAAGGGGATTTGCCCTCGCGGCGGCGTTGCTCGTCCTGCTCCTGATCTCCGCCTTAACCGTCGGTGTGTTCTTCGCGGCGACGGAGGAGACCAGAGTAGGCGCCACGTCGGCTGAGCGTCAGCTCGCACTGTCGGCTGCGGAGTCCGCCATTGAGACGACAATAGCGGAGTGGAATGGAGATTCGGTGGCTCCCATCGGCGTCAGCGGTACGAGAACGGCCGCAGTTGGCGGTATGGGTGCACCCGTAGTGGTCCACATCACCCGTCTCGATTCGACGTTGTACTGGATCGTTGCCGATGCATCCGCTCCATCGCCGGGCTTGCGGATTTCACGACGGATCGGAGTCGTGGTCAGAGTGCTGCGGGGCGCCGATCATTCGATAATTATCGACCGAATTCCTGAGCGATCATGGTCGGAGCTTTTCTGAGCCGGCGGGGGCCCACCGTTACTTTCCCGGCAATTCAATCGTGTCTAGGTCGAACGGATGGTGACGGACCTGTGCCACGCGGTTGGTCTCCATGCAAGTGCTAGCAAACAGGGTCTTTGGGGTCGCACGCTTCAAGAAGGTGAAGAAGTGCTGCGGAGGCCCAAAAAACCCTCTTTCTTTTTTCATTCACCCAGGTCCGCGATGGCGTTGTTTGGCCGGAAGAAGACTACCGTAGGGCTCGATATCGGATCCGGCCTGGTCAAGGTCGCCGTGGTCGATCACTCGAAGTCGACACCAGAACTGGTCAAGGTTGCGATCACTCCGCTCCCCGATGATGCCATCGTGGAAGGCGAAGTAATGGATCCGCATCTCGTCTCAGATGTCATCCGCACCACTATTGAATCGGTGGATGCGAACACCAAGGCTGTGGTTGCCGCCGTTGGTGGACGCGATGTCATCATCAAGCGGATCAAGACTGAAAGGGTGAAAGAAGCTCAGGCCCGTGAGCTCATGCGCTGGGAAGCAGAGCAGCACGTGCCCGACGTAGACTCGGTCGAGCTCGATTTCCAGATTCTCGACAGCGATGGCGACGGCAGGGACGAAATGAGCGTTCTCCTCGTCGCAGCCAAGCGGGACCTGGTGGAAGCCAAGCTGCGCATCCTCGCCGAAGCCGGTATCACGCCGAGCTCGATGGACGTGGACGCGTTTGCGCTCCACAACGCGTTCGAGCTCAACTACCCCGACGCGATGAATGGCGCCGTCGGACTCGTGAACATCGGCCATGAAACCACCAACATCAACATTCTGGACGACGGCGTCCCTATTCTGACCCGCGACCTTCCCATCGGCACCCGCCGCATTCGCGAGGATCTCCAGCGCGAACACGGGCTTTCGGCTGCGGACGCGGAAGCGCTGATCAGGGGCTACGACCGTTCCCCGCAGCTCGACTCAGTCGTCCTTCAAAGGACCGAGGAAATCGCCACCGGACTCGAGCGCGCGATTGCGTTCCTGTCCACGTCGCTCAAGGGCGACGGCCAGATGCGGGCCGTTTATACCTGCGGTGGTGGATCACGAACCCCGGGACTGACGGAATCGCTCGGGCAACGCCTGAAAAAGCCGGTCGAGCTCGCCAACCCGCTCGCCATGATGGCGGTGAGGGATGGCGCATTGGAGTCGCTGGTGACCGACGAGGTCGCGCCGCTTCTGATGCTCGCAATCGGCCTTGCTCTTCGTAAGAACTGACCCGGAGCCCCTGACACCATGATCCAGATCAATCTCCTCCCCGGGGACGGCAAGAAGAAGCGTCGCGCCAATTCGACCAAGGGCCTGAAGTTCGAAATCAGGCCCCAGGACTGGTTTGCCGGACTCGCGGACAAGATCACCGATAAGTACATGCTGGGCGCGGTTGCCGCGGCCGGCTTATCGGGCGCGCTCCTCGTCTTCCTGTTCATCCACCAGGCCGCGAAAGCCAGCGAACTGGGAGAAAGGGAAACCAAGGCGCTCAAGGATTCGACCCAGTTCAGTGCCGTGTTAACGGCGAAGGTCAAGGCAGAAGCGTCGCGCGACTCGCTGTATCAGCAGATTGCGATCATCAAGTCCATCGACGACTCCCGCTATCTCTGGTCGCATCTCATGTACGAGATCAGCAACGCACTGCCACAGTACACGTGGCTGACCGAGATCACGCAGACAAGCGCACCCAGAAGCGCTGCTGCCGCGGATACGGCCAAGATAGCAGCACCAGCCGTTGACAGTACCCAGTCGGTTCAAGCCAGACAGGCAGAACGGAATCGCGCGCGGAAGGCGAGATCAGACTCGCTCCTGGCCGCGGCGAAGGATCTGAAGTTCAAGATCGTCGGACATACGGTCGACATTCAGGCTCTGACGCGGTTCATGAAATCGCTCGAGGCGTCGCCGTTCATCCAGAACGTGCAGCTGAGCCGCTCCGATCTGGTGCAGGCCGAAGGAAAGGAAGTCACGGAGTTCACTCTCGAGGCGGAGACGCAGTCTCCTCCCGCCTTCGCGATCAAGACAGTTCCACTCGTAGTATCGGCGGTGCACTAACATGGCATTTCTCGCCAACATGACCAAGCGCGAGCAGTCGCTGGTGGGCGTAGGCGTGGCCGCCGTGCTCGTCCTCGCTGCCTACTGGTACTTCCTGTACAAGCCGAAAGCAGAGGAGCTGCGCGTCACTCAGGTGCACGTCGATTCGCTCGACAGAAAGAATCAGCAGGCGAAGGCCGATATCGCGTCGGGCAGCCTGCAGAAGCTCCGCGCACAGTCGGCCGAATACGAGCAGAGCCTCAAAGTGATGCGGCAGCTCGTTCCAAGGAGCAATGAGGTGCCCGCCCTTCTCGAAGACATTTCGACGGCGGCACGCCGCGTCGGACTCGATCTGGCGAGCGTGGAGCCGATGCCGGTTCTGCCGGGCGAACAGTTCGATACCTACCGGTATAAGCTCGGCGTGATCGGCGGCTACCATCCGGTCGGCCAGTTTCTCAGCAACGTCGGCTCGCTCAACCGCATCATCGCGCCCGTCACGATGGCGATCAAGCTGCACCCCGCCGCCGGCAGGACGAAGGCCCGCACCAAAAAGGGCGAATCGGTGATTGATACCGAGTTCCAGGTGCAGACCTATGTCGCGCGTACAACGCCGTACGTGCCGGCCACGGCGGTGAAATAACAATGAAGCTCTCAATCTCTTTCGCGCTGGTCTTTGTAGCGGCTCTGGCGACAGGAGCCTCCGCGCAAGCACGCGCCCAGGCAGCGCCGCGGCCGGCCACCACCACGGCGACCAAGCCAGCAGCGACCAAGCCCGCAGCGACCAAGGCCGCTACGACCAAGGCGCCCATAGCGACGCCTGCGGGGGCCAAGAAGGTCGAGGCGACGGTGCCGGTTCCCGCTGCCGATACGGCGTCGCGGGTGCTGATCAACCGGGAAATATTCTCATATGACGGAGATGGCAGACGCGACCCATTTGTGTCCCTTCTGACCACCTCCGACCTCCGCCCGCTCCTGACCGACCTGAAACTGGTCGCAGTGGCGTTCGACACCCGGGGCCAAAACTCTGTTGCGGTTTTGCGTGATACCACGTCTAAAAGCCAGTACAGAGTACGAGTTGGCCAAACGATCGGCAGGATGCGGGTCGCGGCCATTCAGGAAAAAGCAGTGATTTTCACGATTGAAGAGTTCGGCTACAGCCGTCAGGAAATCCTGCCGATCATCGCCGATTCGACCAAAACGAGGCCCCGTCCATGAGCTTTCTAAAAGCGCTGCCAGCCGCGGCGCTCCTGTTCCTGCCTTCATCGGTAGCGACCGTTCACTCACTCAGTGTAGTCCCGTCCTCCGGGAAGACTGAAGTGGTGATCGGCGTGAATGCCGCTGTGGACGTGCAGGATTTCACGCTCGACGCGCCGGCCCGTGTGGTAGTCGATCTGAAAGGAGCCACTCTGGACATGTCGCGCAGCACCTACGACAAGGTTGCGCGCGGCGGTATCACCAACATTCGCTACTCGCAATTTCGTCCCAATGTGGTTCGCGTCGTCATCGAGATGGACGCGAAGCACCCATACGCAGTGAAGCGCAATAACGGTGAAGTGCGCATCGCAGTCACCGGCGGAAAGACGGAAGACTACACGTCATGGTCGTCGAACCCCAGCAAGTCGAACTACGTTACCGCGCCCAGGCAGCTGCCACCGCCGCCTCGGCCCGCTGCTACTCGCGCGGTCGCCCAGACGGCAGAAGTAAGCTCGCCTTCAGCGCAAGTAGTCTCTCAGATCGAGTCCAACAGCTCGCAGGCCGAAACGACAGACTATGCGGCGCCAGTCGAGCCGGTAGCGCTCAGGACGTCGACCAGCGCCAAGCCGGTCGCGCTCTTCTCGCAGGCCCAGCAGTCGCAACAGGCGCCTCTGACCGTAACGTTCCAGGACACCGACATTCGCGACGTCATTGCGTCGTTCGCGGCGTTTTCGGGACGGACGATCGTCGTCGGCAAGGATGTTCAGGGCACCGTCACCGCCGAAATCCGCAATCAGCCGTGGGACGTCGCGCTGCGCGCGATTCTCCAGGGCCAGGGATTGGCGGCGTCGGAAGATGCTCTCTCCGGGATCATCACGGTTGACAGCTACGCCAACATTCTTAACCGCCAGGCTTCCGAGCCGCTACTGACCCAGCTCGTATCGATCAACTATGCGCGCGCAGTGGCGCTCGTACCGACGATCCAGTCGCTGCTTCAGAAAGACTGCCCGCAGGCGGCCCCATCCACCGGGAACGTCCAGAATAACGCCGCCAGACCGCAGTGCATATCACGCGGACTGGTCGCTGCCGACAGCACAACCAACACGCTCATCATCACCGAGACGGCTTCGCGCCTTGCCGACGTCCTGCAGTACGTGCACAACCTCGACGTTCGCACGCCGCAGGTCGGCATCAAGGCGAAGATCATCTTCGTCAATAGAACGAATATCGAAGACATTGGGCTTTCCTACGATCTTGGCACCGGTACGCAGCAGTTCTTCAGCCAGCTCGTGAAGCGTCCGGATCCCGCGACGCTCCAGCCGATCGACACCAACGGCGACGGAGTACCCGACGCCCTCGGCGGCGGCACGCCGTTCTCGGGCGACAGGATTCTGCTCGGTGGCAACGCGCTGTCGGCGATCGCGAACGCGAACGCCAGAGTCGTCAACCCGGCGCTCAGCGTCGTGTTCTCGACCGCGCTTGGCAAGTTCCAGCTGACGAGCTTTCTCGACGCGCTTCAGGAAGTCCGGCTGGCCGATCTTCAGGCCGAGCCGAGCATTGTGACGCTCGACAACAGACAGGCATCGATCCAGGTCGGTCAGGAAATCCCGATCAGAGTTCTCGACGCCAACACCGCCAATACCGGTGGCGCCGAAGCGACCCAGGTACCGCGCGCCACGGTGCAGATGAAGCAGGTCGGTATCATCCTGACCGTAACGCCGCACATCACCAACAATCGCCAGATCCTGCTGTTGTTGCACGCGGAAAACTCCGATGCGCAGCTGGCGGCTTCAGATGTCGGATTCATCTTCGGCAAGCAGTCGGGCGACACGCAGCTCCTCGTCGGCGACGGCGAGACCGCCGTCATCGGTGGACTCACCGTCACACAGACCACGCAATCGAAGTCGGGTATTCCGCTGCTCGTCGATCTGCCGATTATCGGCAGACTGTTCGGCGAAACGCGTACCGACGACGAAAAGCGTGATCTCCTCATCCTCGTAACACCACACATCATCGACGACGGCGCGCCGATACCAGGCGCTTCGTCGAATCCGATCCCACCAGCCACCCGTTAAAGGTGACTCGAATGCACATAGATAATATGAACGGCTCGCGCCGCGGCCTCTTCCTGGTCGCAGCAGCGGTGTCGATTTCCCTTGGAGTCGCGGCGTGTAACGACACGGTGTCCATAGATCCCCAGCGGGATCGTGTACCGCCGACGCTATCGCTGACGGCGATCGGGGGACAACCCGATACCGTAATCGCCTTCACTACCCAGGCGAAGGACAACCTTGGCCTGAAGACGATTCACGTTCAGGCCATCGGCGCGGTCGGCGTTGTTTTTGACACCGTATTTACGAGCGCTGTCGTTGACATCACTCTGCCCTTCAAACTCTTTTCATCGCGCGCGGTTCCAGCTGGAACGCCCGTGACGATCACCGCCACCGCGCTTGACGGAGCCGGCAATTCGTCCGGCATCGACACGTTGATAATGGCGACCGGAAACATTCCGCCGCCGGAAGTCAGGGTGCTCAGCCCGACCTCAGGCAGCTCCGCCGTTCTCGGCAAATCGATACTCGTGACTGTCATGGGCAAGAGCGGCGTCAAAATTCGCTCGCTTGGCCTGAACACAACGGGCCCGGTCGTACTCGCGGACTCGGTGATCTATTCAAGCCCGCTGCTCGATTCGACGACGATGCAGGACACGATCGCCATCCCGCTGAATGCGACTCCCGGAACGCTTACCATCACGCCGTTCCTGAGAGATTCGCTTGGTCAGCGCGCTGTTGGTCCGAGCATCACCATCACGGTAGTGACGGCGGCGCAGGTTAACTCGGTGCCGGTGGTAAATGCGTACTGCGTCGGAAGCTCCGCGTTCGACAATGCCTGCGGGCATGGGAGGCGCGTCGAAGTCGGCGACACAGTGCACGTCGAGGCCGATGATCCAAGTGGAATCCTCGAGCTCGGATACGAGGTGCGGTCAACAGCGGGCGGAGCTATCGACGACTCAGCGACGTTCGTCTCGACTACGACGCCCCCCGGTCAACTGACGTTCGATTCCCACACCTTCTCCATGAGACTGCCGTACGTCACGTTCCCGACGACGGTGTATATCCAGGTATTCGCCCGCAACACCAACGGTGTGAAGTCGTACGCCAAGCTCGCCGGCGGCACCGACCGTGTCGACACAGTAGTGGTCGTCGCTGGCGTCACGCGGCCATTGCCGGCGGGTGGCCAGGTTGCCGATGCGCTGTATCACACGGGTAAGGATCGACTCTACCTCACGAATATCACGCGCAACCAGGTCGAGGTATTCAGCCTCGCCGATTCGTCTTTCAAGACACCAATATTTGTAGGATCACGCCCGTGGGGTCTCACGGTTTGGCCGACAGCCCGGGGCACCGCAGCCGCGCCGGGCATGGGCGACACGCTACTCGTAGCCAACTCGGGTGGAACCGATATCAGCTATATCGATCTGAACGTGGGCGCTGACGGCGCCGAAGTACACCGCTACGCATTGCCGAACATCATCGTGTATAGCGTCACGACGGTGACGGGCACCACCAGCGGATTGCCGTTCCAGCAGCTCACGCGGTACGACTTCAGTGATCGTCCACAGTTTCCGGCCGCAACATGCATTGTCGCTGGCGGTGTGTGCACCGATGTGCTGTTGGCGTACACCACGACCCCGACGCCAGGCCAGACGACGCCGTTCCAGAACCTGAATGGAACGATCCGTTGGGAGAATCTCACGCACGGCGAAAGCGCGGCGGGACGAATAGATCCTCACACGTCGCATTTCTTCTTCGAGCCAGCCATGGGTCAGTCGGCTGGGCGGGCTGATACGCTCAAGATCGTGCGCTTCGACGCCAATGGCATCGACAGCGCGATCGTGGTGCCTTACAACCAGCCGGTAGCAGGTGGCTTCTACTCGGTCACTGTTCGTCTGCCCGAGCTGGGTTTCAGGGACACCACGTTTGCCCGGAATTCCGGCAACTTTCAGCGGGCTATATTCGGCGAAGGCGGCAGCGTCTTCGGCAGCAGGGCAGTCGCGTTTGACGCTGATCGTGGATTCGCGCCCACCTTTACGAATGGCGCGGGTGTGGTAACGGCGATACCGATTCCCGTTGTCGACATGGGTATATCCCCGGCGACGGCTGTCTCCGACTTCATAGGCAACACATTCGCGCAAGTGAAGGGAGTCTCCATCAACTTCGACGGGTCGCTCTCGGCGATTCGCGCCGACTCGACTTACGTTCTCAATCCGTTGCTCAGATTGCAGGGAGTGCTCAACACTACGGTGAACAACGCCGGGCTCGACTTCCACCCGCTCAACACCGGGCCGAACTCGTTCCCGCTGACCACACGCCTCCTGTTTGCGGCGTCTTCCGAGCCGCTGATCGAGATCTTCGATACCCGCTGCTATCAGCGAATCGCGTCGATCCCCATTCGCGATCCGATCATCGGTCCGATCAAAGCGGCGTATCGTGGGGCAACAGGCCAGCTCGTGCTCGTTGCAGCAACGGCCCGAGGTGTAGTCATCGCGCAGCTTCCGAACACGTTTACAACGACCTGCCCGTAGACAGCTGGGTAGTTCATCAGACAAAGGGCCCGGCTAAATGCCGGGCTCTTTGTTTTTGTACCACTTCGCAATGCGCGCGTTGAGCGGCTGTCAGGGGTTGTAATCGTGGCGCGCGCTCGTTCTCTTTGGTGCTCATGCTACGATTTACAACAGCCGGCGAGTCACACGGGCCCGCGCTCGTGTCCATCCTCGAGGGTATGGTCGCGGGATTGCCGCTCGTCGCCGACGATGTCGACACAGAGCTCGCGCGCAGGCAGCAGGGTTACGGCCGCGGCAGGCGCATGAAGATCGAGTCGGACCGCGCCGAGTTCCTTTCGGGCGTCCGCGCGGGTCAAACGCTCGGCTCTCCGATCGCGATGCTGATCCAGAACCGTGACTGGAAGAACTGGCAGGAGATCATGGATCCCGCGCCCCGGGAAGGCGATCCGGAGCGAAAGCGGGTGGTTACGCGTCCCCGCCCCGGGCACGTGGATCTCTCGGGGATGCTCAAGTACGACAGGGACGACGCCCGGGACGTGCTCGAGCGGGCGTCTGCCCGCGAGACTACCGCGCGCGTGGCTGCAGGAGCCGTCTGCAGGCGTTTTCTCCGCGAATTCGGGATTACCCTAGGCAGCCATGTGGTCCACCTTGGCGGGGTCGACGCCAGGCGGCCCGACAAGATGCCAATAGATCTGAATGCGACCGCGGATGCATCACCTCTTCGAACCCTGGATGCCGCCGCCGAAAAGGAGATGATCGAGCGGATCGACGCAGCGAAAGCCGACGGCAACACGCTGGGTGGAATCGCCGAGGTGATCTGCGATGGTGTACCGGTGGGGCTGGGATCGCACGTGTCGTGGGACAGGAAGCTCGATGGAAGACTGGCAGCCGCACTCATGTCGATTCCCGCGGTGAAGGGTGTGGAGATTGGCCTCGGTGTCGAATCCGCGCGCAGAAAGGGATCGGAAGTTCACGACGAGATCGATGCCGACGAGCGAAACATCAAGACTGGACGCGTGCGGAGACGGAGCAATCGGGCGGGCGGGATGGAAGGCGGCATCAGCAATGGCGAGCAGATCGTGCTACGCGCGTCGATGAAGCCGATCAGCACGCTGATGCGGCCGCTTGCGACGATCGAAATGACGACGCGGGAGCCCGCGCAGGCCGTTGCGGAACGAAGTGATGTCACCGCCGTTCCGGCGATGGGTGTGATTGCGGAGGCGATGACAGCATTCGTCCTCGCCCAGGCTGTCCTGGAGAAATTCGGCGGGGACTCGCTCGGGGAGACGCGACGCAATTTTGAGAATTACATCGCGACACTGAGTGGCAGACAAGGACGCTAGGACGCAGGCGCGACCCTGAATGCCGGAGAAGAACGATAGGATGCGGCCGCACCTGATCCTCGTTGGGCTCCCGGGAGTCGGGAAGACAACGATCGGCAAGGCGGCTGCTCGTCGGCTGGGAAGGGAGTTTCTCGATTTCGATCAGGAGATCGAGCGGCGGGCCGGAATGGACGTGCGCGAGATCTTTCGCCTGAAGGGGGAGGAACACTTTCGCGAGATGGAGTTCGTACTCACGAAGGAGTTGAGCGCCGGTGGGGGAATGGTGCTGTCACCGGGTGGGGGCTGGATCACTCAGCAGAGATCAGTCGAACTTTTGCGTTCGGCTGGGCGTATCATATACCTTAGAGCGTCACCCGAAGCAGTCGCCCGTCGATTGCGCAGGGTGGAGACGAGGCCGCTGCTGGCCGGGCGTGACCCGGTGGTGGCACTTCGGGAGTTGTACGAAAAGAGGCGGGCGCTCTACGAGACAGCCGATGCTGTTCTCGATACGGAAAGCCTTGCACGGCAACAACTTATAGCGAAAGTAGTCGAGCTTGCCTCGACATGAAATAACTACGAACGCCAATGGACGAACGGATTCCTGCACAGCCGACATTCCGCGTAATGGGCCCGCATGAGCGGGGGCGCTTTGCCCCCGATGCATGGGGTCATCTGCTCTCTCTCAACGGTTCGGGCGCGATCAACGCCCTGGAGCTGGAGCACATCATCGAGAGGGCGCTCATGCAGTTCGAGGGGCGCATAGCGCTCGACGACCTGCGCGGCCTGCTCGAGGGAACTGGGTTGGAAGATTCGTCCGGAAGCGGCGACAACACTACGGTGCATTAAATGGCGAAAGCCAAGACTACTAAGACGAAGACAACCGCCAAGCGCGCAGCCAAGACCGTTGCTGCGGCGAGTGACGCGATCAAGGACGCGGTTACGACGCTCCCCTCGGTGAAGGCGATTCGTGTGGGCAAGAGTGCCGCTCGAAAGAACGGCGCGACCAAGCCCACGCGAGCGAGAAAGGGCGCAACGGCGAAGATCGTCGACGACGACGAGCGTCCATCGGAGCCGGGCTCGACATCGCTCGTGATCGTCGAGTCGCCCGCCAAGGCGAAAACCATCGGGAAATATCTCGGGCGCGCGTACAAAGTGCGCGCGACGATCGGCCACGTGCGCGATCTGCCCGAGAAGAAGATGGGCATCGACATCGAGAACGGATTCGAGCCGGAATACGTGACGATTCCCGGAAAGGAGAAGACCGTCGCCGAGCTGAAGAGTGCGGCGAAGGATTCGCGCGAGATCTTTCTCGCGACCGATCCGGACCGCGAGGGGGAAGCGATCGCCTGGCACGTCGCGCAGCAGATCAAGACCAAGAACGGAGCGCCGATAAGGCGGGTGCTCTTTCACGAGATCACACGCGACGCCGTGCAGCTCGCCATCGCCAACGCCGGCAAGATCGACGAGCACAAGGTTGACGCGCAGCAAGCGCGGCGCGTGCTCGACCGTCTGGTGGGATACAAGGCGAGCCCGGTTCTCTGGAAGACCGTAAAGAAGGGCATTTCAGCGGGACGCGTGCAGACCGTCGCACTTCGCCTGCTCGTTGAGAGAGAGCGCGAGATCCGCGCATTTACGCCGGTCGAGTACTGGACCGTCGAGGCGCTCCTCGAAGAAGCCGGCCAGCAGTTCACGGCGAAGCTGCACTTGCTCGATGGCAAGAAGCCTGTGATCAGCAACGAAAAGGAAGCAAACGCGATTCTCGACGCGCTCAAGTCCCGGAAGACCTTCCAGGTCACCGAGGTCAAACGGCGCGAGCGCAGAAAGAATCCGGCGGCGCCGTTCACGACCAGCACGCTGCAGCAGGACGCGGCGAAAAAACTGGGCTTCGGCTCGAAGCGAACCATGCGCCTGGCGCAGGATCTCTACGAGGGAATCGACATCGGCGACGAGGGCGCAGTGGGTCTCATCACCTACATGCGCACCGATTCGACGCGTGTGGCGCTCTCGGCCGCGGATCAGGCGCGCGAGTACATCAAGATGATGTACGGCGTGGCCTACCTTCCCGATGATCCAAGGCTTTATGCCGACACCAAGTCGAAGAACGCGCAGGATGCGCACGAGTCCGTCCGCCCGACGGATCCGACTCGACGTCCCGAGCACATCCGGAAGTATCTCAAGGAAGATCAGTACAAGATGTACGAGCTGATCTGGCAGCGGTTCATGGCGTCGCAGATGACGCCGGCGATCTTCGATACGACCACGGTCGACTTCGACTTCGACCGGTTCCTGTTCAGAGCGACCGGCAGCGTCGTCAAGTTCGACGGCTACCAGCGTCTCTACAAGGAATCACGCGAGGCCGAGGAAGGAAAAGCGCTCGAGGAAGAGCAGGGACTTCCGGTGGTGCAGAAGGGCGAGGACATCCCCGTCAAGGCGATCACGCCGTCGCAGCACTTCACGGAGCCGCCTCCGCGATTCTCCGAGGCCAGTCTGGTCAAGGAGCTGGAGCGACTCGGCATCGGCCGGCCGTCGACGTACGCATCGATCGTCTCGACGCTCGTGGATCGCCGCTACGCGATGCTCGAGCAGCGGCGGTTCTTCCCAACGTTTCTCGGAGAGCAGGTCGAGAGAGTGATGGTGAAGAGCTTCCCCGATGTGTTCAACGTCAGATTTACATCGCACATGGAAACCGATCTCGACAAGGTCGAAGAAGGCGACGTGAACTGGCGGAAGATGCTGAAGGATTTCTACGGCCCGTTCGCGGAATCCGTCAAGAATGCGGATATCGTTGGCCTCATCGGCGAGGCGCACGATTTGTCGATGCTCGACACCGAGAAGTGTCCCACCTGCGGGGGAAAGCTGGTGGCGCGCGGTGGATTCTTCGGGCCGTTCGTTGCCTGCGAAAACCATCCCAAGGATTGCAAGTTCACGAGGCCTCTGCGCGGCGACCGGAAGCCGGCGCAACCAACGGACGAGATCTGCCACGAATGCGGGTCGCCGATGGTGATTCGTCATGGGCGTTCCGGCGAATTCCTCGGCTGCAGCACGTTCCCGAAATGTCGCGGCACGAGATCGATGCCAACGGGCGTCAAGTGTCCGAAGGACGGCGGCGACATCGCGGTACGCCGCTCGAAGAAGCGCGGGAAGGCATTCTACGGCTGCTCCAACTATCCGAAATGCGACTTCGTGGTGTGGGACAAACCAGTGGCGGAGACGTGCCCCGAGTGCGGCTACATCGGCGCCGAGTCGAAGTTCACGAAAGCGCGCGGTGACTATCGGCGCTGCATCAAGTGCGCGAACGAGTGGGACGTCGCGCCGACGCCCGAAGCCGTGGCGGTGTGACGCAGCGAGTCACGGTCGTTGGCGGCGGCCTCGCCGGCTCGGAGGCCGCCTGGCAGCTCGCCACGCGCGGGTTCGAGGTATCGCTGCACGAGATGCGTCCGGTCACGACGACACAGGCGCACAAGACGGACAAGCTCGCCGAGCTGGTTTGCTCGAACACATTCAAGAGTACTGAGCTCACCAACGCGCACGGCCTGCTCAAGGCCGAGATGCGGCTCCTCGGCTCGCTGATTCTGGAAGCGGCCGATGGCGCGCGGGTGGCAGCCGGCAGCGCGCTCGCGGTCGATCGCGATGTGTTCTCGGCTGCCGTGACCGCGCGAATCGGGTCTGACGATCGAATCAGCGTTGTGCGCGAGGAAGTCACGAGCATCACGGCCCCGTGCGTGATTGCGACCGGTCCGCTCACGTCGGAGAAGCTGGCAGAGGCGATTCGCGCGCGACTCGGCGTTGGCGCGCTGGCCTTTTACGATGCGATTGCCCCCATCGTCGCACGAGAGTCTGTCGACGACTCGCTGGTATTTCGCGCCTCGCGCTACGGGAAGGAGACGATGGAGGGCGCCGGCGACGATGGCGCGTATCTCAACTGCCCGATGTCGCGCGATCAGTACGAAGCGTTCCTCGACGCGCTGATTTCCGCGGATCAATATCACGGCCACGAATTCGACGAGGTTCCGTACTTCGAGGGTTGCATGCCGGTCGAGGTGATGGCGAAGCGCGGACGCGACACGATGCGCTTTGGCCCGCTCAAGCCGGTTGGACTTCGCGATCCGCGCACGGGGCGCGAAGCACACGCGGTGGTGCAGCTACGCCAGGAAGATCGCGCCGGCCGCATGTGGAACCTGGTCGGCTTTCAAACGCGCCTTCGGATTCCGGAGCAGCAGCGCGTCCTCAGGATGATTCCGGGGCTCGCGGACGCGGAATTCCTACGCTATGGATCGATTCACCGGAATTCATATCTCAATTCACCGGCGGCGCTGAGTGCGCATCTCGCCGTTCGCGACGAGCCGGCGGCTCTTTTCGCGGGTCAGATCACGGGTGTCGAGGGTTACACCGAGAGCTCCGCGACCGGATTGCTCGCCGGAATCAACCTGGCGCGAATCCTCTCGGGCGACGACCCGGTGATTCCTCCGCGGACGACGATGATCGGCGCGCTATACGGCTACATGAACGAGGCGGATCCCAGGCACTTCCAGCCGATGAACGCGAATTTCGGCCTGCTCGACGAGCTTCCCGAACAAATCCGCGACAAGAAAAAGAAGCGGGAGATGTTCGCCGAGCGGGCGCTGCGGGACATGCAGGCGTGGATCGAGGCGAACAGCATCCACGGCGCACTCTCGCTCCGGACATGAGTGCGCCGCCGGCGGTCGAGGAATTTCTCATGCACCTCGAGAAGGAACGCGACGTCTCGCCCAATACCCTCATCGCCTACCGGCGGGATCTCGAGGAATTCGTCTTGTTCCTGGGCCGCTACTACGGCGCGGAAGAGTGGTCGTGGCAGGGCCTCGATCGCCTCGCAATCCGCGGATTTCTCGGGCACCTGACAAAAAAAAAGCTCAACAAGAGATCGATCGCGCGGAACCTGTCGGCGGTCAGAAGCTTCTACAAGTATCTGCACCGGAACGAGCAGGTCGAGGCGAATCCGGCCCGCGGCGTCAAGTCGGCGAAGCAGGACAAGTATCTTCCCGGCTATCTGGATCGCGCGCAGGTCGAGCTGCTGTTCCAGTCGGCCGGACTCAAGGCGCAGGAGGGTCGCTTTGGTGATGTGCGCAACCTGGCCGCCCTCGAGCTTTTCTATTCGACCGGAATGCGACTCTCGGAGCTGCGCGGAATCAACCGCATGGACATCGACCTGATGTCACAGCAGGTGAAGGTTCGCGGCAAGGGGAGAAAGGAGCGGATCGTCCCGATCGGCGATCATGCGCAGCTGGCGCTCAGAAACTACGAGTCGAAGCGCGACGAGCTGTTGCGGGCGATCGGACCCAGCGGAGACCGCACGGCATTTTTTCTCAGCAATCGCGGCAAGCGTATCTCGGTGCGTGCGATCCAGAACGCGGTGAAGGGATTCCTCGACAAGATCGACGAGGATTCCGGGCTTTCCACGCACTCATTGCGCCACACGTTCGCGACGCATTTGCTCGACGCCGGCGCTGACCTTCGCGCAGTGCAGGAGTTGCTGGGCCACGCATCAATCTCGACAACGCAGATCTATACGCACACCAGCATCGAGAGGCTCAAAGAGGTCTATCAGAAGGCCCACCCGCGCGCATGAGCTCTGCTCGATAATCACCCCGTTTCGCCTCGCGGGCACGATTAACGCCTTACGGATTGATGCGCGCGCTACTTTTTCGCGCGGCAGTCTTCTAAGGTTACTAACGCAATTCATGACGAAATTTCTTTTCGTCTGAAGTACATATATGCGCGCCATCCACTATGCGTTGAAGGTCTCGACACTGTTCCTATAGATGCAAGCTCCCATGGAGCTTAGCCAAGGAGCTAGTTCGAGGTCCGACTGAAGGCTGTCGTGCGATTCATGGGCAATATCATGAACCGCAAATTTCTGGGCTTACTGGCCGCAGCGTTCGCTTTTTACAGCACCGTTTCGTGTTCAGGCAAATCAGCCTCCGACAGCACTGGCCCCGCACTGAACGACTCGGCGGCCGACACACTCACAATGACTCCCTCGGCCGCGGCCGCTGCCGCGGTCAGCCCAGGTACGGTTACAGACCTCCAGGCATCTGTGAATGGTAGTACCAGCGTAACGCTTTCATTCACACAGGTCGATGACGGTACGGGTCAACCTGCCAAATACAATGTGCGCTACGCAGTCGCTCCCATTTCATGGGGCACGGCGGCATCCATAACGAGCGGTACCTGTACGTCACCATTCACCGGCACGGCAACCGCAGGCCAGCTCAGTTGCACAGTTCTCGGACTCACGCCAGCGACGAATTACAACTTCCAGCTGGTTGCGTTCCGGGGAACGATGATGCTTAACGCGGTATACGGAGGCCTTTCGACTGTCGTCTCAGCCACAACAACGAGCTCGGCACCTCCGCCACCTGTTCCAGTAGCGTCAGTCTCGGTTACACCGGCATCGTCGACTCTCGAGATTGGAGCGACAGTTCAGCTGCAGGTGTC
>DATHHC010000137.1:0-2147 GCA_035317285.1 Gemmatimonadaceae bacterium | reverse complement strand
AGTGGGGGCGAAATGGCAATACGCTTCGTTATTGACTCGCCCGCCTGATCGCCCAGCGACTGAATCAGGTCGTAAAACTGGGTACGGGTCTTCGCATCTTCGAATACTGCTGCTGCGGAGAGCAGCGTCGGTACCGCGCTGACTCCCATCCGCCTTGCAAACCGCGCCACGAGCGGCATATCCACCCGCTGCATCTGGAGGAGAGACTCGAGGACCCGCTCCTTCGCCAGGAATTCCCAGACCGGCGCCGCAGCTTCGACGCTCGGCGCGCGCTCTACCAGGTCGAGCAGGACGTCGGCGCGCCCGGCTTTGGAAAGCTCGACCATCGCAGCGTGAATCTGCGGCCCCATCATGCCTACCTCGATTGCGATCTGCACCATCCGCTCCGGCTCGCATTCGGTCGGAAGAGCGGCGTTGGGCGATTTTTCGGAGACAGTCCTGAGGCTGGACATGCTCTCGAGGGCCCTGCTGTATTCCTCAGGATTCGGGTCGCTCAGCGACCAGTCATCGACGAGGCGCCGCATTACATCGCGAATGCTTGGATCCGCCTTTGGTCGAACGCCGCCAGTGGAAGGATGGTGCGCGAGCTTTGATAGCATTCGCAGCATGGAGTGCGAGACCGTCTGTCCCTCGGCCGCGGACGCTGCCTTCACGAGGTCGACGACCGCCTCGACGGTGATGCCCTGCGATGCGTCGAGGAGAAATCTTCGTCTTTGAGTCTTGTCGCCCCCCATCTCCAAAAGCCGCGCGAGGGTTGATTCCTTGAGCGAGCCCACCAGGCGCGACACCCGACGCTGCAGTCCTGCTGCTTCCGGCCCTTCGGCGGTCTTGAGCTCCTCGCCTATCTGGAGGAGGTAGCCGACGATCACCTGATCGTAAGCCTCCTCGCGCTGGTGCTCGTCGATTGCACGCGCGACGGTTGCAGGCTCGAGGGCCGTACTCTCGTCTTGGTCCTCGCGGGATGCCGACGGGTTGGAAGTGTCGGACACGAGTGCGGCCCGCGCGAGTCCAATCCAGAGCTGCGTGGCTCGTCCCGAGGCCATCTGATCCGTTCCCGGCGGCTTGCCGTCGAGATCGTCTTCGATGAGTTGCAGACGATCGTAGGTGAGCGGGAAGAATCTGACGTGCTGCCACAGCTCGCCGACTCTGGCGATGTCGTGGCCGATGGGTTTCTCGGAGCGAGCAGGATCGATCGCCAGGGCCGCCAGGGCGGATCCCAATTCATCGCGCCCGATTCCGCGAACGAATTTCACGGCGCCGACGTGGTGATCGTGGAGACGCTGCGCAAGCTCCTTGAGCACCGCGTTCGAGGGATCGGTGGCGACACCCTCGATGATCAGCTGCCGCCGCGCAACGCCAATCGACAGCGAGTCGCGCTCGCCGACGAACAGCGCTCCCAGGCGGTTAGCGACGCCATCCATTGCTACATCGAGAAGCGGGTGGTTCTCCGGATAGATCGCGTGTTTGGCGAGCGTGATCGAAAGCTCGATGAGGAAGTCGGCGAGCTCACGCGACAAAGTTGCGACCGCCGGCCGCGGGGTCGGCGCGGAAGGAGCGGCTGGGCCGGAGGGTGGAGCTGGCTGTGACGGGTTCGTCATTGGAGAGGCGAACGCATACGCCTCAGGAGACCGGAAGTTGGATGAAGTCGCAGCAGCATTTGAAATACTCAACAAGGTGCCGGGCGCCGCAATGTCGAAGTTGCGTGTCGCCGAGGCTAATTTGTCGCGATGTCGACAGACACTAACTCGACGCGCTGGCGGGTGCTCGCGTTACTCGGTTTGGCCGAGTTGCTGGGGATGTCGCTCTGGTTCTCGGCAAGCGCGGTCACGCCGCAGCTGCGAGCGCTCTGGGGATTGACAACTGCTGAGGCGGCCTGGATGACTACGATCGTCCAGCTCGGTTTTGTTTGCGGAACGGCCGTCGCCGCGGTTCTCAACCTGGCAGACGTCATCCCGGCACGTGGATTCTTCAGTGTCTGCGCGCTGCTCGGAGCGGCCGCGAATGCCGCGATTCTGGCCGTTCCCGGCTATCCCGCGGCTCTGGTGATGCGGTTTCTCACGGGCTTCTTTCTCGCCGGGGTCTATCCTCCTGCGATGAAAATGACAGCGACATGGTTCCGCTCCGAGCGGGGTCTCGCGATCGGTGTG
>DATHHC010000136.1:0-8631 GCA_035317285.1 Gemmatimonadaceae bacterium | reverse complement strand
ACAATCAACTGCCCTTATCGTCACGCCACCAATGGCGTCCCGACGATCTAAGCCTGAGAGCTGCCAGCTGTAAGGCTCCAGCTGACGACGTGTTCAGTTGCAGGTCTCTCTTACGCGGCAGGCTCTACAGTTAATCCCGATCCGTCACGAATCGTGAGCCAGTCGGTGCGCACTCTGTCCCATTCCTGAATCAAGAGGCCCTGCTCCTCGAACACGAGGCGAATCTGGGATTGGTCGTAGCCGCAGATCTCCTCGAGGATCGGAATCAGAACGCTGAGGGCGTCGTCGCTTATCACGGTGCGCCGCGCGATCTGCGCGATGTGCCGCGCTTCTGATGCCGCGATTGTGAGGCCATCGCCGCGATTGACGTGGAGCATCACGTGAATGTCCGAGCTTCCATCGCCGACGTACACGACTCGGTCGCTGGGAACGCCGAGTCGGAGCCGCAGCGAGTCGACGGCCGCGACCTTTCCGTAACCGGCGGGAACCTGGATGATCGATTCCACCTCGCCCGTCTCAGAGCTGAACCCGAAGTGCGCGCCGATGATGTGATTGGGAGGCACCAGTCCTTGAAGGGCCGAGTTGACGACGAGCCACGGCGCGGCCGACACGACGTAGAAGTCGAATCTGAATCCATCGATGCCGTCCTTCAGAAACTCCGCGAGCAGCGCGATGTTGCGCTTGAGGCGAATTTGACGACCGACTTCGACGAGGTCGTCCTCACGCACCCGGCGAAAATCCGGATCGTGCCGCAGCAAGTACGTCAGCTCCGCGCCGGACTGCACAAGGTTCAAGCGCGAAAGGTTGGCGACCTTTTCCTGGAAATCAGGAATCCCCAGCATCTCGGCCAGGACGAGCCCCGAGTCGTTGAAGCTCAGTGTTTGATCGAAGTCGCTAACCAGCAGGTAATACTTCCTCATCAATCCTCCATTCAGGGCGGAGCGTTTCCGACGGACGTCGGATTCGATCTCACCTATGATTCAAAACGAAAATATGATTTAAAACGAAAACGCCCCCGCATCGATCCAGGACGCGGGGGCGAATCTTGGCAATAATCAGGTGTGTTAACCCCGTCGCCTTCGCCCACCATGCGTCCCGCACCCACCATTATTGGCGGCGCCCGGCATTGCATTGGTGAGGTTATGAGCGAACAGGATCATTGTTTGATTGGGTTGAACACGCGTGACAGACGCACAGCGGTCTTACACGCAACCTAGGGGCCGCAGGTGATCGTGTCAACTTTTGTGACGTCACGCTCCCGTCACAAGCCGGCGTTAGGTGCGTCAATCGTTGCTTGAATGGGTCAGCCGGGGCCGGAGCCACCGTGATCATCACCGTGCCCGCGATGATCGTCCACCTTGATGATCATGCGCATCCATGGGTGGATGCAGCACTGGAAGCGATGATTCCCGACCGCCAGATTGGACACTCTGGTACTGCCGCCAGCGGGGATGTCCACCGATCCGGGACACTCAGGGGCCGTGGTTAGGCCCTGACTGAGTGGAGGAACCTTGCCCCCTCCGAACCTCGCCACCTCGGTAAACGTATGCGTTCTGCCGCCCTGGTTGCGGACGCTAAGGGTCTTACGTGTACCGACTTTGAAGTAGGTGGGATCCATTCGCCAGGCCATATGGCCAATCACCGACAACGCGAGCGGTGAGTTCAACTCCGCGTTGAACTCGGCGAAAGTCACATCTCCTCGCTTTTGAAGGCAACCGCCGGTGGGTGCCCACGCTGCCTGGTCGCGCGGGTCGCAATCGTCCCTGATCGCAATGGTGCCTTTACGGGGACCCGGTCCTCCGTTGTCATCGAAGTCGCTGGCCGAGAACTGTTCGTCGGCGCTCACGTTGGGTGCTACCACCTCGCCTTTTGTCGAGTCCTTCTCGCACGCCGCAACGAATGCCAGAGTCAATAGGGCCGCGCATCCGGTATGCAACCGATTCATGCATCTCTCCTTGTTGGGGGCCGCGCGGATCGGCCGCAACCGAGAGACCTCAGGGCCTTATCGCGGCGAACGTTCGTCCGGGATAAGGTGCAGTTCACGCCCTATACGAATCGATTCGTCAGGCCAGTGCCTTACCATCCGCACCGAAGACGTGAACGCGTTCGGCTGGGACACGGACGCTGATGGTCTCACCCACGTTCGGCAGTGTATCTGTAGATACACTTGCCATCATCCGGTGCGGACCCACCTCGAAGTGGACGTGGCTCGTTCCGCCCAGCCGCTCGACGAGCACCACCTGGCCGATCAGCGCGCCGTCCTGATGCGCCGATTCCGAGCCCAAAACGATCCTCAGGTCTTCAGGCCGAATCCCAAGGGTCACGGGTGACCCCACGTGCGCAGTCGACAGTTTTTTTCCCGCCAACTCGATGCGCCCTCCATCGGTCGTAAAAACTTCTCCCCCGTGACCCTCGAGGCGACCAGCCAGGAAGTTCATCGATGGCGTGCCGATAAAGCCGGCGACGAACCGATTCACGGGGGACAGATAGAGATCTATTGGTCGGCCGATCTGCTGAATGCGCCCGTCCGCGAGCACGACGATTCGGTCGCCCAGCGTCATCGCTTCCACCTGGTCGTGCGTGACGTACACGGTTGTGGTCTTGAGCCGATGCTGGAGCCCGCCGATCTCGATCCGCATCTGCGCTCGGAGACCCGCGTCGAGATTGGAGAGTGGCTCGTCGAACAGGAACACCTTGGGCTCGCGCACCATCGCGCGCCCCATAGCGACTCTCTGGCGTTGACCTCCGGACAATGCTTTCGGTTTTCGATCGAGCAGTGGCTCGAGGCCGAGCACTCCCGCCGCCCAGGCAACTCGGCGATCGATTTCCGGGCGCGGGATTTTCCGCAGGCGAAGGCCGAGCGAGAGATTCTCGCGCACCGTCATGTGTGGGTAGAGCCCGTAGTCCTGGAACACCATCGCGACGTCGCGATCGCGCGGCGGCAGGTCGGTCACGTCACGATCGTCGATGCGGATCTTGCCGGAGGTCACGGTCTCGAGGCCAGCGAGCATTCGGAGGATCGTCGACTTTCCGGAACCTGATCCCCCGACGAGGACCAGGAGCTCACCGTCGGCGACCCGTAAATCGAAGTCCTCGATCACAGTGGCATCGCCGAAGCGTTTGGTAACGTGCTCGAAGGTGACCGATGGCATTGCTAACCCTTGATCCCGGAGCCGGCCATGCTCTCGATGAAGTTTCGCTGCAGAAACGCATACGCGATCACAACTGGAACCACCAATACCATCGCGGATGCGAGCGACACTCCGACCGTTCCCGCGCCGCCGCCGAGCGCGAATACCGTCAGCAGCTGCGGAAGCGTCATAATGTTTTGCTCGCGCACTACGAGCAGGGGCCAGAGCACTTCGTTCCACGCACCCATGAATGTGAATATCGCGACGATCGACAATACGGGCTTGGAGAGCGGCCAGAAGATGGTGAACAGGATGCGCGGCTCACTCATTCCGTCCATGCGGGCCGAGTCGATGAGAGACTGCGGGATCTGGAGGAAGAACTGCCGGAGCATCAGGATCGCGGTCGCATTGAACAGGTACGGAACTATCAGCGCCGCGTACGTGTCGACCCAGCCGATCTGCACGATCAGTGTGTAAAGCGGAATGAGCGTCAGCTGGCCGGGGATCATCAGGACGGCGATCGTCGCGGCGTTGAGCACTGGCCGTCCGCGAAAATTCAAGCGTGCCATTGCGTACGCGGTCATCGAGCCGAAGACGAGCACGGAGAGCGTGATCGTCGTCGCGACGAAGACGCTGTTGATGAGCGCCCGTCCGAACGGAGCACGCGCCCACATGGTCCTATAGTTGGCGAGCGTAGGATCGTGCGGTATGAGGCCGAGCGAGCCGATCTCGGTCACTGGCTTGAACGTGGTCGACGCCATCCAGAGGAACGGGTAAATGAAAGTGACGGCGGCAATCGTGAGACCGGCGTAGAGGAGGATTCGTCGAATGAGTGTCGGCTTCACAGCGCCTCGGCCTTGCCGATGAGGCGGCGCTGAACGAAAACGACCATCCCGATGATGAGTGCGAGCGCGACACCGATTGTCGCCGCGTAGCCCATCTTCTGGTAGGCGAAGGCGTTGTTGTACAGGTAGAGCACGACGGAGTAGGTGCGACGGAGCGGGCCGCCGCCGGTCATCACGTACGGCTCGATGAAGAGCTGGAATCCGTTGATCGTCGAAAGCGTGACCACGAGAATCGTCTGCGGAAGGAGAGAGGGCAGCGTCAGGTAGCGGAAGCGCTGCCAGGCGGACGCGCCTTCGATCTCGATCGCTTCCTGGCAGCTGCGCGGGATATACTGGAGCCCCGCGAGATAGATGATCACGTAGAACCCGACGTTCTTCCACGTCACCATCACCGCGATTGCCGGCATGGCGGTTCGCGGATCGGTGAGCCAGGGCACAGGCGCCACCCCGATCTTCATCAGTAGGCGGTTGATCAACCCGACATCGGTGGCGTAGAGGTTACTCCACAGAATCGCGACGACGGCGCCGGAGATGACGACCGGCAGGAAAAACGCGGCGCGCCAGAATGAGCGACCCACGAGTTGTCGATTGAGAGCGAGAGCCAGTACGAGAGCAGTAACGATCTGAAGCGGCACGTGGATGCTGAGGAACACGAACGTGTTGGCGACGGCGCGCCAGAACCGCCCGTCATGCACGAGGAGTCGGATGTTGTCGGCACCCGCGAAGGTCGGGGTGGTGACGAGATCCCACTGGAGGAAGACGAGGACGAGAGCGAAGACGACCGGGTAGATCGCGAACACGACGAGAAACGCCGCGTAAGGCGCCGCCATCAGTGAACCCGATTTCTCCTCAGCGCGCATTGACAATGTTCGTGGCTTCGCGGGCGGCTTTGGCCAATGCGTCTTTCACAGAGCTGGTCTGATAGATCGCCGACTCCTCGTACGCCTCCGAGAGCAGGTCGAAAATCTCGACGACGTCCGGATCGAGGTCCAGATCGCGCGTCCGCTCCACGTATTTCGCGTACGTCGACAGCGTCGGCCACTTTGCCAACGAAGCAGTAAAACGTGAGTCCGACGCTAGTCCGCGTCGGTACGGCAGCTGGCTCGCTTCCTCGATCAGCATCCGGTCCGCCGCGGGCGACGTGAGGTATGCGACAAAGCGCGCTGCCTCGTCGGGGTGCTTGGTCGTGGAAAAGATCGCGATGCTCCGCAAATCGGCGAACGCATAACTGTTAGCCGGATTCGTCCCGTCCGCGCCGGGGATAGGCGCGACATCGTAATGCAGACCGGGACTCTTGATGTCATTCAGCTCCTTCAGGAACCACGGCCCGATGATTTTCATCGCGACGGTCCCGTCCGCGAATGGATCGCGTCCCAGCGCGAAATTCGATCTCGGCAACACACCCTCGGCGAAACCGCGCCGCAGTACCTCGAGCGCCTTTACTGCCGCGTCATTATCGAAGACGATCTTCCCATTGTCGACGATCGTCACGCCGCCCGAGCTGGCCAGATACAGCGGGTAAAAGTCGTAGAAGCGCTCGAACCACATCGTCTTGAGCGTTGCCCACATTGCCCAGTGATCGACGCGGCCGTCGCCGTCGGTGTCACGCGTGAGCTTGTGCCAGGCCTGCGCCAGCTCGGTCTGGTTGCGCGGTGGACCGATCCCGGCTGCCTTGAACAGATCGACGTTGTACATCAGCATCATCGGGTTCGTCTTCCACGGGAACGCGTAGATGCCGCTGTCGGGCAAGCGAAGGGAAGCGAGCATCGCTGCGCTCGTGCGTTCCCTGAGACGCGCGGACGTCGCGACGCGATTGTCGAGACGCACTACTCCTCCGGCGCGGACCAGTCGAGAGAGAAGCGCGGAAGACACATTCGAGCTGACATCCGGTGTCGCCTTGGCGACAATTGCCGCGAGCAGCACTTCCTCGGAGGAACGACCCGCGGGCAGCGGCTGCACGCGCACCTGGACGTTGGGATTCTCCACATTCCATTGCGTGGCCAGGCGATTTGCAAGGCGAGTCTCGGGGGGATTGGCCGCAGGCCAGTAAGTGAGCACGATCGGCGCGGCGGCGGCCTGGCCAACCTCGGCGATCTCCACGCCCGAGTCTCCTCGACGCAGAACAAGCTTCTTCCCGCCGGGGCCGGCGTACTCGCGCTGCTCGGGAACGTTGGCAAGAGACATCGACTGCGCGCCAACCGGGCGATAGTGCAGATACTCCGCCGCATCGGGATTGCTGTTGACGCGCTGAAGTGCGAGGAGCGCCTCGATCGTCGACTCCGCCCCAGAATTCCGATTCACGTGGATCGGAGAAGGACCGTCGATTCCGTCGAAGGTCAGGCCAGTCTTTTCGTCGTACATGCTGACATTCGCGGCGTTGGCGCCGAGCAGCCAGCTCGCTGCCAGTCCCGCAAATACCGCGTAACGACGTTCGCCGGTCGCGTCCGCCAGGGCGAGATAGCCTTCGACAATCGGGCCGACTCCGTACGCGATCTGCGGATACCAGGTCGCCGCCCCATCCGGCGACACGGCGGAAGGAATTCCTCCGGCAAGCAGGAATCTTCCCCACATGCCGTCCGCCTCCTTTCTCGCCGAACTTAAATACTTGGGGTCAATGAGATCTCCGGCAGTCGCGAGCGCCTCCGTGGATCGCGCTCCCCAGGCGTGCCAGGCAGCGCCGCGACCGTCTACGTGCGCGCCCCAGGGCGCGGTCGACATCGTGCCCGCCGAGGTCGCGGCGAGAAGATCGGCAGTCGTTTGACCGAGAGAGAGGTAGCCCCGCGGCGAGTTCTCCGCGCGATCCAATGCGAGAAGCCCGAGCAATGCTTCAGACGTCGCCGTAGTCGAACCGCCGATCAAGCGTCCCGCATCGATCTCGCGACCCATTCTCGCAACGGCGCGACCGAGCACCGGGCGCATGCTCGTCACGGTGGAATCCTGGGGCCCGAGAACCCGCACTGCTTCGCCGAGTGCCCAGATGCTCCGCGCCGCCCAGTACGACATGCTCTTCCTGCTGCTCGGCGCTGTTCGATTGAGCCGACCGGCCGAATCGATGAAGTTGACGAACTCGCCATCGCCTTGCTCCATCGCCACAACGAAATCGAGCAGTCGAACGGCCTCATTGCGGTCACGAAGGTCGCCGGTTGCCTCGTATTCGCGCAGGTACACGACGGCTGCGCGCGCGGCGTCGTCGAGGCTGGCTATTCCCTCGAATCCATCGCGCGCAGGAGAGCCCGTCGGACGATAGTCAGGTGCCTCAGCGTAAAGGGAAATGACCCGAACCGGCCGTCCTTTCACGACCGCGTTGAGGCCGAGGTGCTGCAGATGATCCAACCGGATCGTCGTGGGCGCCGGACCGCGCGGGGCGGCCTGTGTTTCCGAATTGCGACCGCACGACACGACAAGCAGAGTGAAAGGAAGAATCGCCGCGATCCGGACTCGAGCCAGGCGCGACCGGGCGCAACGCGCAAGGTTCACAGCGGAACGCCGCCCTGTTTCAGCTTGATGGCTTCCGCGAGCGAGGAGATCAGCTCGCGCTTGTTGACGCGTGCCGCGGCCACCGTGGTGTCGGCGGCTCCATAGTAAACCACCAGGTCATCGCCTCTCTCGACCAATCCCTGCGGGAAGACGACGCGCACCCCCGTCCGGAAATTCGCCATGTCCACCTGAGGAATCTCGTTGAGTTCGATCTCGTAGGGCGCTTCGGGCGTGAGAGCAGGCGCATCGGACACGTAGAGAACCTTTTCGGGATTCTTCAGGTCGAGCACGCACCATCCCATCGAGTAGACATTCCCCTCCTCGATCAAGGTTGCACCGTGAAAGGGCAGCAGCCATCCGATCTCGGTCTTGATCGGCGGCGCACCAGCACCGACCCGGGAGCTTCGCCATGTACCTGGCTGCGGTCCCATAATAGTCATCCCTTCCGCCGGCCATTTCTTCTCGAGCTTGGCGACCTTGATCATGACCATTCGCGGCATGGGCCGATGGAGGATGACGTACTTGCCGTCAACCTTCTCCGGAAAAATCACGCAGTTCTTGTTTTCACCGTCGATGCGCGGCCCGTGACGCTTATAGCTCGTCGGCGATAAGAGATTGTCGGTGGTGATCAGGCAAACCTGCGGACCGTCGCGCGAGTATCCGGTATAGGTGATCGCATAGCGCTTTTCGCTCGCGAGATAGGTAATGCGAGCGTCCTCCGCGCCCCAGTCCTCGTAGGGGGCATCGCGCGCAATCGCGGGGCGATCCCATATCTCGTCGATGCGTTGACCGTCCGCGGACAGAGCAAGGCCCAGGCACGATCTGCGCGTGGCTTCCTCGAATACGCGGACGAGCAGCACGACTCTGTCGCTCGCGCGGTCGACTGTCGCCCCGGGATTGAACGCTCCGCTCGCCTTTACGAACGAGATGTCGGAGGGGCGAATCAGTGGATTCGTCGGTAGACGTACGAGTGGCGCGATCATGCGGGCCGCTCCGCTACCCACTTCGCGTAAAGCCGCCCGAAGTGCGCCGCTGGGGCGCGGTAGTATTCGTCGGGAGAGACGTCGAGCACGCGAGGGACTGCCCCTTGGACGAGGGCGCCGGCGTCGCGACGCTGTCTGAACTTTCGGAACACGTCGGCCGCGGGTTTCTCGCTTCCGTCCGCGCGCACGAGCCCG
>DATHHC010000135.1:0-2203 GCA_035317285.1 Gemmatimonadaceae bacterium | reverse complement strand
CGTTGGAGGACACCAAGGCCCGTGCCGAAGCCCAGAGCCTGCAAGGCCAGTTGTGGGACGCGACGGCACGAGAAGCACGGCTGCAGGCGGAACAGCATGCGGAAGAGCGGGTGTCGTTTCCGGCCATGCTGGAGATGGCGCGGAACGCGAGTCCGTCGGTCGCGGCGGTCCTTGCGGGCCAGCAAAGCATCTTCGAAACGCGACGGCAGGTCTTTCAGTCGCAAGCGGCCGTAAATCGGGAAAAGCGAGCGCAGGTGGAAAAAGAGATCGAGGGCCTCAGGGCGCAGGAAAGTGCGGCCTCGAGGCGCATCGAGATCGTCCGCGAGGAAGCGGCAACGGTTGCCATGCTCGTCAGCAAGGGACTTGAGCGGCGCCCGCGCCTTCTGAACCTCGAGCGGGAGACGGCCGACATCGAGGGGCGACGGGGCGAGATCGTCGCACAGCTCTCGCGCGCCGGGCAGGTCATCAATGAATCGCAGGCAACTCTCCTCAAATTGGAGAATGACCGCCAAAACGAAATCGCGCAGTCGTTACGCGAGGCACAGAACCAGATTTTTCAGATACGCGAGCGACTGCAGGCGGCCGACGACCAACTGTTGCGAACGGCGGTCAAGGCGCCCGAAGACGGCGTGGTAACCGACCTGCGGATCCATACCCCAGGTGGCGTGGTCGGCCCCGGCGCACCTCTCATGGATCTGGTTCCCCGGCAAGATCGTCTCATCGTCACGGCGCGCGTCCGGCCCGAGGACATCGATGTGGTCCGGCCCGGACTGAGCGCCGATGTGAATCTGCTGCCCTACAACCAGCGCCGCGTGCCACGGCTCAAGGGAACCGTTGCGCACGTTTCTGCCGACCGTCTCGTCGATAAGCGCACCGACCAGCCTTATTACGCCGCGAAGATTAGCGTGCAGGATCCACGGATCGCTGAGATCGGCGGTATCCGGATTATTCCGGGAATGCCGGCCCAGGTGTTCATCAAGACGGGTCGCGGGACCGTGGCCCTCTACGCCCTCAAGCCTCTGCTCGACAGCTTCAACAACGCGTTCCACGAGGATTGAGCCGCAACCAGAGTGGGGAGCGCCACGCAGTCTTCAGGAAGATGAAGGGGCGCGTGCGCGTGCGTGACCGTTGTGGCCAGACAACCGCCCGCTCCAGCGCAGGACCGCCTCGGTGCGGTTATGAGCGGAGCACTTCCGCAGGATATGCTGAATATGCATTTTTACGGTATTTTCCGAAAGGTTGAGCTTGACCGCAATCAGCTTGTTGGGAAGGCCGAGCTCCAGCGCCGCGAGTACATGTTGCTCGCGGGGCGTAAGGTCGACCATCGCTCTCTCGTGTAAAATCGCCGTGGCGCCGTGCCCCTCGTGGATTCCGGATAGCTCGTGAGCGTCGGTGTATGCCGATATTGTCTTGAGGCTCGGCGCGTCATTCTGTCCCATGATCGGTAGCGGTCGGTAGACCCCACCGGCCAGAACAAGGCGCAATCCGGCGATGGCGACCTCGACCGGGATCGAGGTCGGAAAGAAACCACGGACTCCCCGTTGCATCGCGGCCGAGGCGGTGGCCTCGTCGTCGCGATTTGACAACAGCGCAACGTACGCGTTCGGGTAGGATCCCGCGATGAGCGCAAGACTATCCTCGATCGACGGATCCGTGATCTGCTTGTCCTCGATATTCAGCGCAATCAGGCGGACATCTATTCCTGATAACCACTTCAGGCCACGCGTCGTCGGCAGTTCGACAATTTCGAATCCAGTAAACTCTCGCCTGAGGATACTGAGGATGCAGGTGCGCGCCAGGACGTGATGCTCGACAATCACGAGCACCGGTGATGTCTGCGATACCTGGGCTAGTTCTGCAGGATGGGTAAAATCGTCCATGATGTCCCCGAATTCAGAGAAACGCTCCGCCAGTTTGGATTTCCATGCAACAAAATCTGCCTCGCACGATCTGCGGTGATTTGCTTCTGATCGCGATGGTGCTTTCGATTTTCGAGCCCGCGGCAGGAGTGACGGTCAGCGGACCTTCTGGTCCATCGCAATAAATCTTTTTTGGCAATCCGGCTGTTTCAGGCTAGTTGCAGATGTTGCGATACGCGGTCGCCGCTGCTGAACCCGCGGGGCCGTCGACGACATATGCATCATCATCCTTCACGAGATATAGAAACGGCCGGTCCCCGACATCTTCGCCGGACACTTTTTTT
>DATHHC010000134.1:0-6627 GCA_035317285.1 Gemmatimonadaceae bacterium | reverse complement strand
TCGGTGAGCTTCATGATGTTCGCCTTGGTGGCGCAGTGCACGCTCTTTCGTCCTTCGGCGAGCGCGTACGCATAGGCGAGCTTGATGATCTTTTCGCAGCCTTCGCGCGAGATCAGCTTCAGGCCCTCGGCGACGCCCGGCGTCTGCATGTACTCGATTCCGGCGTAGAGATCCTCGATGTTCTCGCGCACGATGACGATATCGAGCTTGCGACCGGTGAAGGCTGTCTGCACGCCCGGGAGCTCGCGCACCGGGCGGATGTTGCCGTAGGTCTCGAACAGAGTGCGCAGGTTGACGTTCGCGCTTCTGTTGCCGTAGCCGATCGGGGTCTCCAGGGGACCCTTGAGTACGACGCGGCTGCTCTCTATCGAGTCGATCGTTTCCTTGGGGATTCCGGTGACGATACCTTTCTGAAAGGCTCGCGCGCCTGCCTCACATTTTTCGAACTCGACGGCGGCGCCGCTTGCTTTTATGATCTCGAGTGCTGATTCAACGACCTCCGGGCCGATTCCATCACCCGGGAGTACTGTTATCTTTCGCTTTGTTGGTATCATCAGGGGAATTTAATCCCTCTGGGCAGGTCGTTACACTGCGCGCGTAGCTCAGTTGGATAGAGCGTCGGCCTCCGGAGCCGAAGGTCGTGGGTTCGAGTCCCGCCGCGCGCATTTCATCCCCCCTCTTCTCTGCGACTTTTCAAGCGATGCCAGATCAGTCGGGAGAACGTCCCCCTCAGCAGTTAATGCAATCGTCCAAATCGCGGGTCACCGTCGACGATCGCGCGCGTGGTGTCGCGCGCACCCTCAAAACCCAGGCAGTGATTTTGGGCGGCACGCTCGCCGTGTTCTGGGCCGTCTTCGTTGTGAACACGCTCCTCGGCGGCTCGCTTCTGGTTCTGGGCGTCATTCCCCGCACGACGATTGGTCTGCGCGGCATTGTGTTCGCCCCGTTCCTACACGCCAACCTAAGTCACATCGTCGCCAACAGTATTCCGTTCCTGGTGCTGGGATGGATGGTGATGCTTCGCGATGAGCGACACTTCATCCCGGTGACAGTCGCTGGAATGGTCGGATCCGGACTCGCCGCGTGGCTGCTCGGCGCTCCGGGCTCGGTGCACATCGGAGCCAGCGGCGTGATCTTCGGCTACCTCGGATTTCTGATGCTCACGGGATGGTACACTCGCAGCATCGTCAGTATCCTGCTCAGCGTAGTTGTCACTCTGGTGTGGGGTAGCCTCGTCCTGGGCATGATGCCGGGCACGCCGGGCATCAGCTGGCAGGAGCATATCGGCGGTTTTCTGGGAGGAGTTTTAGCTGCGCGAAGTTTCGGTCGAGTTCGCCCTGCTCTGTGAGCTCCGCTAGAAGGGATGTTCGAAGCTCAGATACGCGAACACAGCACGCTCCCCGCGGCTGCTGCCGATCCCGAACGGGAATGCAATGCCCGGGACGATTTGAAGGCCGGAAGAAAAATCGATCGCACCGCGAAGCCCGGGTGATAGCAGAAACTCAGTCCTGCGCTCCGTTGTTCCCGGGCCGTTGACCTCACGAGCGGTAGTCCAGGTGCTCTCGAGCATCAGATTGAGCTTGGGATGTGCGAGCCAAATCAGACTCTGTCCCAATGTGTAGGCCCGAATCGCGGCCTCATCCCCCAGTTCATCCCGGGCACGCGGCGTCAGTGTCATGCCGGCGTTCGTGTGCGCCACCAGGCGCGCCGGAAGCTCGACGCTGAACGGCAGGTTGAACTGGAAACCCGGTCCGCCGGAGCCAAGTCCGCGGCGGCTGGCACCCGTGGGGAGAAGTACCGTCACGCGCGGTGCGAGCGCAAATCTGTCGTTCTCGCGTCCACCGATCTGGTAGCGATAGTTGAGGGCGATATCTCCAAGCCCCGCCCGCGGTGCCGAGCCATTGTTGTTTCGGCTGAACGGGATCGTGTAGCTCAGTTGGTGGGTCTGTCCGATTAGCGGCCATTCCTGGGTGAACGTGTAAATCCAGGCCGATCCGTCCGTCGAGCGGAGAAACGTATTGATGTGCTGTACGACTCCCCGTTCCTGGTTGTACGCCTCTTCGACGAGAAAGCTGTTGTCCTTGATAGGTGGCTGGTCGCCAGCTGGCCCGGAAGGCTTCGAGGGCTGCGCAGTCAGGGATGTAGCGCCGACGAGACAGCACAACAGGATGAGCCACAGCATGCCGCGTCCCGGCAAGTTATCTATATCCATGATTACAAGTTAGGCTTGCCTAACTTTTGAGGCAAGGCATTGGCTTCGATGCCGTCATCGGCCTAGACCGACTTGAGTGCCTGACCCACCTGAGTCAGCGACTGGCGCGCGTCGCCGAACAACATCCGCGTGTTGTCGTGATAGAAGAGCGCGTTGTCGATTCCCGCGAAGCCGTGGCCCATGCTCCGCTTGAGGACGATGACGTTACGCGCGCGATCTACATCGAGGATCGGCATTCCGTAGATCGGGCTCGATGGATCGTCGCGCGCCGCCGGATTCACCACATCGTTCGCGCCCACGACGAGCACCACGTCGGTCTGTGGGAATTCGCCGTTGACCTGATCCATCTCGAGTAGCTGATCGTAGGGTACGTTCGCCTCTGCAAGCAGCACATTCATGTGCCCCGGCATGCGGCCAGCGACAGGATGAATCGCGTACTTCACGTCGACGCCACGCTTCTCCAGATCAGTGGCGAGCTCACGAACAGTGTGCTGGGCTTCAGCCACCGCCAGGCCGTAGCCAGGCACGATCACCACAGTCCGAGCATAGGCGAGAGCGATAGCGGTGTCCTCGGCCGTGGTCTGCCGAACTGTAAGTCCAACCGCGCTGATCGCGGCCGTCGCATTACTGGCCGCCGCTCCGAACGCGCCGAACAGAACGTTGCCGACTGAGCGGTTCATCGCCGTGCTCATGAGCAGCGTGAGGAGCGTGCCGGACGCCCCCACCAGAACTCCCGCTACTACCAGCATCTGATTGTGCAGCACGAATCCCGTCAGCGCCGCCGCGAGGCCGGTGAGCGAGTTCAGGATCGAGATCACGACCGGCATATCTCCGCCGCCGATCGGGAGCACGAACATCGCGCCGAGCACCAGCGCCGCCGCGAAGAGCAGCCACAGCGCGCCCGAGCCACCTCCGCCGACGACGACGAACGCTCCGAGCCCGAGAACGGAGAGCAGGATCAGGGCGTTGATAAGTCGCTGCAGCGGAAACTGGAGCGGTCTCCCCGGAAGAATCTCCTGAAGCTTGCCAAACGCGATGATGCTTCCCGTAAACGAGATCGCGCCGATTGCGGTTCCGAGCACGATCGATGTCCCTTCGCCCAGCCCGATTGCATCGCCGGCTCGCGTGAGCCTGAGGAATTCCGCCACCGAGACCAGCGCCGCCGTCCCTCCGCCCATTCCGTTGAAGAGGGCTACCATCTGCGGCATGGCGGTCATCTGCACGGTCCGGGCGAAGTACACGCCGATCGCCGCGCCAATCAACGTTCCAATGGCGATCGTCCAAAAAGACACGATCTGCCGATCCAGCAGCGTCACCCCGAGCGCGAGCGCCATTCCGATCGCGGCGAGACGATTGCCGGCCCGCGCCGTCGCCGGCGAGCTCAGTTGCTTGAGTCCGAAAATGAAGAGAACCGCGGCGACGATATAGCTGAGAGCTATCACCGATTCGCGGAGATCAAGCATTCTTCTTCTCGGCCTCCGCCTTGGGCGCGACGGTCGCGCGCTTCTTGAACATCTCGAGCATGCGATCCGTCACGACGAACCCACCAAACACGTTCGCAGCGCCGAACACGACCGCAACAAATCCCAGCACGTGAAGCAGCGGCGTGTCCGCCGAACCAGCGACGAGGTACGCACCGAGCACCACAATGCCGTGAATCGCGTTCGTCCCCGACATGAGCGGAGTGTGCAGCACCGAAGGAACGCGACTGATTACCTCGAAGCCGACGAAGATCGCCATGATGAAGACATAGATCCCGAGAACCGTCTCCTGACTCACTTGGCGGACTCCACAAGAGGTTGTTTGAGGGGTGGCATGCCGAGCCGCTTGCGCGTCGGCTCGTGCCGGACCTGGCCGTTGGCGGTGACGACCACCGCGTCTATGATGTCGTCGCCGAAATTGAGATTGAGCTCGCCCTTTGGCGCCAGCAGAATCGCGAGCGCCGAGATGTTCTTCGCGTACATCTGGCTGGCGTGATATGCGAGCTCGCTCGAGATGTGCAGGGGCGCGATGATCGTGACATCGTGCCTCACGACTGTTTCGCCGGGCACACTCAGCTCGCAGTTACCGCCCTGCTCTCCGGCGAGGTCCACGATCACGGAGCCCGGACGCATTGCCCTGACCGTCTCCGCGGTCACGAGCACTGGCGCCGCCTTTCCGGGCACGAGTGCCGTGGTGATGATCACGTCCGCCTGCAACGCGTGCTTGTGGATCAACTCCTTCTCGCGCTGGATGTGCCGATCGCTCAGCTGCCGCGCATACCCGCCCGCGTCCTGGGCGTCTTCGAGATGCACGTCCAGCTCGACGAACGTAGCCCCCAGGCTCTGAACCTGTTCCTTGACCACGGGCCGGGTATCGAATGCCTCGACGACCGCGCCTATGCGACGTGCCGTCGCGATGGCCTGAAGTCCCGCGACCCCGGCGCCGATGACGAGCACTCGTGCGGGACGAACCGTGCCAGCCGCGGTCATGAGCATTGGAAAGAACTTCTGGAGAGCGTTCGCCGCGAGCAGGACCGACTTGTAGCCGGCAACCGTGCTCTGCGAGGATAGCGCGTCCATCATCTGCGCGCGTGTGGTCCGCGGCACCAGCTCCATGCTGCAGGCGATGATCTGCCGGTCGGCCAGCTGTTGAAACAGCGCAGGATCGCCCGATGGCTGGAACAGCCCGATGAGGACGGTGCCTTCCGTGAGCATGTCCAGCTCGGCCTGGCCGCTGGATTCGGCACGTCCGGGGCGCTGGACCTTCAGAATCATCTGCGCCGCCGAATAGATCTCTTCCGACGTGTCGACTACATCGCAGCCAACGGCGCGATAGGCGTCGTCGACAAAACCGGCTCGCAGTCCGGCGTCATGCTCGACGGCCACGCGATGGCCGGCGCGCGTGAGCTGGGGCACGACTTCAGGTACGAGCGCGACACGCCTCTCGCCGCTCGCAATCTCTCGCGGGACCCCTATCAGCATTCCTTAACGTTCATTGGCCGTAATGCATGCGCCATTAAGATAAGCGCTCCCGATAGCTCGTGTTTATATTCGCTCCATGCCCCGCCAACTTCACTGGAGCGAGCTGACCGCAGGCATAATCGGTGCGGCAGCGGTCGCGGCGGTAGTCGTCGCCGTTCTCCTGTTTGCGCGAGTAGGCGCCCTCCACGGCAAGAAAGTAACCTTGTACGTCGTGACGGCCGATGCACCGGGTATCCTTTCGGGCACCGAGGTGTGGCTCGCGGGCCAGAAGGAAGGAGTCGTCAAGAGCGTCACCTTCCGCCCTGCCACCGTGCCGGAATTGGAGCGAGTCCTGATCACGACTGAGTTCCTCGCGGAAGCGCTCCCGGGCGTGCGACGGGATTCGTACGCGACCATCAAGCCCGGAGGAAGCCTGATCGGGACACTCGTAGTGTCCATCACGGCCGGAACATCGCGCTCTCCCGAGCTCGTAGACGGTGACACGATTTATGCGCGCAAACGAGCGCTCGTGAAGAGTCTCACCGAGGATGTCAGCACGATCGGCCCCGAATTCGCCGCGCTCGGCGTCGCCACGAGAGAACTCGCCGGCAATATCAATCAACCCGTCGGGACATTCGGCAATTACCGCGCAAACGGCCTTCCCGATTTGCCGGATGTGACCGCCGGCATGTCGAGCCTGAGCGCGAGAGCAACGCGGGGGAACGGCACAATAGCCCGGGGGATGCGCGGCAATCTGCGGGCGCGCGCATCTCATGCGATGGCGGCGGCGGATTCAATCCGCACGCTGGTGTCGTCGAGCAAGGGAAGTCTCGGCCGCTTCCGTCGCGACACGACGCTTGTTACGAACGCCGGTCATGTGCTCGCTGAGGTCGACACATTGCGAGCCCTGCTCTCGAATCCCGTCGGCGCGATAGCAGCCGCTCACGCGGACAGCGCGCTTACGCGCCAGCTTGCCCGCACCCATGTCCTGCTGGCTTCCCTGATCAGCGACGCCAGGAAGAACCCGAAGCGCTATATCGCATTCTGACTTGACCACATTTTTCGACACCATTACTTTCGGGTGAATCGTGCGCCGTGACGCGCGACTCTCCTTCCTGCCTACTCTCGCGCTCCCCACCGACCTCGCACCTTCCGGGCTCCACCCCGCCCGCGTCCCCAGCAGGTTCGCACCTTCAAGCTCCCACCTCTTCAAGCTCCGCCTCTTCAAGCTCCCACCTCTTTTTCTCCCCACAGCGTGGATATCGCCGAACTAAAGCGAAAATCCGTGACCGAGCTTCAGGAGATGGCCGACGGCCTCAAGATTGACGGCTCGTCGGGTCTCGGGAAGCAGGATCTCATCTTCCAGATCGAGCAGAATCTTCTCGAGACCGACATCATGCTGCACGGTGATGGCGTGCTCGAGATTCTTCCCGAGGGCTACGGCTTTTTGCGCAGCCAGGATTGGAGCTACCT
>DATHHC010000133.1:0-9354 GCA_035317285.1 Gemmatimonadaceae bacterium | reverse complement strand
AATTCCAGTCAGAGCATCTTCCCGAGATCTACAACGCACTCGAGATCCGCGGCAAATCCGACGCGGGCACCGACATCCGCGTCGTCGTCGAGGTGCAGCAGCACATCGGCCGCAATCAGGTGCGGGCAGTCGCGATGTCGTCGACGGACGCGGTTGTTCGCGGCATGAGCGTGGAGGATACCGGCGGTCCGATCACGGTTCCAGTTGGCGAGGCCGCGCTCGGAAGAATCCTCAACGTCCTGGGCAACCCGGTGGACAACGGCCCGCCGATTCCGGACAGCGTCGAGCGTTGGCCGATCCACCGTCCTTCGCCAGAGTTCGCGGACCTGGAGCCCAAGACCGAAATCTTTGAGACCGGAATCAAGGTCGTCGACCTGATCGCGCCGTTCGTGAAGGGCGGCAAAATCGGATTGTTCGGCGGCGCTGGCGTCGGCAAGACAGTCGTCATCCAGGAATTGATCAACAACGTCGCGAAGGGACATGGCGGCAAGTCTGTCTTCTGCGGCGTCGGCGAACGCACGCGCGAAGGGAACGACCTCTATCTCGAGATGAAAGAGTCCGGCGTCATCAATTCGTGCGCGCTTATCTACGGTCAGATGAACGAGCCGCCCGGAGCGAGACTCAGGGTCGGACTCTCGGGACTCACAGTCGCCGAGTATTTCCGCGACGTCGAAAACGCGGATGTGCTCGTATTCATCGACAACATCTTCCGCTTCACGCAGGCCGGCTCCGAGGTGTCTGCGCTTCTGGGGCGCATGCCGAGCGCGGTTGGCTATCAGCCGACGCTGGCGACGGAGATGGGCGATCTCCAGGAGCGGATTACCTCGACCAAGAACGGATCGATCACCTCGGTGCAGGCGATCTACGTTCCGGCCGACGACATCACCGACCCCGCACCGGCTACGGCCTTTGCGCACCTCGACGCGACGGTCGTGTTGTCGCGCGCGATCACCGAGCTCGGCATTTACCCCGCGGTCGATCCGCTCGCTTCGTCTTCCCGAATCCTGGATGCGCAGTTCATCGGCGAGCGCCATTACAAGGTTGCGACCGACGTTCAGAAGATTTTGCAGCGGTACAAGGAGCTCCAGGACATCATCGCGATCCTCGGCATGGACGAGCTCTCCGAGGATGACAAGCTGGTCGTGGGCCGGGCGAGAAGGATTCAGCGATTCATGTCCCAGCCGTTCGCCGTCGCAGAGCAGTTCACCGGCTATCCGGGCCAGTACGTGAAGCTCGAGGAGACCGTCTCGTCCTTCGAGCGACTCGTCGCCGGTGAATTCGATCAGTATCCCGAGCAGGCGTTCTTCATGCAGGGCGGCATCGACGGCGTCATCGAGAGAGCGGAGAAGCTCTCGAACTCGTAGTCATGCTCAAGGTATCGGTGATTTCCCCGGAAGCCGTTTTGTTCGAGGGGGAGACAGACTCGGTTGTGGCGCCCGCTTACGACGGGGAGGTCGGGATCCTCACCGGTCACGCGCCTCTCATGGCGCTCCTGGGTGAAGGGAAGCTACGCCTCGGCAGCGGCTCCGCACGCCAGTTCAACGTGAGCGGCGGCTTCATGCAGGTGCTGAACGACCAGGTCCGGGTCGTCACGGAAAAAGCTAGCGCGGCGTAGGCGGGGCAGCTCCAGCCGTCCTCTAATGTTTCTGCTGGCAGTGGCAGGGTCCGACGTATAGTTTTGCCTCGACCCCGGGGGAAAACCCTTCCCCCCCAAACTGGTGGACAACGACGGTGTGATAAGACAGGCGGCGAGGGCCCTTCCTGTCATTTCGCGTTGCCTCCAACCAGACACGTCCGACCACCCTCACCGAGGGGAGAACGAGGAATGATTCGTCTTCGTCAGTTCGTGTCGGTCGCGATAGCCGTGTTGAGTCCGGCGTTGGCGATCGCCCAGGGAACCACAGGCACAATCACAGGAGTAGCACGCGAGGAGGGTACGGGCCGACCGATACCCAACGCACGCGTGACAATCGTCGGCACCGGCATAGCCGTCCCCACCAGAGACGATGGGACCTACACTATTCGTGGCGCGCCAGCTGGAGCGCAGGAAGTTCGGGTTCTCGCAATCGGACACGTAACCCAGAAGCTTCCGGTGACCGTTCCTGCCGACGGCTCGGCTACGCTCGATTTCACGTTGAGAGCGACGGCAATTCAGCTCGAGCAAGTCGTTACGACGGCGACCGGACCCCAGCTAAAGGTGGAAGTCGGCAGCGACATTCCGAGAATCAACGCGGTGCAGACCGTCGAAACGAGGCCGGTCACGAACATCACCGACTTGTTGAATGCAAGAGCGCCTGGTGTCGAGGTGCTCGCCGGCACCATGAGCGGAACAGGTCAGCGCATCCGCATCCGCGGTGTGAACAGCCTCTCGCTGAGCAACGATCCGATCGTGATCATCGATGGCATTCGAATGGAGAGCTCAACCGGCTCTTCCAGCATTGGAATCGGGGGATCAAATCCGAGCCGGCTGAGCGACATCGATCCGAATCAGATCGAGGATATCCAGGTGGTGAAGGGGCCATCCGCGTCCACCCTGTACGGAACCGACGCCGCCAACGGGGTGATCGTGATCACGACCAAACGTGGGCGCGTGGGTAGCGGGCATTGGGACACCTATCTCCAGCACGGCCGCGTCTCCGACCATAACACTTATCCAACGGCATACACTCTCTTCGGCCATTCGCCAACGGGGGCGTTGCGTACGACCGCGTTGGGTAACTGCTCGCTACCGAACATCTCGCTCGGCACGTGCATCGTCGATAGCGTTGCCGCGCTCAATCTGTTCGCCGAGAAGGATCTTACCCCACTCGCTCCGGCCTATCAGGAAGAGTACGGCGCTGCCGTATCAGGTGGTTCCGAGACGCTTCGCTACTACCTGCAGGGGAACTACGCTGGGGAACAAGGCGTGTACAAAGTTCCGGAGTTCGAAGTCCAGCGATTGCTCGCCAAGAACGGATTCATACCGGGGGAGCAACTCCGTCCCAACGCTCTTACGCGAGCAACCTTCCGCGGTAACGTGAATGTCCAGCTGTCACCACTGGCCGACGTGGCCGTCTCGACAGCCTTTATCTCGAGTTCCCAGCGGCTGCCACAGACGGAGAACAATACCACCGGTCTGACGTCGAGCGCCTACGGCGGACCCGGATACAGAACGAATGGGTTCATTAGCGGAACGACGCAGTTTCTGAACGGGTACCGGGCGTTCACGCCGGGCGACATGTTCCAGGAGAGCGTGGGCCAGGACATCAACCGCTTTATAGGAAGTCTGAGTCCCAACTGGCGTCCTTTGACGTGGCTGACGACGCGCGGCAACTTCGGCATCGACTTCGTCAATCGCGTGGATTCCGACATTTGCCGCCAGGGCCAGTGCTCCAATTTCGGCAGCAGCCGTCTCGGCTTCAAATCCAACAACCGCACGAACTTCTTCCTTTACACGTTCGACGCGAGCGGCACTGCGCAGTTCCAGCTGAACCAGGCCGTCTCGTCGAAGACCACGTTCGGGGCGCAATACTTCCGGAGCATATTCGCGCGCAACGGCTCCTCCGGATCGGTTCTCCCGCCGGGAGCGACCACGACTACGGCTGGAGCTGTTCCTTTCGCCGACGAGGCGTCGACTTTCAAGGTTAACGCGGGCACTTTCCTCGAGCAGACCTTCTCGTTCCGCGACAGGCTGTTCGTGACCGGTGGGTTCCGCGTCGATGACAACAGCACGTTCGGAACGGCATCTTCATCGGCATTTTACCCGAAGGGCAGTGTATCGTGGGTGATTTCCGACGAATCGTTTTTCCCGAAGCCGAGCTTCCTGAGCCAGCTTCGTGTGCGGACGGCCTTTGGACAATCGGGCAATTCGCCGGGCTCCAACGACGCACTGCCATTCTTCGTTGCGGCAAACGCAAACGTCGCCGATCAGGGAACGGCCGCGGTCGTCTTCAGCGCGGTTGGAAATCCGAATCTGAAGCCTGAGCGCGCCGGCGAGGTCGAAGGCGGCCTGGATCTAGATATGTTCGACAACCGCGCTTCCCTTGCCCTGACGGCGTACAAGAAGAAGACGCGCGATGCACTAGTGCAGCGCATACTGCCACCCTCGGCGGGCGTTTCCGCTACGCGATTCGAGAATCTCGGTTCTGTCCAGAACAGCGGATTCGAGGCGAGCCTGAGGGCGCAGCTCCTTCATCTCGACAAGATCGGATTTGATGGTCAGCTGAATTACGCTATCAACAACAACAAGCTCGTCAGCCTCGGAACGGTCCCGCCCATCATCGGCACCGATATTCGCGAGATTCCGGGATATCCTCTCTTCGGCGTCTGGCAGCGGCGCATCCTTGGCTTCAACGACTTCAACGGGGATGGCATTCTGACCGCGAACGAAATAATCGTTAGCGACTCCGCAATGTTCATCGGTCGCTCCAGCCCGCACGTTGAGATGAGCTTCGTGCCGGGAATGGATTTGTGGCACAGCCTGTTCCGGGTCACGGCGCAGTTCGATTACAAAGGCGGCTACTGGCTCAAGAACTCCAACGAGCGGATTCGCTGCAATCAGCGGCTGAACTGCAGCGGGCTCTCGAACCCGGACGCTCCGCTGTGGGAGCAGGCACGCGTCGTGGCGCTCCGCGACCATCCGTCGAGGACAGAGGGTGGATTCTGGGAGAAGGGCGACTATACAAAGCTCCGTGAAATTGCACTCACGTTCACCGCTCCACAAAGCTGGCTCGCCCACCGCTTTATGCCGGGCAACAGACTGAGCATTACCCTGGCGGGGCGCAACCTCAAGACGTGGACGCAGTACACGGGTATGGATCCAGAGGCTGTGACATCACCAGGTGGAACCGGTGTCGAAGTCGAGGATCCGTTCCAGGCCGTACCTCCACCCCGCTACGTGACACTCCGTTTCAACTTCGGCTTCTGACGCGCGACAGCGCTACCAACGGGATAAACAATGGCAAACGTGAATATTCACGCGCGCCTCAAGGGTGCACTGTTGCTCATACTTGCGACAGCCGCCTTGACTGCGTGCAACAAAGACAAGATTCTCGACGTTACCGATCCGGACATCATCAACCCTTCGAACATCGGTTCGGCGGAGGGCGCCGAGGCGTTGCGCGTCGGCGCATTGTCACGGGTTTCCGACATCACTGGCGGACTGCAGGGAAGCGGCTCGCTCAATGAAGGGATCTTCCATTTCAGCGGGGTCGTAGCGGACGAGTGGCGTTCGACCGATACCTTCGTCCAGCGCGACGAGGCGGACTCACGGGCAATAACTGAATCCAACACCGCAATGACGCTGGAGGCGCGAGGCCTGCACCGCATCCGAATCGCCGCTATTCAGGCGATTCCGATGCTGCAGCTATGGAAGCCTGCGAACGTCTCTGACGTGGGGCAGATGTATTGGGTACGCGGCTGGGCCGAGATGTCGATCGCGGAGAACTTCTGCAATGGCATGCCGCTCAGCTCGCTAGACGCAAGTAACAACATCGTGTACGGCGACCCGATGTTCAACACAGAGATCTACGCGCGGGCGATCGCCAGCTTCGACTCCGCGTTGCAAAACGCGCCTGCGGGCGATTCCCGCGCAGACACTGTCAAGTGGCTGGTCGGAATCGAGAAGGCGAGGGTTCAGCTCGACCTGGGGGACGTAGCTGGCGCGAACACGACGATAACCACGGCCAACGTTCCTGACGCCTTCAGGTTCTCGATGTTTTACACCCAGGTGCTTGGCGACAACCAGATCTGGGCTCTGAACAACAGCGCCGGCAGATGGATGCCGGGGAACAGTGAAGGCATTGTGGGTTTGAACTTCTTCAGCGCGAACGATCCGCGTGTGCCCATGTGTATTGGGGGCAGCGCCGCGTGCAAGACATTCGACCCCAACCAGACGCGAACGACCTCGTTCGACAATATCACCGGCTCGGGATCATTTCTGGTGCAGCTCGAATGGCCGACACGTGAGGCGGATATTGCCATCGCGACGGGGGCCGAGGCACGGCTGATCGAGGCCGAGGTCGCGCTGAGAACTGGCGATCCCGTGACCTTCCTCACGAAGCTCAATCAGCTGCGCGCCAACTTCAACACCTTCAAGCAACCTTCGAATCCTTGCTCGGCGACTGCGCAGGTCAGCGGTTGCCCGCCGGTGCCGGTGGGTGGATCGCTTCCACCCCTCGTCGATCCAGTAGTGCAGACCGATCGCGAGGATCTGCTATTCCGCGAGAGGGCGTTCTGGCTCTGGAGCACAGGTCACCGTTTGGCGGACATGCGCCGGCTCGTTCGCCCCATCACTGATGGAGGATTTGGCCGCGCGGAAAACTCGGTCTTCCCCAACGGGCCGTATTACAAGGGTGGTGCTTACGGGACGGACAAGTTCCTGGTCATTCCGCAGGCCGAGCGAAACAATCCGCAGTTTCTCGGCTGCAAGGATCGGAACCCATGATGACCCCGACATCCACCTTCCCTGCCAGGATAAAACCGATGAAGCGACTTTGCCTTCTTGCCATAGCCGCCGCTTTTGTCGGGTGCAACAACGACAAAATTACGGACGTGCTGCAGTCTTCCAAGTTCTTTGCGGTAAGAGCGGATCCACAGTCTGTAACGCTGGAGCAGGGCGGCCAGCAATCGCTGACGGTAACCGCGTTCGACGCAAGTTGCACGGGGCCGAGCTGCAATCCGTTGGTCCCGGGGAATCCCATTTCCGTAGTTGGAGCGGCCACCTTCCGCTCGACGGACACGACGGTCGCCAGGGTCGATGCGAACGGAGTGGTAACTGCCCAGGCAAAAGCCGGAGCGGCGAACATTATCGCCTCTCTTCAGGACATTCCGGGTGGGACCGGAACGGCATCGGTAACGCTTGCTGACACCACTCCCGTCACAGTATTGGCCACGGGAGCGACTCCCCCTTCAGTTGCCAACATGACGCTAACCTCGCGCGCTACAAACGGCGCGGGGTCAAACGATACCCTCACCATTACCTACACCGATGCGGGTGGTGCGACGGTCGCGACACAGCGCGGTACGACCAACGCGACGGGCATCGGACGCCCGGCATTCTTTACCAGTGATCCTTCGATCGCGACGGTTGGGACCACAGGTATCGTCACGGGAGTCAAGCCCGGGACAGCGACAATAACGGCGGTAAACACGGTCGGCGGTGTGACGAAGACAGCAACGTTTCCGATCACGATAACCGACCCGGTTACCGCCACGATATCCATCACCACGGCAACATCAGGGGCCGGCATCATCTTCTTTCCGGATTCGATCACGGTCTCGGCTACTGAGGCCGTGGTCGAAGGCAGGCCCAATACGACGACGCCGGGCGCGGTGGTCACGTTTGCCGTGGTTGGGACCACCCTGTTTCCGAACACGTTTACGACGGCGACCACCCCGAACAACACAGTGTGCTTCAACGTGACATTCGCTAATTCCGCGGCAGCGTTAGCAGCGCCGACAGCACCTGCGGGCTCCACCGTACCGGCTGGCAATTCCGGGGACATCGGCACGGGTGGGGCAGGCAGCGCGAATCCGCCCCTCTGTAGTGTGCCTGCTGGGAATCCATTGCCTGCGTTTGGCAAGGATGCCCAGGCCAGGCTCTTCGTTACACCGGGTACCTACACGTTCACCAGCACGACCAACGGGGCGACCGGTGTACTCGTCGTGAAGTAGCAGTCGTCGCCTCGGTCTTTACAAAAAAGAGCCGGCTCCGGTGGGGCCGGCTCTTTCTTTGGCCGAGCGGCTGGGTCGCGGTCGTTCTTGCACAAACCCTGTGCGGATCATAGTCTGTAAGCAGAGGTCCTGCGTGCTTCCAGCGAGCCGAGCATTCGCCACGGCGGGCGGTTCGATCGCATTGTGCAGTGGAGGCTGATTGAGAAGCGCCTTCCGAGCCTGCCTTCAGATGACGTTCGCGGTCTCTTGCCTCGCCTCCGGTGCGCAAGCGCAGTCCGTGTTCCTGGGCGCCGTGGTCGCTGACGACGATGCCTCTCCTCCGCTTGCCGGCGCCGAGGTCATGATTCCCGCGCTCAACCTAGGAGTGCGGACTGACTCGCTCGGGAGGTTCTTGTTCAACGGCATCCCGAAAGGACTCTTCCGTGTGGTCATTCGCCGCGTCGGCTATAGCAGCATCGCGGTCAACGCTCGCTTTTCCGGAGCGGACACACTCGCAGCCGATTTCGCGATGACACCTGCCGTCGTATCCCTCGACACGGTAAGTGTCGTCGGTGGGCCCACCACGCACGGAAAGTTTCTTGAGTTCGAGGATCGTCGGACACACGGTGGTGGAGCGTTTCTGACCCGCTCTGATCTCGACAGGGAGCGGGATCGCCAGCTCGGCGAGATAGTCGCGAGGCTGCCCGGCCTTCGAGTCAACCGCTACGGCGCTGAGAGCTCCGTCGCCAGCTCGCGTTGGACCGGAGGATCATCACGTGGCGGGGACGCGATGGATAGAAGGAAGGGAGCACCCCGGGGCTGCTACTCGCAGATATATGTCGACAACGTGCGCGTGTTCTCGGCAGCTCCAGGCGAGGCGCTGTTCAACATAAACTCCTTACCACCGTCGACGATCCAGGGCATTGAATACTACTCCAGCCGCGAAGCGACGCCGATTCAATACGCGTCGCTTCGAGCCGAGTGCGGTACGATGCTAATCTGGACCCGAATAGAGTAAAGCTCGGTATGTCGCCCCTGAGTGAAAGCCGACGCGTCGAGTGCCAAGACGGGGCAGGTGCGTCGGTCCCGACGCATTCCTGTACGGCTGAGCTTCGCCCCAAGGGTATTTGTGAGTCGGAAGCCCTTTCTTTGGTTGACATAATCGTTGCAAAGGGCCTAAGTTAGGGCCAATCACTACGGGCACTTCCCGAAAAACCCCGGGCTGGGGGAATTCCCGGGATGTCTGCCTTCTGCGTCTGCGCCGCCCCGAGCCAATTACTGCTCGCCGCGTCGTATGGATGCTGCCACATAGTCGGCTTCGCGCAACCGGTCCATGACCACTCCCGCGATGCACGACAGGTCTAGCCCAGTTTCACTTTCTGCGAGGTGTTTTATGGGAATGACAGGTAAGATTTCTCGCTTCCTTGCGGTCGCGAGCGTCGTGTTCGGGCTTGTCCCGGCACTAGCTCAGGCACAGGGAACGACCATCAGTGGCCAGGTGACTGGCATTGGTGGCACACCGATTGTCGGAGCAAGCGTCAGTATTACGACGCTGCGCGTTGGCGCGTTCACGGACGAAGCGGGGCGCTATAGCTTCAGCGTCCCCGAGACGGCGAACGGCACGACGGTCACCGTTCTTGCTCGGCGCCTTGGCTACCAGCCAAGCTCGGCGTCGGTCGCGATTTCTGGTGCACCGGTAAGTCAGAATTTCAGTCTCTCGAC
>DATHHC010000132.1:0-4089 GCA_035317285.1 Gemmatimonadaceae bacterium | reverse complement strand
TTCAGCTCGATGATTTCGTCCTTCGACGATTTCACGTTCCACGGAAGGGCGAGCATCCAGTCGAGATAGGTGCGAATGACCTGATACTCGCTCGAGGCCGGCGACAAATTCCGCATCCGCTCAATCTCGCGCCTGCCTTCCTGTGCAGCCTTCTCGGGGAGGTTCGCCTCCTCGAGCTTCTTGAGCGTCTCGACGGCTTCCTTCTCGCCCGGATCGCCTTCACCCAGCTCCGACTGAATCGCGCGCAGCTGTTGGCGCAGATAGAACTCGCGCTGGTGCTGCTCGATCTTGATCTCGGTCTGCCGCTTTACGTCTTCCGCGACGCGCGCGCGCCCGACTTCGCGCTCGACTCGTCCGAGGAGGAACTTGAGGCGCTGGCCGATGTTGAGGCGCTGCAGAATCTCGTCTTTGTCCGAGACCTTGAAGTTGAGATTCGTCGCGGCCAGATCGGCGAAGCGGCCCGGATCGGAGATGTTCATCTTGAGAATCGCGGGCACTTCGTCGGGGATTCGCTCGATCAGCTCCGCCAGCGTTTCAGCGCCGGCAACGATGCGCGAAATCAGGTCGTCGACCTCGTTCGCGTCAGGGGCGATCTCCTTCGCCGGCTTGACGCGGACGATCGCGAAGGGATCGGTCTGCACGACTCCTTCGACGATGAGGCGGCGCAACCCCTGGAGCGTGATCTGCACGGTCTCGCCAGGCAGATTGATTCGCTCGTGCACGCGGGCCGCGACTCCGACTCGCCCGACGAACCGGTCCGGGTCGAGCACGTCGTCGTGATCGCCGCTGGCCACGACCAGGCCGACGATCAGGCCGGCATGCTCGTTGGCTTTGAGCAGCGCCAGGTTTTCGGGGGCGCCCATCTGCACGGCAATCGTGCCGAGCGGATAGACGATAGTGGATCGAAGCGCCATGAGAGGCAGCGTCGATGGTATTTCAGCGTGTAGTATGTCGTCTTTACGCTGGGCAGGCGGCATCCAGTCCCTCGCGAACGGCGTGGTGCTTCAGTTGTTTCAGAAGTTAACGGCGCCTAAGTTTAAAGGCTATGTTCGAAGATCTCAGCGAAAAGCTCGAAGCGACGTTCGCCCGCCTGCGTGGCCGCGGTGTTCTCACCGAAGCCGACATCAAGGAGGGCCTCCGTGAAGTCCGCCGCGTCCTGCTCGAGGCCGACGTCAACTTTCAGCTCACGCGTGAGTTTCTCGAGCGCGTCGAAAAGAAAGCGACGGGTGTAAACGCGCTCACTACGGTCTCTCCCGGGCAGCAGCTAGTCAAGATCGTGCACGAAGAGCTCACCGCCATGCTGGGTGAGCGCCGCGAGGGATTGAAGCTGGGCACGGTGCCTCCATCGGTGGTGATGATGGTGGGCCTGCAGGGATCCGGTAAGACCACCACCGCCGCCAAGCTAGCAAGAAAACTCAAGGCGGAGGGTCGTTCCACTCGGCTTGTCGCGGCCGACGTCTACAGGCCCGCGGCCATCGACCAGCTCGAGACGCTGGGCCGTGAACTGTCGATTCCGGTTTACGCCGACCGAAGCACGACGGATGTCGTGAAGATCGCGCGCGCGGGAGTCGCCGAAGCGCTGCGGGAGCGCGATCGCGTCGTGATCATCGATACCGCAGGCCGTCTCCAGATCGATGATGCGATGATGCAGGAGCTGTCGCGGCTCAAGGATGCTCTCCATCCATCCGAAATCCTCCTCGTTGCCGACGGGATGACCGGACAGGACGCCGTGAAGATCGCGCAGGGATTCGACCAGGTGCTCGACATCACGGGCGTCGTGCTGACCAAGATGGACGGCGATGCCAGGGGCGGAGCGGCGCTCTCCATCTACGGCGTGACGAAGAAGCCGATCAAGTACATCGGCGTCGGCGAGAAGTCCGACGCGCTGGAGGAGTTCCACCCCGAGAGAATGGCGGGGCGCATCCTCCAGATGGGCGATGTCGTCACGCTCGTCGAAAAGGCGCAGGCCTCGTTCGACGAGGCCGAATCGAAGCGGCTGGAGAAAAAAATCCGCAAGGAGGGAATGGATCTCAACGATTTCCTCAACAGCATGCGCCAGATCCAGAAGATGGGCCCGCTGGAAGGAATCCTGAAGATGCTGCCCGGCGTGAACACCAAGGCGCTCAAGCAGATGAAGGCGGATCCCAACCGGATGAAGCACGTCGAGGCGATAGTGCTCTCGATGACGCCCGACGAGCGGAAGAATCCGGGGGTCATCAACGGGTCTCGGCGCGCGCGGATCGCAAAGGGCGCCGGCAGGCCGATCAGCGATGTTAACCGGCTGCTCGATCAGTTCCGGGAAATGCAGAAGATGATGAAGAAGATGGCCGGAGGGGGACGGATGGGGATGCCGTCCATGCCGGGGATGTTCGGGCGGTAGGTGAGTCCGCAGTTAGTCCGCAGTTCGCAGTGCCCTTCAAAGCCTCTGTGCTCCGCACTGATGCCTGATTAGATTGCACGACTCAGCAGCCCCGGGTGCGCATCGGATCGACCGATGACGCGAGGAGCCCGGTTCGAGGCCCACACTGCCTCACAAACACCCTCAGGGGAGCACTAAAGAAATGGTAAAGATTCGCCTCCGCCGCGTCGGGCGGAAAAATGCACCGTTCTATCGTATTCTCATTGCCGATTCGCAGAGTCCGCGCGATGGAAAGTTCATCGAGATCATCGGCCAGTACGCTCCCCGTCAGAACAACGAGGGTTCGCTTCAGGTCGACGAAGCCAGAGCCAATCACTGGCTCAACCTGGGCGCCCAGCCGACCGACACCGTACGGTCGCTCCTTCGGCGCGCCGGCGTCCTCAAGCGGCGTCACGAGGACAGACTCGGCATCGAGCGGAAGGTCGTCGCGGTTCCGGTCAGCGAGAAGTCGGACGAAGCCGCCGGCGCCTAGCGCGCCGCAGTCCCACATGTCTGAGCCCGAATACGCGATCGTCGGGCTGATCCGCAAAGCGCAGGGAATTCGCGGAGAGGTTGTCATCGAGCCTCTCACCGATAAGCCGGACGTCGTCTTCGCGTCCGGCAGTCGTGTTTTTGCGGGCACCTCCAACGGCGACCCGGCAGTCGTTCACGACTCCAGGGGAGAGGAGGAGATCCCGACGCTCACCATCTCGGGCTCGCGGCCGTTCAAGAAAGGGCTGCTCGTCCAGTTCGAGGAGCTACGAGACCGCGACAGTGCCGAGCTCTGGCGCGGCCGCTACCTGCTCGCGCGATTCAGCGAGCTGCCGCCGCTCGAGGAAGATCAGGTCTACCTCCACGACCTTATCGGCATGAAGGCAGTCAGCACCACCGGCGAGGCGCTCGGCACGGTGTCGACATTTTACGAACTGCCTCAGGGGCTGATGCTCGACATCCAGACGCCGCGCGGCAGCGTCCTGATTCCGTATCGGCCCGAGCTCGTCGTCCGGACCGACATCGAGGCGCGCATCATCGTAATCAACGACACACTCGGCTTGATCGACGCGTCTCTGGGAGGGAAATAACGCGTGCCCCTGAGAATCAATGTCGTCACGATCTTTCCCGATTTTTTCAGTGGGCCGCTTGGGCTGAGCATCCCGTCGCGCGCCGCGGCCGCGGGCAGCGTGCGCTATAACCTCGTGGACCTGCGCGACTTCACCCACGACAAACACCGCACCGTCGACGACGCGCCGTACGGCGGTGGCGCGGGAATGGTGATGAAGCCGCAGCCGTTTTTCGAGGCGGTGGAATCGCTCAGCACCAGGCCGCCGATCGTGCTTCTTTCCCCGCGAGGGCGCGTCTTCTCGCACGCGGATGCCGAGCGTTTCGCCGCGGGCGAAGAGCTGACACTGCTATGTGGGCACTACAAGGACATCGACCAGCGCGTCGCCGATCATCTAGCTACCGAAGAAATCTCCCTCGGCGATTTCGTCCTGAGCGGCGGGGAAGCGGCTGCTCTCGCGATCATCGACGCGACAGTACGCCTGCTACCTGGCGCAATGTCCGACATCGAAAGCGCGCGAACCGATTCTTTTTTCGGTCGAGGATTGAGTGCGCCGAGTTATACGCGTCCGCCGGAGTTTCGGGGGCATACGGTGCCGGAAGTTCTCCTATCCGGAGACCACGCCAGGATC
>DATHHC010000131.1:0-2862 GCA_035317285.1 Gemmatimonadaceae bacterium | reverse complement strand
TACACCTTGAATTGGTGGCAGCATCGCAATGCTCTCACCAACCACGCGAGTCACAGTCGCTTGATCACTCTAGCGCCAGTATGAAAGCTGCCCGGCGATTTAGCTGCAAAGCTACCGGCCCCCTGCTTCGGTTATGTGGATGCCGCCAACGAACTCCCACTCTCCGACCAGGCAGCCTACTCGTAGCGCAGCGACTGTATCGGATCGAGACTAGCCGCGCGCCTCGCCGGCCACACTCCGAAAAGAATCCCGACGAATCCGGAAAAGAAGAACGCCAGAAGAATCGACGACGGCGCCACCGAAGTATTGAAATTCCCGAACTTGGCCAGCGCGACCGCGCCAAGCCAACCGAACACGATCCCTCCCACCCCGCCGAGCAGGCACAGCACCACCGCCTCGATCAGGAACTGGAGCAGAATGTTCTTGGGCGTCGCGCCGAGCGCCTTTCTCACGCCGATCTCGCGCGTCCTCTCCGTGACCGACACCAGCATTATGTTCATGATGCCGATTCCGCCGACGAGAAGACTCACCGCCGCGATTCCCGAGAGGAGGAAAGTGAAGATCTGTGTCGTCTCGCCGAGCGTGTTCAGGAAGTCGGCCTGATTGCGGATCTGGAAATCGTCGGGGATTCCCACTCGCAGTCTGTGTTCCCTTCTGAGCGTCCGCTGAATCGCGGCCATCGCCTGCGGAATCTCGGCCTCCGATGCGGCCAGCACGCCAATCTGCCGCAACCGGTCGCTCCCGAACACGCGGAACTGCGCCGTGGTGATTGGAATCAGAACCTGATCATCCGGGTTTCCGAATCCGCCGCCGCTTCCCTTGCTGGCGAGAACCCCAACCACACTGAACAGAAATCCACCGATGCGCACGTTCTGTCCGACGAGACTCGCCGCCGGTACACCGAGGTTGTCGGGAATCGCCGCGCCGAGCACGGCGACACTACGGCTGGCCTTATCGTCACCCGTCGTGAACATTTTTCCTTCAGCAATCGCGTACTTGCGCACGTCGAGATAGTTGGCCGTCGTGCCGAGTACCGTCGTGTTGGTATTTGTGGCCAGGTACTGAACCTGGAGCTGCTTCTGCATCTCCGGTTCGATCGCGGCAATGGATGGGCCCGCCGAATCGAGTGCCTTCGCGTCATCGACCACCATCGGTGCCCGGTCGCTGCCGGACGAAACTCCGCCGGGCGCGAAGATCTGCCCGGGCTGAACTGTCAGGAGGGTCGTTCCCAGCGCGGAAATTCTCGCGTTGACCGATTCCTGAGCGCCGCGTCCGAGCGCGACGACGGCGATCACGGCACCCACCCCGATCACGACGCCGAGCATCGTCAGAAACGAGCGAAGCTTGTTCGCCCTTAGCGCCCCGAGTGCTACGCCAATCGTTTCTCCGAGCAGCATGGTACTACCTCCTTAATTGCCGGGCGGGCGTCCACCGCCGCCACCACCACCACGAGCTGCGCCAGCTCCACCAGCTCCGCCGGCGCCCGCTGCTGGGGTCGTCTGTTGCTGAAGCCCTCCACCCGCACCGGCTCTCACGCGAGCCTGAAGCTGGTCGCGCTGGGCCTGCAGCACCGCAGGCCCGAGCAGGGCGACCTGCTCGCCCTGCCGAACACCGCTGATGATCTCGGAGTAATCGAAATCGCTGACTCCGAGGCGCACTACGCGTGCCGAGTACTTGTCGCCCGTCTTCACGAATACGAACATGGCCCCACCGCGGCCGGTCCCTGCCGCCCCCGCACCGCCGCCAGCAGCACCAGCACCGGCGAAACCACCCGCACCGCCCCCACCTCCGCCGCGCCGGCCAGTAGATGACGCCGTACCCGCAGCTCCACCCTGGGCCCCGACCGCGCCAGGCGTCGAGCTCGCCGCGCCAAACCTGCGTCGACGTGTCGTATCACTCGCAGACGCCGATTCGCCAGCTCCGGCCGTGCGCGCGCCCCGCGCCGCTGCCTGGGCCGCCTTCAACGAATCGGGAGTGACTCTCAACACGGGAGCCACCGTCGCCGCGTCGCGTGCATTCCGTATCGCGTCACTCGGCACCGCCAGAACATTGTCTTTCCTGAGGATGTCCATCACCACCTGCCCGTTCATACCGGGCATGAGCGATCCGTCGGAATTGTCGAGGCTCACCAGCACCGGAAACATCGTGACGCTCGATTGCACGACGGCCTCCGGCTGGACCTGTTCCACGATACCCACGAACCTCCGATTGGGGAACGCGTCCACGGTCACGACGGCCGTCATGCCCGCCTTGACGTTGCCGATGTCCGTCTCGTTCACGAACGCGCGCATACGGACCTTGCCGAGGTCGGCCATGTCGAGAATCGCCGTACCGCCGCTCGCCGCGGTCGAGGCTGACGTGATTACCGTGCCCACCGACACCGGCCGCGAGATGACGGTACCGTTCGTCGGCGCGGTAATCGTAGCATCCTCCAATTGAAGCCTCGCGGTCGAGAGATCCGTCCGCGCTTTGATGACGTTTGCATCCGCGTTCGCGAAAGCGACAGTCGCCGCCTCCATCTCCACGGCGGTGATGATTTTCTCTTTGAACAGCTCCGCGGACCGATTGCGTTGCGACAGCGCCACCGACCTCGCTACGGTCGCCGACGAGAGATCAGCCGCCGCCTGGGTGTAGTTATTCTGCACCGTGCGCGGATCGATCTGAACGAGCAGATCGCCGACCTTTACTTTCGATCCGACGTCGACGGGCATCCTGATGATCGTGCCTGACGCTTTCGACTTTACTTCGACGACGTCGATGGGTTCGACAGTCCCGTTCGCCTGCGCGCTCAGAACGATGCTGCGACGTTCAACGGGAGCGGTCTCGATCACGAGCGTCGGATCAGTGCTCTTCTTGCACGCG
>DATHHC010000130.1:0-3105 GCA_035317285.1 Gemmatimonadaceae bacterium | reverse complement strand
CCCGTCGCGGGCGGTGCCCAGTAGCTCGTCGCCCTCGCCGACCACGGCGGCGTGCACTCGATGTTCCGATTCGGTTCCATCCCCGCGGGTTACTGCTACGTCGATTTCGTACGTCTTCATGCATCCCGGAGATCGAGGGCTTCGGCAATTGAACCGACTACCGCCATTGAACGGACTACCGCAACTGAACTGAACGGAGCAACTGAAAAGAATGCGATCCGAGATCTGAGAGGCACAGATACCAGGTTCTAGTCACAGCCGCGCCGACCGACTCCCGTGGAGTGAGACCCACTGCACTCGCGTAGTCATAGGAAGATCGATAATAGGGTCGTAGCGCAGTGACTAAACCCTCAGATCTGTGCCTCTCAGATCTCGGATCCCGTTCTTTTCAGTCGTTCAGAGATCGGATCCCGTTCAGTTGACCCTTCCCGAGGCGCCCCGTTCAGGTGCCAGTTCCAACCGACCGTTACTCGCGGCCAGTTAGAAAAGCTTAACCTGAATCATGTCCTTTGTGTACCGCCTCGGATCGCGGCGAACTTCGATGAGGACGTTATTCAGCTCGGTGACGGTCTTCAGCAGCTGGTCGTACATCTGCTGGTCGGTGAACAGCTTCTTCACCGTCCCATTTCCGCTCGTCATCGTGGTCACGAGCGAGTCGGCGCGGGCGACGACGCTATTCAGGTGAATGTAGAGCGTATCGTCGCGAAGGAGCCTGCCCACGGACCCGCCGCCGGAATTGATCTGCGAGAGCACCGTGTCCGCCCCCGAGATCGCGCGATTCAGGCTGTAGTAGAGCGCCGGATCGTCGAGCAGGCGCCCGATGGTTCCCCGCGGGTTTTCGAGTCTCGCCATGAGCGAGCTCGTATGAGCCAGCGTCGTGTTGAGCTGGTCATACAGCTGCCGGTTCATGACGAGCTGGCCCAGCGTGCCCTCGCCACGGTTGATGCTGTTGGTGACTTTGCTCAGGTCCTGCGTGAGTCGCACCACTTCGGCGATCGCGGCCGATGCCTGGATTACCACCGCTTCATAGTCCGTCGACGGTACGATAGCGAGGGTGTCGCCCTCGTGAAGCATGCGGTTTTTGGGCGTGCCCACGCTGATGTCGAACACTTTGTCGCCCAGGAGTCCCTGCGTCTTGACCTTGGCGCGCGAATCCAGGCGCACCTGCTCGCGGACGCTGGTGTTGACTTCGAGGGTAAGCACCAGATTGCGGGTCGTGTCCATGTCCGGCGGAAGAAACTTGATATCCTTGATGGTGCCGGCGAGCTGCCCAGCCACCGAGACCGGACCGCCCTTGCGAAGCCCGCTGGCGCTGGCGACGAAGGCGGTAAGGGTATATCGCTTTCCGAACAGATTCCCGGCCGCCCCGAGTTTCACGATCGAGAACGCAAGGATCACGAGCGCCACGAGAATCAGCACTCCGACCTTGAGCTGGTCCCAGGTTATGAACGACGATCGTTTCATGGGCTAGAAAATATCACGGACTTGGTAAAAATCCTTCCGGAAATTCACGGATACGAGAATTGCGCTCAAAATCCGCCCAGAAATTCACGGATGTACGGGTCATCGGTGCCGGTCATCTCTTCGGGGGTGCCGAAGAAACCAATGCGCCGGTTTGCGAGCAAGGCGATCTTGCTCGCCATTCGAAAGGCCGACCTGATGTCGTGCGAGACCACGATGCTGGTGACGCCCAGCTCGCGCTGCAGCTTGATGATAAGGTAAGTGATCGTGGCGGTCGTGAGCGGATCGAGGCCCGACGTCGGCTCGTCGTAAAGCATGATCTCCGGATTGTTGGCGAGGCCTCGCGCGATTCCGACGCGCTTCTTCATTCCGCCCGATAGCTCCGACGGCATCTGGTCCATCACCCTCTCGGGCTCGAGATCCACGAACTGGAGCTTCTCCCGCACGCGGGCTTCGATCTCGTCCTCGCTCAGGAGCGTATGCTCACGCAGCGGATACGCGACGTTCTCGTAGACGGTCATCGAATCGAAGAGGGCCGCGCCCTGGAATACCATCCCCATCTTCTGGCGCACCTTGAGCGCGTCGTCGAAGGTGAGACCTGTTATGTCCTCGCCGTCTATGAGCACCCTACCCTTGTCCGGGATCAGAAGTCGGAGCAGCAGCTTGAGAATCGTCGACTTCCCGGTGCCGGACTCGCCGACGACCACGACCGTGTCGCCGGATTTGGCGTTGAACGAGACGTTCTCGAGAATCGGGTCCTCGAACGCCAGTGAGATGTTCTCGAGCGTGATGACCCTTTCGCCGTGGCCAACGCCCGTCCGCGCTTGCAGCTCGGCCCCTTCTTCGGCGACCTCCTCGAGCTCGGTCCTGATCGCGGCGCGCACGCGTCCCGAGTCGTGCGCGCGACGGGGCATCGCGGTCTCGTCCTTCTCGCTTGGATGACGCCTCTCGGCTTTGCCGCGGCGGTCTTCTTCGTCGCTCATGAGGGGAACACCGCGAGGATGATCTGCGTGAGGAAGTAGTCTACGACCAGAATGAGAATGCTCGCCGTTACGACGGTGCGGGTAGTCGCATTGCCGACGCCTTCGGTTCCACCCGTGGTTTTCAGTCCGTGATAGCAGGCGACGAGCGAGATGATGCCACCGAAAACGAACGGCTTGGTCAGCCCCTGAATGAAATCATTCGGGATGTAGTGGAGCGTGAATCCACCCGCGAGCATCTGCTCGAACACCGTTCGCCAATATAGCGACGCCGGTTTCCCGAGGTAAAACTTGGCGATGATGCTGCCGCCAAGTATGCCGACGAAATCGTTGATGACGGTGAGCACGGGCAGCATGATCAGACTGGCCAGAACGCGCGGCGTGACGAGCTTCTTGATCGGATCCGTTCCCAGCGTATTGAGCGCGTCTATCTGCTCGGTGACGCGCATCGACCCGAGCTGTGCGGCGATTCCCGATCCCACGCGCCCCGCCACCATCAATCCGGCCAGCACCGGGCCCAGCTCGCGAATCATCGAGCCGGCGATCAGGCTGCCGATGTAATCGGTTGCGCCGAACGTCTGCAGCTGCACCGCGGACTGGAGCGCGAGCACCATCCCGGTGAAGAATCCGGTGAGGAGCACGATGCCCAGCGATCCGACCCCGA
>DATHHC010000129.1:0-2156 GCA_035317285.1 Gemmatimonadaceae bacterium | reverse complement strand
CGTTTCCGTGAGGGTGCCGATCTGATTGAGCTTGATCAGGATCGCATTCGCGCAGTCTGATTCGATGCCGCGCGCGAGACGCGCTGTGCTCGTTACAAAGAGATCGTCGCCCACCAGCTGCACACGATCGCCAAGGGCCGCGGTAATCTTCGCCCACCCGTCCCAGTCGTCTTCGGCGAGTCCGTCTTCAATGGATACGATCGGATACTCGTCCAGCCACTTCCGATATAGCTCGATCATTCCGTCGGAATCGAGACTCCCGGCTCCGCTCTTCTTGAACGTGTACGTGCCATTCTTGTACAGCTCCGACGCGGCGGGATCGAGGGCGATCGCGATTTCCTTCCCAGGCGCGTAGCCTGCTGCCTCGATCGCTTCGACCACGACGCGCAACGCTTCCTCGTCGTTCTTGAGATCCGGCGCAAAGCCGCCTTCGTCGCCGACGCCAGTCGAGAGCTTCCTCTTGACCAGCACTTTCTTCAGGGCGTGAAACACTTCGGTTCCCATTCGCAGTGCCTCGCGAAAACTCGTCGCGCCAACCGGGACAATCATGTACTCCTGGAAATCCACGGTGTTGGTCGCGTGCGCGCCGCCGTTCAGGATGTTCATCATCGGCACAGGCAGCATGCGCGCCATTGGGCCACCGAGGTATTTGTAGAGCGGGAGCCCGACGTCCATCGCCGCCGCGCGCGCCGTCGCCATCGAGACGGCGAGGATCGCGTTGGCGCCAAGCTTTCCCTTGTTGGGAGTGCCATCGAGCTCGATCATAGTGCGGTCGATCGCTATCTGATCGGCCGCCGACAGTCCGTTGAGCGCGGGCGCGATGCGCTCTTCCACGCTCTGCACCGCCTGCTCCACTCCCTTCCCCAGGTAGCGCTCGGCGTCTCCGTCGCGGAGCTCGAGGGCTTCGTGTTCTCCAGTCGATGCGCCGCTCGGCACCGCGGCCCGGCCGAAGGCGCCGCTGTCGAGCATGACATCGGCTTCGATAGTCGGGTTTCCGCGACTGTCCAGAATTTCGCGCGCTTTGATCTCGATTATGCCTGACATTTTCTTAGTTAGGGGCGTGGATTGTTGGGAAGTGCCTGCTGCCTGCGTTGATCTGGATGTCTGTGCTACCGTGTTTCGGTCGTATGCGTCTCGGACGAAACTATCTCGACCGATGAAGAGAGCCGCGGTGCCGTCGTGGGCAGAGGCTCGACGCCGTACAGCTCGCGCATCGCGTCCGCCATTCTCTTTCTCACCGTCTTCATCAACTCTTCGCGGTGGTCGTAGTCGACACCGGTCGTGCTGACTGGCTCGAGCAAATGTATATCAACCGTGCCCGGATGAGCCCAAAGCGATCCCCTCGGCATGATCTCGATCGTCCCGTGCAGAATGATGGGCACGATCGGGACGCCGGCTGCGATGGCCAGCACGAACGGGCCTTTCTTGAAGGGCCGGAGTGGATACTCGCTTCCGCGCGTCCCCTCGGGAAAGACGACGACCGATTTGCCGCCACGGATTCGCTCGCCCGCGACGTCATATGCCCCGAACGCGGCTTTCCTGTTGTCCCGCTGGATTTCTATCATTCCGGCGGCGCGCATTGCGCGGCCGAAGATCGGCACCTTGAACAGCTCTGACTTCGCCACGAACCTGTTGCGGGGCAACGTCTTGGCGAGAGACGGAACGTCGAACCAGCTGACGTGGTTGGACGCGAAAATGTGGGGCTCGCCGCTGCTCACGTTCTCCATTCCGTGAACTCGTACCTTGACCCCTACTGCCCACATCACCGCCTGCGACCACCACTTGGGAACGTTGTCGTAGACGCCGCCAGGCTTGTCCTCGATACCGAGTAGCGCGGCAATGATGACCATGGAGCCGAGGATGATTGTTGCCAACGCGGCGGTCGTGTAAAGAAGAATCGTTCGAATGAAAGAGGTCATTTATCGCGAAAGTGGTCGAACCCGGGAGGAGAGACGATGCGCTCCCCGTCCTGCAGGAGAACAATACCCGGACTACCGGCAACAACCCGGCCGATCTCGGTGAGATCGAGACCGAACTCCTCCGAGAACTGGCGCGTGTCGATCTCCGGCGCGGTGACGACGATCTCGTATTCTTCGCCTCCGCCGGCGGCCTGCACCGCGGAGACTCCTTCGACGCGCGGGATCCTCTCGGCGTCG